>CAZUWM010000005.1:0-38138 GCA_964624155.1 uncultured Planctomycetales bacterium
TCTGGCCCGTTCCTCGGCGGATCGTCCACATGCGAGATCGGCATCTCTGGAGATTACGACGACAGGTGCCGCAACTACGCCATGCTCAGGAAGTAGAAGAATTGAATGGTGTGTCGCTGGCGTTGAGCGACGCAGAGCGGGCCTCGGTTGATCGGTTGATGAACACGTGGAGCGCCGATGGGCACGGACCGCTCGTGGTCATCAGCCCAGGCGCCCGGAGCCACATCAAGCGCTGGTACCCGGATCGCGTGGCGCGGGTGGCCGATCGCCTGATCGAGGCCCATCAGGCGACCGTCATCTTCACCGGCGAGGCTGATGAAGCCGCCTTCATCCATGACATTCTGGTGTCCATGCGCCATCGGGCGCATAACACGGCCGGCCGGATGACGCTGCGTCAGACGGCGGCCTTGATGCAACACGCCGCGCTGGTGATGACGAACGACTCCGCCGCGCTGCATGTGGCCTGCGCGGTGGGCGCTCCGGCGCTTGCGCTCTTCGGCCCGACCGATTCTCGCAAATACGGCCCGACCGGCCCGCGCGACCGCGTGATCCAGCGTCGGCTCTTCTGTGTCCCGTGCGAGCAGTCGCTCTGCCGCTTCCACCACGAATGCATGCGCTTCATCTCCGCCGACGAAGTCTATGAAGCCGCTCGGGCGCTCCTGCGCCGGGCCTTCAGCGGGAAGTTGTAAATGTGGTACCTGTGTCTCGATGAAAGTGGCGACTTGGGCTTTGATTTCGTCAACAAGAAGCCGTCCAAATTCTTCACCATCTGCCTGCTGGCGACCAGCGACCCAGACGCCTATTATGGGATCCGTCGGGCGATTCACAAAACACTTCGACGGAAAGTGAATCGTAGTGGTCGAGCGAAGAGCCTCAAGCAGGAGCTGAAAGCGACCCAAACGACGCTGACCGTCAAGCAGTTTTTCTATCAGCAGGTTGCCACACAACGCTTCGGCCTGTACGCGCTCACGCTCAACAAACGCGGAGATTCTTGAGTTTAATCAGTACATCATTCGCTCTCTGCAAGGACGGCTCGATCCCAAGGTGCCGCTGTTCATTCATCACGTGACGAGCCATGAAGAGCCGTCGATCCAAGCGGCTGACCTGTTCGCGTGGGGAATTTTCCGAACGTACGAGGCGGGAGAAACTGCCTGGTTCGATGTCTTCAAGGAAAAGGTGCGGTTTAATCAACCGTACCTGGGGAAGGGGAAATAAAAATGAGCGTGCCCCCTGAGCTAAGGATCCTGCAACTCATGCCCTCATGGAGGGGAGCGTTGCAGGCGCTCAGGCAGGACTTACCGCTCGCTCCATTATATCTGATCATCATCTGATATGACAAGACAATTCTGAAACGCTGATATCAGGTCAAACGATGGGACGCGTGGAACCGATTCATGCCGAGCAGGTCGTCCCCGAGGCGTTGGTGCGGCGAGAACCAGGGCTGGGAGCGTGGTGCATTCTCTCGGCGTATCGAGGCAGCATCGCGCACGGCATGTACGTGCCGGCGTCCTCGCCGACGAGCATTGATGATCGGGATCTCATGGCGGTCTGCGTACCTTCCCGTGACTATTACCTCGGCCTCAGCGAATACGGCAGCCGAGGGACCGTGGAGATCACGCAGGGCGCCTGGGATATCGTGATCTACGAAGTCCGCAAGATGGTCAAGATGTTGCTGGAAGGCAACCCGAACGTCCTGAGTCTGCTCTGGGTTGATCCACGGCATCATGTCACCGTGACGGCAGCCGGTCAGTTGCTGCTCCGGTCGCGTCGGTTATTCGTCGGGCGGCATGTGTATTACAGCTTCGCCGGCTATGCGGAGAGCCAGTTCAAGCGCATGACGCATCTGGCCTTTCAAGGCTATATGGGTGAGAAGCGCAAGCGGCTGGTCGAGCAGTTCGGCTATGATACGAAGAACGCGGCGCATCTGATCCGTCTACTGCGGATGTGCATCGAATTCCTCGCGGATGGGGAGTTACGGGTGACCAGACCCGATGCGGCTGAACTGCTCGCCATCAAGCAGGGTCAATGGACATTGGAGCGCGTGAAGAAGGAAGCGAATTGGCTGTTCGCTGAGGCCAAGCGGGCGTATCAGCGCTCAACATTACCGGAGGCTCCACAGCGCGAGCGAGTCAACAGGCTCTGTGTCCGGATCATCCAGACCGCCTGGGATACTCGAAGATGAAACGCCTGGCTACACATTTGATTCCACAACGTATCCTGGTGATTCGGCTGGATCGGATTGGGGACGTGGTGCTCACCACACCGGTGATTCAACGACTCCGAGAAGCGTATCCGACGGCGTTCATCGCCATGATGGTGCGTCCGGCGTGTCGAGAACTGATTGACGGGAACCCCTATCTCAACGACGTCATCGACTATGATAAGGACGGCGTCCATCACGGATGGTTCAGGACGATCCAATTCGCGAGAGGGCTGCGGCGGTACCGCTTCGACACCGCGATTGTCGTGCATCCCACTCGTCGGTCGCACTGGATTCCGTGGTTGGCCGGCATCCCGGCCCGGATTGGCTATGGCCGAAAAGACGGTTGGCTGTTGACCCATCGCGTGCCGCATCACAAACAAGAAGGCGAGCGCCACGAGGCTGAGTACGCGATGGAGCTCCTACAGGTGTTGGGGCTCCATCCTTCGGGGCCGCTGCGGCCCTTCGTGCCTGTGGCTTCGACGCGCTCACAGGACATTGAGCGACGGCTTGCTCAACAGGGCGTCAAAGCGGGTGAGGCGCTCGTGGCGGTCCATCCCTCGGCCAGTTGCGTTTCCAAGCGGTGGATGCCGGATCGCTTCGCCCAGGTCGCTGATCAACTTATCGAAACCCACGGCGTCCGGGTTGTGCTGATCGCCGGCTCAGGGGACGATGCGCGCAACGCCGAGGCGGTTGAACGCGCGATGCGCCATCGGCCGATCAACGTGGCCGGTCAACTCTCGGTGGGGGAGCTGGCGGCGCTGCTGGCGCGTTGCCGCGTCCTCCTCTCGAATGACTCCGGGCCGGTGCACGTCGCGGCGGCGGTCGGGACCCCGGTCGTGGCGCTGTTTGGACGGGCTCAAGCAGGCATCAACGCCGCTCGTTGGCGTCCGCTCGGCCCCCGCCACGTCGTCTTGGACAAATCTGGCCCCTCCCGCTTCACCTCGATTGACGAACTCACCGTCGACGAAGTCTATGGAGCGGCAGCGTCGGTGTTGGGCCGTGAGGGTTGACGAATTTGACCGGTTTTTGATAGAATCATCCGTGCCTCACCTGGACTTGACGACACTCAAGACCTACCCGCTCGCCTCACGCCGCAGCAACGTCAACATGGCGGCGTTTGCGCGGGTGTGCCGCAAGGGCAGTTCCTTCCGGCAATTCTACGAGTCTCTCCCGGATTTCCTGGCGGCCCGCGATTTGAAGCGGATCGTCCAGGCCATCGTGGAGGCCCGCCGTCAGCGCAAGCCGTTCCTCTGGATGATGGGGGCGCATGTCATGAAGGTCGGCCTCAATCCCTTGCTCATTGACATGGTGCGGCGCCGCGTGATCACGGCGGTCGCGCTCAACGGGGCGGGGGTCATTCACGATTTCGAACTGGCGTATATGGGGTCCACCTCGGAAGACGTCGCGGCGGCGCTGGCCGACGGGTCGTTCGGCATGGCCGAGGAGACGCATCGGACGATCAACCGCGCGATCCGCGAGGGGGCCAAGCGGGGTTGGGGGCTGGGCGAGTCGATCGGTGCCATGATCCGCAAACAGCGGCTGCCGTATCGTAACCTCAGTCTCTTGGCGACCTGCCACGAGTTGGACATCCCCGCGACGGTTCACGTGGCGATTGGTACCGACATCATCCATCAGCAGTCCACGGCGGACGGGGCGGCGATTGGTCAGGCCTCCCTGGCGGATTTCCATCGACTGGTAAACGTGGTGTCGCAACTGGGCGGCGGAGGCGTGGTCGGGAATGTGGGGTCGGCCGTGATCTTGCCCGAGGTGTTTTTGAAGGCGGTGTCGATCTCGCGCAACCTGAGGCATTCGGTGAAGGACTTCACGGCATTTGACTTCGATATGATCCGGCATTATCGACCGGTCGAGAACGTGCTGAAACGTCCGACCCTGATGGGAGGGACGGCCATGTCGATCATCGGCCATCATGAGCTCTTGATCCCGTTACTGCTGCGTGCCGTCGTGGAACAACTCGGAACTCGGTAAACGGATGCCAACCCTGAACGTTCCTCGACTCAATTCAGAACGCCTCCGACGGCTGGTCGAAGCGTTTCAACGCCCGACGATTCTCGTCGTCGGCGACGTGATGCTCGATGAATTCATTTGGGGCCAGGTCAACCGCATCAGCCCCGAAGCCCCGGTGCCGGTCGTGTGGGTGCAATCCGAATCGGTCATGCCGGGTGGGGCGGCGAACGTCGCCAACAACATCCAAGCCCTTGGGGGGAAGGTGCAATTGGCCGGCATTATCGGGACCGATCGGTGGGGCGAAGGCCTGCTGCAGACGTTGGCCAAACGGGGCATCGGTACAGCGGGGCTCATCCGAGAATCATCGAGACCCACGACCGTGAAGACGCGGGTCATCGCCCACCATCAGCAGGTCGTCCGCGTCGATCGCGAGGCCAGGGGCGCGCCGACTCCGTCCATGATCAATCGGGTGGTGGCAGCCGTGCGCAAACAACTGCAGGCGGTGGATGCCGTCATCATTGAGGATTATGGCAAAGGGGTGATTACGCGCGAGCTGCTCCAGCAGGTGGTTCCGCTGGCGCGGTCTCGTCGCAAGATCATCATGGTCGATCCGAAAGAGGAACATTTCGATCTGTATCAGGAAGTGACCGCGATCACCCCCAACCGTTCGGAGGCGGGGGCGATGGTGGGACGGGAACTCGAAGCCGAACAGGACGTGCGTACAGCCGGTCAAGAACTGTTGCGACGGCTACGCTGCGAAGCCGTGGTGATGACGTTGGGTGAAGATGGTATGTGTGTGATGGAGCAGCACGGACGCTGCACGCGCATTCCGACGGTGGCGCAGGAAGTCTTTGATGTGGCGGGGGCGGGGGATACGGTCATTGCCGCCCTGACGGTGGCGTTGGCCAGCGGGGCGTCCATGCTGGAGGCCGCGGTCTTAGCCAATTATGCCGCCGGCATTGTCGTCGGAAAAGTCGGGGTGGCTACGGCAAGCCCCAAGGAATTGCTGGCGAAGCTGGACGGCAGGCGACGATGATCCTTCGACTCGTTTCGCTCGCTCAGGATCATGGTGAGCGACCAATGGGAGTCGAACCATGAAGGCGATCGGAATTATCCCGTCACGCTACGGTTCAACGCGCTTGCCCGCTAAATCCTTGGCCCTGCTGAACGGCAAGCCCCTCGTGCAACATGTCTATGAACGAGCCAAGCAGGCCAGGACATTGGATGACGTCATCGTCGCCACCGATGACGAGCGCATCCTCAGGGCGGTGGTGGAGTTTGGAGGCAAAGCCGTCATCACGGGTTCACATCATCGGTCTGGAACCGAGCGCGTCGCTGAGGTCGCCAGACAATCGGATGCCCGAGTCATCCTCAACGTCCAAGGGGATGAGCCGTTGATTCATCCGGAACAAATCGATCAGGTGGCCTCGTTTCTCATGGCGCACCACGCGGTCCCCATGGCCACGGTCATGACGCCGCTCTCCTCAGCCGAGGCGCCCAACCCGAACATCGTGAAAGTCGTGGTCGACCAGGACGGCTCTGCGCTCTACTTCTCCCGTGCCCCCATCCCCTTTATAAGAGCTAAAGACAGCTCAGGGTTGAGGGCTGAGGGCTCGGGGCAATTGCCCAGAGCCCAGAGCCCAGAGCCCAGAGCCTATAAACATATTGGGTTGTACGGCTATCAACGGCACTTCCTCTTACAGTTCCCGTATCTGCCGCAAACCCCTTTGGAGCAGTTGGAGCAGTTGGAGCAGTTGCGGGCTTTGGAGCATGGCCACCGGATCAAGGTGTTGACCAGCCCGTACGACACCATCGGCGTGGACACCGCAGACGATTTGCAGCGGGCCGAGATGGTGTTGAACCCATGACACCGTGGGGCGACGAGACTGCTTGGACACGGATGGCTCGGCCCTTCGAGGACGAAGCGCCGATCCTTGATGCCTATCTCCTGTGTTGTGTTCTGGGGGCGTTGCTGTTGATGCTCGGGAGCAAACTCGAGGCCTGGCCGATGCGCCATCGCATCGGACCAGGGATTCTCTCGCTGCTCTTCGGTGC
This sequence comes from uncultured Planctomycetales bacterium, assembly GCA_964624155.1. Classification (GTDB taxonomy): domain Bacteria; phylum Omnitrophota; class Gorgyraeia; order Aquiviventales; family Aquiviventaceae; genus CAZUWM01. Next base: position 6,224 of record CAZUWM010000005.1, read on the forward strand.
GTACATGTTCTTCACGTGGCTCGTGATCTGGGTGTACAACCATGCGGTGGTGCTGCGATGAAGACGACCAAGTACATCTTCGTGACCGGTGGGGTGGTCTCGAGTCTCGGCAAAGGGATCGCCTCGGCGTCCATCGGGTTACTCTTGAAGTCGCGAGGCTTCAAGGTGACGATCCAGAAACTCGACCCCTACATCAACGTGGATCCTGGGACGATGAGTCCGTATCAACACGGGGAAGTGTACGTGACGGAGGACGGGGCCGAAACCGATTTGGACCTCGGCCACTACGAGCGATTTACCGGCTTGACGATGACGCAGGACAACAACGTCACCGCCGGCCGCATCTACTACTCGGTGATCGCCAAAGAACGACGGGGCGAGTATCTCGGCAAGACCGTGCAGGTGGTGCCGCATATCACCGATGCGATCAAGGCCTCCGTCACCAAGCTGGCTTCCAAAGACCATGTGGACGTGGTCATCGTCGAAGTCGGAGGGACCGTCGGAGACATCGAGGGCTTGCCGTTCTTGGAGGCCATCCGCCAATTGCGCAATGAGCTCGGACGAGGCCACTCGATCAATGTCCACCTGACCCTCGTGCCGTACATCAAGGCGGCGGATGAACTGAAGACGAAACCGACGCAACACTCGGTGGGGAAGCTGCGGGAGATTGGGTTGCAGCCGGAGATCTTGATCTGCCGAACCGAGAAGCCGTTCTCGGAGATGGTGCGCCAGAAGATTGCCCAGTTTTGCAACGTCGAGCCTGAAGCCGTCATCCAAGCGTTGGACGTCTCGGACATTTACGAAGTCCCCCTCCTGTTCAATCGGCAGCGGTTGGACGACACGATCTTGCGCCACCTCGGTCTGGAATGTCCCGACCAAGACCTGATGGGCTGGCGCACGCAGGTGGTCGAACGCGCCCTCCATCCCACGTCTCGCGTGAAGATCGCGGTGGTGGGGAAGTATGTCCAGCTGCAAGATGCGTATAAATCGATCTATGAAGCGCTGCGTCACGGTGGTCTCGCCAACGAGTCGGCGGTGGAGATTGTGAAGATCAATGCGGAGCAGTTGACGAAAGACGCGGTGCCCGACGCCCTGCTCGAGGCCGACGGGATTCTCGTTCCCGGCGGGTTCGGGCACCGGGGCATCGAGGGCAAGTTGGAGGCGATCACCTTCGCGCGGGAGCGTGGGGTGCCCTATTTCGGCCTCTGCTTGGGGATGCAGTGCGCGGTCATTGAGTTCGCGCGCAACGTCCTGGGATTGAAGGGGGCCAACTCAACGGAGTTTGACGCCAAGACCCCCCACCCGGTGATCAGCCTGCTCGAAGAACAGAAGCGGGTGACGGATCTGGGCGGGACCATGCGGCTCGGCGCCTACGCCTGCGCGCTTCGGAAGGGCACGAAGGCCGCTGAGGCGTATCGCGCCTCGGAGATTCGCGAGCGCCATCGCCATCGGTATGAATTCAACAATACCTATCGCGAGGCGTTCGCCAAGCAGGGAATGCTCGTGTCAGGGAACTATGAGAAAGCCGATTTAGTGGAAGTGATCGAGTTGCGCGACCATCCATGGTTCGTCGCCTGCCAATACCACCCTGAGTTCCGATCGCGGCCCCTGGAGCCGCATCCGCTGTTTCACGCGTTTGTGGGAGCCTGCCTTCAACAACAAGAAGTCAGAAGTCGGAAGTCAGAAGTCGGAAGTCAAACGTGACATGGGAACCGTCGAAGTGAACGGAATTCGCATCGGGCCGGGGCAGAAACCCGTGGTGATTGCGGGACCGGATGTGATCGAAAACGAGAGGCACTTGCTTTCGCACGCCGAGCGCATCAAGAAGATCTGCGACAACGCCGGGTTGCCGTATATTGTCAAGTGCAGCTACGACAAAGCCAATCGCACCTCCCTCCGATCCTATCGCGGGCCGGGATTGACACGCGGTCTCAAGATCCTCACGCACCTCAAACGTCAACTGGGACTGCCGGTCCTCAGCGACGTGCATTGTCGTGAGGATGTCAAAGCCGCGGCTGAGGTGCTGGATGTCCTGCAGGTTCCGGCGTTCCTGTGTCGGCAGACCGACTTCATTCTCGCCGCGGCCAACACGAAGAAGCCGATCAACATTAAAAAGGGCCAATTTCTGGCTCCCTGGGATGTCGAACAGGTGATCGCGAAGGCCCGATCAACCGGCAATCGCCACATCCTGGTGACCGAACGAGGGGCCACCTTCGGCTACAACAACTTGGTGTCAGACTTCCGCAGCCTCCAAGTGATGGCGGGTTTCGGCGTCCCGGTGATCTTTGATGGGACCCATTCGGTGCAATTGCCTGGAGGACAGGGCACGGCCTCAGGAGGCCAACGGGAATTTATTCCCACCCTCGTGCGAGCTGCCATCGCCACGCGGTTTTGCCATGGCATCTTTCTTGAGGTCCACGAGGATCCAGACCGCGCCCCCTGTGACGGCCCCACCATGTTGCGGTTGGCGGATCTTTCGGCACTCCTCGAAGACGTGAGGGGTATTTACGATGCCCTCAACTAATCATCGTCGAGCCCTCCGACGCGCGAGGGACGTGTTGCGGATCGAAGCGGAAGCGATTCAGCGGCTGATCCCGCGGGTGGGATGGGCCTTTGAAGAAGCGCTGCGAATGCTGCTCGCCTGCAAAGGCCGCGTGGTGGTCACTGGGATGGGGAAAGCCGGCCTGATTGGACAGAAACTCTCCGCCACGCTCGCCTCGACGGGCACACCAAGCTTGTGGGTCCATCCGGCCGAAGCGATCCACGGGGATGTGGGACGGGTCACGAGAGAGGATTGCGTCATTGCGCTCTCCAACAGCGGACAGACCGAGGAGTTGACCCAGTTGCTTCCCGTGATCAAGCAGATCGGCGCGCGCCTGATCGCTCTGACCGGCAACAGCCGTTCGATCTTGGCTCAGCACAGCGATGTGGCACTGGATGTCAGCGTCAAACGCGAGGCGTGTGCCTTGAATCTTGCTCCCACCGCCTCGACGACCGCGATGCTGGCGATGGGCGATGCGTTGGCGGTGGTCGTGGCCGAGCTGAAAGGCTTCAAAGAGCGCGACTTCGCCCTCTTCCATCCTGGGGGACAGCTCGGGAAACGCCTGCTGTTGCGCGTGCGGGATCTCATGCGCACCGGGAAAACCAACCCGGTGGTGCGGGATACGGCGTTGGTCAAAGATGTCCTGGTTGCCATCACCCGAGCCCGAGCCGGTAGCGCGACGGTTATCGATGGTCATGGTCAACTGACCGGCATCTTTACTGACGGGGATCTGCGGCGCCATCTGGATAGGACGCCCAACCTCACGCGTCTTCAGGTGGGAGGCGTCATGACACGCAAGCCCAAGACGATTCACGCTGACCGGTTGGCGGTTGAAGCCTTGCGGTTGCTGCGAGAACATCGGATTGATGAACTCGTCGTGGTGGACGGCAACCGCAAGCCGGTCGGCTTGCTCGACGTCCAGGACCTCCTGAAAGCCGGTTTTTAATCCTTCAGCAATCTCACGCCCCTCCTATCTTTATTCCTATATTTTAAATTTTTAGCAAAAGTATTGAAGAGTTGAGACATCCTATGGTATGCTTTCAACTGATTAGGAGGTGATCCAGGCACTGATGAGACTCAACGGCAAACAGTCCGGCAACATCATGACCCTCAGCGAAGTGGCCACGTACCTTGGCCTACACGTCATGACGGTGTATAAACTCACCCGTGAAGGCCGCGTGCCGGCCGCCAAGATCGGGGGTCAGTGGCGCTTCAAGCGGGATATCTTGGATGGCTGGCTTGAGGCGCAGATGCTCAGGCGTTCAGGCGTCAAGGCGTAACCCCCCCGCATCACTTGCCACGTCGTGACGACCTTCACGTCACGGACCGCCATGTTCTCACGCTCCACGCCCCTGCCGGAACCTTCGTGTTCCTCTTCAAGCAATTGACGCTCTTCCCGCCCTGTAGTACCATAACCGTCATCACATGCAACGTCCAATTCAACGACGAGTCATGCGGCTGGCTTTTGTGGCCGTGCGCAGTCTCGTGCGGTGGCTTCCTCTCTCCACGGCCCAAGCCCTTGGTCGGCTGTTGGGATATGCGGGCTACGCCGTGCTCAGGAGATACCGCCGACTGACGTTGGAGCATCTGCGATTCGCGCTGGGCCCTCGGGCGAGTGAATGGACGTGCCATCGAGTGGCCCGAGGGGTGTTTGTGAATTTGGGCCAATCATTTCTGGAGTGGCTCGTGATCGATCGGCTCTCGCCCGAGACCCTTCGACGGCGGGTGAATGTCTATGGGCTCCATGGGCTCCACAACGCGCTGTCGAAAGGTCGCGGCGTGATCGCCCTCACCGCCCATTTTGGGAACTGGGAGCTCCTGGCCACGACGATCGCCAGCCTCGGATTCCACGGTGGAGTGCTGGCGAGGCGTCTGCGGTATCCGGAATTTGAGCGGTTCCTCGTACAGATGCGTGCTCGCAAAGGGGTGGCGACCTACGCGCGCGGTTCGCTGAAAGAGGCGGCCGACGTCCTGCGCGAGAACCAGATGATCGGCCTCTTGCCGGACCAGGATGTCGACAGTCTTGAGGGGATCTTCGTGGAGTTCTTTGATCGGCCCGCCTATACGCCCGTGGGTCCCGCGGCGCTCTCCCTGATGACCGGCGCGCCGATTGTCCCGTGTTTTCTGATTCGTGACGGACGGCGGTTTCGCCTGGTCATCGAAGAACCGATCGTGGTGACTCGAACGGAGCATCGTGCCGCAGATCTCCGGGCGATCACCGAAGCCTGGAGCCGGGTCGTTGAATCGTATATCCGTCGCTATCCCGATCATTGGGTGTGGATGCACCGCCGGTGGAAGACCCAGCCGCCAATAGTCCACAGTCCACAGTCTCCGCCACAACACATGGCGGATCCGCCAAGCAAGTTGGCGGACATAGTCCATAGCCAAACACAAACCAGCACGAAGTCATCAGAACGGACGGCGCAGCGTCGGGTGCCTCAAGTCGCCCTCTCATTCTTTCTGCTGACGGCTTTCTGCTTACTGCTTACGGTGTCACAAGGGTGCGCCAAGCAGCCGCCATCTGACCACCCGCCACAGGCGACCGCCGCCTCGACGAGCGCACAACCCCCAGAGGCTCCGCAGCAGATGGACAGCTTTACCATGACCGGGTACAGCCCCGAAGGGGTCAAAGAATGGGACCTGGAAGGTCGTGGGGCGATTACCGAAGGGGCGGTGGTGGCGATTCGTGAACCTCGGGCGATCGGCTACGACCTCGAGCGCACGTCGTACCTGACCGCGAGCCTGGCCCATGTGAATCAGAACACGCGCCACATCCGCTTGGAGCATGAGGTGACGATTCATACCTCCGACGGGGTATGGTTCATGGCCCCGCAGATGTACTGGCTCTCGGATCGTGATGAGATGACGACCGAGGATCCCGTGCGCATTGAAACCGACCACATGTTGGTGCGGGGACGCGGCGCCGTCGCGCACGCCCAGTTGGACACCGTGATCATCGAGCGCGATATCGAGCTGGTGGCGAACCCCTCAGACCACGAACCGGCAGGACAACCCGTCAGTCATGTGACGATTACGTGCGACGGACCGTTGGTATTTGAGCACGAGAAGGGCATCGCCATGTTCCACAACAATGTCCATGTGCAAGATCATCAGGGCGACCTCTACTCGGATACGCTCATCGCCTATGTGGATCAGAACACCCACACGATTCATTATGCGGAAGCCATCGGCCGCGTGCGCATCGTGCAAGGGCCCCACACCGCGCACGGCAACCGCGCGGTGTATGAACCGGCCCTGGCCAAGGTGACCTTGCTGGGATCACCGTACCTCGTGTTGTATCCGGATGAAGACACGCCATCGCCGACGGTGTCCACCCCCCCGCCCAAGGAGCTACGCCTGTCAGAACGTGGAGGAATGGACGAATCTGTTCGTGCAGATCGAGAAGCCAAGGGAGCCCCATCCGTCAGGGTGGGGGGGGCCACGGCGTCGCAGCAGAGTCCGCAGCACATCGCGGCCACCGTCCCTTGATGCAACAGCTTGAGACGAAACGCGTCGTGAAAGGCTACAACAACCGCCCCGTGGTCGACGGGGTGGACATTGTCGTCCGTCGAGGAGAAATCGTCGGTCTGCTCGGACCCAATGGCGCCGGCAAGACCACCACGTTTGCGATGATGGTCGGGTATGTGAAGCCTGACGGGGGCGCCATTACGGTCGATGGTCGCGAGATCACGGCCTTGCCGATGTATCAACGGGCTCGCCTGGGCATCGGCTACCTGGCGCAGGAGCCCTCGATCTTCCGCAAGCTGACGGTTGAGGAAAATATCCTGGCCGTCCTGGAGACCTTAAACCTGTCGCGCACCGAGCGCCGCAAGCGGCTCGATGAGTTGCTCAACGAGCTGGGGGTGACCCATTTGGCCCGGCAGCGGGCGTTCGTGCTCTCCGGTGGCGAGAAGCGGCGACTGGAGATCACCCGCGCCCTCGTGACGAAGCCCCAGTTTATCCTCCTCGATGAGCCGTTTTCTGGGATCGATCCCATCACCGTGTTCGAGTGTCAGGAGATCATCCGCGAGTTGAAAGCGCGCGGCCTTGGGGTGTTGCTGACCGATCACAACGTCCGCGAGACGCTCGAGATTACGGACCGTTCCTACATCATGGCCGAGGGTCGAGTGCTCATTGCCGGAACCGCGCAAGAACTCATCACGGATCCCAAGGCCCGCGAGATCTACCTCGGAGAGAAATTCCGGATGTGAGGTTGCTGATGTTCGGACGTTCGACGAAAACGGCCTCATCGAAAGAACCGATGACTGTGACGGTGAAGAACCCGCAGCCCTGCCAGTATGTGTTCACGATCCACCTCAACGCCCAGGCGATCCAGCCGGTGCGTGAGGCCGTGGTCCAAGAGGTGCAACGGGGAGCGACCATCGCCGGCTTTCGCAAGGGCAAAGCCCCGAAGGAACTCGTGGAACAACACCACCCCGGGACCATTCGTGAAGAAACCATTCGCCGTCTCACCCGGCACGTGGTGGAACAACTCGCCAATGACCGCAAGCTCAAACCCGTCGGGCCCTTCGAGGTCATCCATCTGGAATTCGATGAGATGAAAGGCCTCCAACTCGAAACCCAAGTGGAAGTAGAGCCGGACTTCTCCCTGGGCGAGTACCGCCACCTGACCCTGAAGCGATCCCCGATTGCGGTCAGCGCCGAGGACATGGCGCAAGCCCTGACCAGACTCCAAGAATCCATGGCCCAGCTCGTCCCGATCCCTCGGCCCCAGGCCTCGGGATCTCTCGCCGAGGATCCCGAGCGTACGCGAGGGAGCGGCGAAGGCCAGGCGAAGGAGAAACGTGTGCCGGCGCTGGATGATGAGTTGGCCAAGGATGTTGGGTTTGAGACCTTGGAAGCCTTAAAGACTCATCTGGAAGCCAAGCTGCGCGAGCAGAAGACGGCCCACCAACAGCAGGGGCTCGAGCAGCAGTTGTGTGAGGCGCTGTTGGCGCGGCATCAGTTTGAACTCCCACAACGGCTCATCAGTCGACAGACCGAGCGATTGAAACGGGAATTCCACGCCCGCTTGTTGCTGACCGGCATGGCCGAGGAACCCGTGCAACAGGAGCTCGCGAAGTACGAGGAGCAACTGCGCACGAATGCGGTACGGCATGTGAAGTTGGCGTTTATCGTGGATCGGATCGCTCAAGCAGAGCATCTGTCAGTCACGCAGGATGAAGTGGTCGATCGCCTCTGGAAGCTTGCGACTCGTCTGGGGAAAGATCCAGCGGAGGTGCGCCGGCTGCTGGATGCGAAAGGGTTGTGGCCGTCGATCCTGTCCTCGATTCTCCAGGACAAGACCATGAAATGGCTGTTGAGTGTCGCAACGATTGAAGAAGGGGTCGCGTCTGACCCCGACAGGAGCGGGCAATGAGTGAGCATGATCAGATGTTGGTGCCGATTGTCGTGGAGCAATCTGCCCGAGGCGAGCGGGCCTATGATATCTACTCGCGATTGTTGAAAGACCGGATCGTCTTTATCGGAACACCGGTGGACGATCTCGTCTCCAATCTCGTCATTGCGCAACTGCTGTTCCTCCAGATGGAAGATCCGGATAAAGACATCAGCGTCTACATCAATACGCCGGGAGGTTCTGTCACGGCGGGGTTGGCGATTTACGACACGATGCAGTTTGTCAAGCCGTCGGTGGCGACCTACTGCGTCGGCCAGGCGACCAGCATGGGCGCCCTCTTGTTGGCGGCGGGCACCAAGGGCAAGCGGTTTGCGCTGCCAAACTCTCGCATTATGATCCACCAGCCGTGGGGCGGCGTGCAAGGAGCGGCGGCGGACATCTCCATTCAGGCGAAAGAAATTTTGCGGCTGCGGGAGCGCATCAACGAAATCCTCGCCAAGCATACCAGCCAGGCGTTGGACAAGATTCAACAGGACAGCGATCGCGATTACTTCATGTCCGCCGAGGAAGCGAAAGCGTATGGCATCGTCGACGATGTGATCCATCCAGGACCACAAGGAAAAAAGTGATTGACCATGCATAAACAGTATCTCTTGACGCCGGGACCCACACCCCTGCCTCCACAAGTGCAGGAAGCCCTGGGTCGGCCCATCATTCACCACCGCACCGCCGAGTACCGCGCGCTGTTCACACGCGTGCTGCAGGGATTGCAGACGGTCATGCAAACCACCCAGCCGGTCGTCGTCTTCACGAGTTCGGGGACCGGCGCGATGGAAGCGGCAGTGTGCAACCTCCTCTCACCGGGCGACTCAGCCATTGTCGTCCTCGGGGGGAAGTTCGCCGAGCGCTGGCAGGACCTCTGTACCGCCTACGGGGTGAAGGTGATTCCGATCCAGGTCGCCTACGGCGAGGCGGTTGATCCGCAGCACGTCCGAGACGCGCTCAAGGCGCACCCAGAAACCGCGGCTGTCTTCTCGACATTGTGCGAGACCTCGACGGGCGTGGTCCATGACATTCAAGCCATTGGTGCCGTTGTGCATGAGACCAACGCCGTGCTCGTCGTCGATGCTATCAGCGGCCTCCTCGCAGATGCGTGTCGGACCGAAGCGTGGGGTATCGATGCGCTCGTGAGCGGTTCGCAAAAAGGGCTGATGCTGCCCCCAGGGCTGGCGTTTCTCAGTCTCAGCCCCAAAGCGTGGAGGCGGGTTGAGGCGGTGAAGAGTCCGCGGTACTACTTTGATTTACGAGCCTACAAAAAGGCCTTGGCCGATGATGATACGCCGTATACGTCGAGCGTGTCGCTGGTCGTGGCACTCGATGAAGCCTTGAAGCTGATCTTGGCCGAGGGGGTTGACGCGTTCGTGAGGCGCTCGGCCCTGTTGGCCAACGCCACCCGCGCCGGCATCCAAGCGATGGGCTTGAGCGTGTTCGCTCAACGACCGTCCAACGGTGTCACGGCGGTCAACGCTCCGGCCGGCCTTGATACGAAGAAGCTCGTCAAACAGATCCAGGATCGCTATCAGGTGACGCTGGCGGGCGGACAGGGGGAGATGGCCGGCAAGGTGTTTCGCATCGCCCACATGGGGTACATCGGGGCGTTTGATCTGCTTGTCGCGTTGGCGACCGTTGAGCTGAGCCTCATCGAATTGGGGGTGTCGGTGACAGCAGGTCAGGGATTGAAAGCGTTCCAAAGCGTGATCGGAAATCTGGTGAGCCACGCACAATCCTCTGTTCCGCTGGCCGTCCCAGTAGGAGCGCGGTAGTCATGGCGATCAATGTCCTCATTGCGGATCATCTCTCCGACGAAGGGATGCAGATCCTTAAGACGGAAGATGGGCTGAAAGTCGACGTGAAAATCGGCCTCAATCCGAAGGAACTGGCTGGCGTCATCAAGTCGTATGATGGGTTGGTCGTGCGCAGCTCCACCAAGGTGACGGCTGAGGTCATCCAGAAGGCGGATCGCCTCAAAGTCATCGGCCGAGCGGGCGTGGGGCTGGATAACGTCGATGTGGAAGCCGCGACCAAGCGCGGCATCATCGTCATGAACGTGCCAGGCGGCAATACCATCTCGGCTGCCGAACATACGATGAGCTTGCTGCTCGCACTCGCCCGGCACGTGCCACAATCCGACGCGCATCTGCGCTCCGGCAAGTGGGACCGAGCCGCCTTCACCGGCACGGAGTTGTTCGGCAAGACGTTAGGGGTGATTGGGATGGGCAAGATCGGTTCCGAGGTCGCGAAACGCGCGCAGGCGTTTGGCATGCGCATCCTGGCGCACGATCCCTTCCTCTCAACCGAGCGTGTCCAGCAGCTTGAAGCGCAGGTCGTGGGGTTTGACGAATTGTTGGAATCGTCCGATTTTATCAGCCTCCATGTGCCGCTCACCTCGCAGACTCGCCACCTGATCGGATCCAAAGAATTTGAGAAAATGCGCCGGAGTGTTCGGATCATCAACTGTGCGCGGGGCGGCATCATCGATGAAGCCGCACTCGCTCACGCCATCACAAAAGGCAAAGTCGCCGGCGCGGCGCTGGATGTGTTCGAGCAAGAGCCGCCCGGCGAGAACCCGTTGTTGAAACTCCCGCAGGTGGTGGTGACACCTCATCTGGGTGCTGCCACGGAAGAAGCCCAATTGAACGTTGCCGTCGAAGTGGCCAAGCAGGTCGCGGATACCTTGCTCGGCCGTGGCATCCGCAATGCGATCAACATGCCTTCTGTCGATGCCAAGACGCTCGCCGTCCTTCAACCCTACATCGCCTTGGGAGAGAAAATGGGCTCGCTCGCCGCCCAACTTGTCGGGGCCCAGGTGGCTGAGGTGCGGATTACCTTTGTCGGTGAACTGACCGAGCAGAACACAGCACCCGTCACCCTGGCGGTTCTGAAAGGCATCCTGGAGCCGATGGTAGGGGAGAATGTCAACTATGTGAATGCCTCCTTCATCGCGGCGGAGCGGGGGATCAAATTAGTGGAAGCCAAATCCAACCGGCCGGAAGAATTTGCCCATCTCATCGCGGTAGAAGTGCACAGTGACGGCAAGCGTTTGGAGTTACAAGGGACCTTGTCGGCTCGCCGGGAACCGCGGATCGTGAAGATCGACCGATTCTTTGTGGAGGCGGCTCCGACCGGCTACATGCTGGTGATCAAGAACCATGACAAGCCCGGGTTGATCGGGCATCTGGGCACCGTGTTGGGTGATGCGAAGATCAACATCGCGGGCATGTCAAATGGTCGTGAGAAACCCGGCGGGTCGGCCGTCACGGTCGTCAATGTGGATCAAGCGGTCTCTCCCAAGACGATGGATCAGATCAAGAAATTCAAACATGTCATCGACGCGAAACTCATCAAACTCTGACGAGCGTGCTCTCGGCTCAAGGCTGAAGGCTCAAAGCCGTTGCCTCGAGCCTCGAGCCTCGAGCCTCCAGCCATGAATATTGTGGTGGTGGGCGCGCAATGGGGCGATGAAGGCAAGGGCAAGGTCATCGATGTCTTGGCCAAGGACGCCGACATCATCATACGCTACCAGGGCGGGAACAACGCCGGGCACACCGTCGTGTCGGATGATGAGGAGTTTGTCTTCCATCTCATCCCCTCCGGCCTGCTGCATGCCGGGAAGATCGGCGTGATCGGCAACGGCGTCGTGGTGGACCCGGAAGCCCTCCTGGAAGAAGTCCAGCGTCTGCAGGCCCAAGGCCTCAACGTGCAGCAGACTCTCAAACTCAGCGATCAATCCCACCTGATCTTCCCCTACCACAAACGCCTCGACGTGGCTGAGGAGAAAACCCGCAGCTCCGCCACAACTCATGGCGTCCTCCACAATGCTTCGGCGGACGCCCGCCAAAGCCGTGTGGCGGGCGGATCCGCCGCGCATGGTGGCGGAGGGCGCATCGGCACCACGGGACGCGGGATCGGTCCCTGCTACGTGGACAAGGTCGCACGGTGCGGCATTCGGATCGCGGACCTCTACGATGAGACAGTCTTTGAGCAGAAGCTTCGTCAGAATGTGGAAGAAAAAAATCGCCTCCTGCAAACCATCTACCGCGAAACCCCACTGGACTTCCTGACGCTGCGCGAGGCGTACCAGCGCTACGCCGGTCTCCTGAAGCCCTTCGTCACCAACACGGTGCGTTTCCTCCATGAGGCGATTGTCCACCACAAACGGTTGCTCTTCGAAGGGGCGCAGGGAACGTTGTTAGACATTGATCATGGCACCTACCCGTACGTGACCTCGTCGAATGCGACGGCTGGTGGCGCCTGTGTGGGGGCAGGGGTTCCTCCGACGTGCATCGACCGGGTGATCGGCGTCGTGAAAGCCTACACCACGCGGGTCGGTGAAGGACCGCTGCCGACCGAGTTTCCTCCGACCTTGATGCAGCAGATTCGCACCAAAGGGAATGAGTTTGGAGCTACGACCGGACGTCCCCGTCGCTGCGGCTGGTTTGATGCCGTGATCGCGCGCCATGCGGTGCAGGTCAATGGCTGCGACGCGATTGTCGTGACGAAGCTCGACGTCCTCGATGAGATGCCGACCATTCAACTGTGTACCGCCTATGAGATTGACGGGAAGCGGACCGAGGAGTTTCCCTCGAACATCGCCTCGCTCGATCGGGTCACACCCATCTACGAGTCGATGCCTGGATGGCAGTCGGACACCACCCAAGCGGAACGGTTTGAGGAGTTGCCCCGGGCGGCTCACGTGTATCTCCATCGGTTGGAAACCCTCCTGGGCGTGAAGATCTGTTTGATTTCCATCGGGTCGAGACGGGAACAGGCATTTAAGGTGGGGTGCTGGTGATCATGGAATTTTTCACCGTGATGTCATCGCCGGAGTTCACGTTCTGGGAACAGACCGCTCTGTGGGCGGTCTTAGGCATTGCGGTATTGGGCTTAGCCTATGCCGGCTTCTTGGCCGGCCAAGTCCTGCGGTATGATCAGGGGACCGACGAGATGCAGCGGATCAGCCGCGCCATTCGCCTCGGCGCGAATGCCTATCTGAGACGGCAGTTGAGGATGATCGCCTTCCTGATCCTCATCCTCACGGGGCTGCTCTACTTGACCGCCGCAGAGCAGTCCATTGCGATTGGCCGCGCCTGCGCGTTTCTCATGGGATCCATCTTCTCGTGGTCGGTGGGCTTCATCGGGATGAACATGGCCGTGCAAGGCAACGTCCGCGTGGCCGCCGCGTCCCGTCGGAGTTTTGCCGAAGCCCTGAAGATCGCCTATCGCACCGGCACGATCACCGGCATGCTGACTGATGGCCTCGGTTTGCTCGGGGGCACGCTCATCTTCATGATCTACGGCGAGCAGGCCTACGAGGTCCTGCTGGGGTTTGGATTCGGTGGGACGCTGCTCGCCCTCTTCATGCGTGTGGGGGGAGGCATCTATACGAAGGCCGCCGATGTGGGGGCGGATTTGGTGGGTAAACTGGAGAAGAACATTCCCGAGGATGACCCCCGCAACGCCGCCACCATCGCGGATAACGTCGGCGATAACGTGGGGGACTGCGCGGGGATGGCGGCCGACATCTTTGAGTCGTATGAGGTGACGATTGTCTCCGCCATGATCCTGGGGTGGGCCTCCTTCGGACACAAAGGTGTCATCTTCCCCTTGCTCGTGCGGGCGATCGGGGTCTTGAGTTCCATCGTGGGGACGTACCTCGTGCGCACCTCCCTGCCCGCCCATGGCTCCGCGTGGCAGGCGGGCGAACAAGCCCGCGCGGCGATGCGAGCGATCCACGTGGGTTACGCCGTCTCCGCATTGGTGTCGATCATCGGATTCTGTCTGGCCGGTTTCTACTATCTTCGCTTTCCCGACCACGCCCTGCTGGCTTGGGTGAGTTTAGGGATTCCGGGCCTGGACATGCGCCCGGTTTGGACCACGCTGGTGGGGATCGTGTTGGCCGTCGTCATCAACTACCTCACCGATCATTTCACCGCGCCGGAGAAATCACCGGTCCAGTTTGTCGCCCGCTCGACGCAAACCGGCCATGCCATGACCATCATCTCCGGGATCGCCGTCGGGTACGAGTCGAGCGTGTGGGCGGTTCTCACCATCGCCCTGGCGATTTTCGCATCGTGTCTCATCTATGCCGGAACGAATCCGACGTACATCGCATATGGCGTGGCGATGTGCGGGATTGGGATGCTGACCCTGACCGGCAACAACATCTCGATGGATGTCTTCGGTCCGGTGGCGGACAACGCCAACGGGATCGGCGAGATGGCGCATCTCGAACCGGCCGCCCGACAGACGCTGGCGGATCTGGATGCCTGCGGGAACACGACGAAGGCCATCACCAAGGGCATCGCCATCGGCTCAGCTGTCATCGCGGCGGTGTCGTTGTTCAACGCGTACATCACCGATATCGCCCGTCTGACCGGACAGGGCTATGAGCAGGTGGCCGCCCAGTTGTCGATTGCCGAGCCGTTCGTGTTCATCGGATTTCTCATCGGGGGAGCCATCCCACTGTTGTTCAGCTCGCTGACGATTCGCTCCGTCGGTCGGGCCGCGTTTCTCATCGTACAGGAGGTCCGCGCCCAATTCCAAGATCGAGCTATTTGGGAAGGGACGAAGACCCCTGATTACGCGCGGGTGGTCTCCATCTGTACGCAGGAAGCGCAGAAGGAACTCATCGGGCCGGGACTGTTAGCCGTCTTGGCGCCGTTGCTCGTGGGGCTGGTGCTCCACAAGGAGGCGTTAGGCGGCTTCTTAGCCGGCATTATCCTCGTCGGACAGCTCTTGGCGGTGTTCATGGCCAACGCGGGCGGGGCATGGGACAATGCCAAGAAATTCATCGAAGACGGACACTACGGGGGCAAGGGCTCCGAATCCCACAAAGCCTCGATTACGGGTGACACGGTCGGTGATCCGCTCAAGGATACCGCCGGTCCCGCGTTGAACCCCTTGATCAAAGTCATGAACTTGGTCAGCCTCTTGATTATTCCATTCGTCATCAAAGCCGAAGGGGGTGCGCCGTGGGTCTGGATCCTGGTCGTCCTCAGTGCGGCGGGACTGGCCTGGGCCGTCATCCACAGCAAGCGTGAAAGCCGTATCTTGACGTCCGTGGGGAAGCTGTGAAAGAATGTGGAGGCAACCATGAACCGTCGACTGGTCAGTGCCGTGCTCGTCGTGGTCGCGAGTGGGTGTGCGGTCCGGTTTTCCCAACGTTCACCCTGGGACATCCAGCAGATCCAAGCCCTCAGCGATCAACTCGGACAGTTCAAGTCACTGGCGCAACTGAATGCCGAGGAAGCGCGGCGTCTGCGCGAAGGGAAAGCCCTTCTCGATCAGCGGCTCTCGTCCGAAATCGCCTCCGACGACGTCTCCATCGGGTTTGACGAACGAGGGCTCGTGGTGCGGGTGCTGGACCGCGTGCTCTTTGATTCCGGGAAAGCCGAGGTGCGTCCGGAAGCCCGAGAGGTGATTGGAGCTGTTGCGGGGATCCTGATGCAAGAACTCGTGGACCAACCGATCAGTATCGAAGGGCACACCGACAATGTGCCGATTACCCGCTCGTCCTGGAAGGACAATTGGGAGCTGTCGCTCGCCCGTGCCAGGGCGGTGCTGACGACTCTCGTCAAGGACGGGGTGCAGCCGAATCGGGTGATCGCGGCCGGCTACGGCGAATATCGGCCGATTGCCTCGAATGACACTGACGCAGGTCGCCGGCAAAACCGACGGGTCGAGATCGTCGTGTTACCGAGTCGTTCCACGCAGGCGAGCGGTGAAGCGGCTGGGACCACCTCGGTCTCCAGCACCCCATCGACGTTTACCAAGTAATTCAGGTTGAACCTATTAAAAAGGAGGATCGATGAGCCGCAAACTCATGTGGGGATTGATTGGGATGGGTGGCGTGAGTCTTGTGCTGGCCGTGACCGTCGCGATGGTCGGATCAGAGGTCGACGATCTACGACTTGAGCGAGACGACTTGGAAGTCGAGGTCGAAGAGTTACACGATCAGGTCGAGAGCCTGAACAGCGAGCGGGAGACGTTGAGGACCGAGCAGACGACGCTGAAAGGCCAGGCGGACGAACAACTCAAGACCATTGAACAGCTCAAGGCCGAACTCGAACGCGCTCGTGCACAACAAGCGCAGGCCACACCATAACGCGACCCAAAATACCACCTCACACTGATCGACCCATCACACTCGACCCGACGAGACTCCCTCAGCATATCGCCATCATCATGGATGGCAACGGCCGATGGGCCGCCGCTCGAGGGCTCCCCCGCATCCTCGGGCACCGAGCTGGCGCCGAAGCGGTCCGCCAGGTGGTGGAGGGCTGTCGTGAACTCGGCGTTTCGGCGCTGACCCTCTACGCCTTCTCGTGGGAGAATTGGCATCGTCCTTCCCCGGAGATCCAGGAATTGATGGAGTTGTTGGCCGAGTTTCTCCAGCAAGAGTTTGAGACCCTCTGCACGCACCAGATTCGATTACAAGCGATCGGCCGTCTGGAAGAACTCCCTCCCCAGGTGCTGCGCCAGTTGCGTACCACCATGGCTCAGACCGCTTCCTTTCGTCGCATGACCCTGACGCTGGCACTGAGTTACGGCGGTCGACAAGAGTTGGTGGATGCGACGAGACGAATCGCCTCGTTGGTCCAACAGGGTCGTCTGACCCCTGACGCGATCGATGAACAGACCATCACGCAGCATCTGTATCTGCCTGAGCTGCCTGACCCGGATCTGTTGATTCGCACCTCAGGGGAACAGCGTCTCTCCAATTTTCTCCTCTGGCAGATTTCCTATTGCGAGCTCTACGTCACTCCCACCCTCTGGCCGGACTTCACCAAACAGGAGCTGGTTGAAGCGATTGCGGCGTACCAACATCGGCAACGGCGGTTTGGCAAAACCGTCACACAGATGACACAGATACACAGAATCACAGATGGCACAGATACTCCGCAGAGGCACAGAGGATTTCTCTGTGTCATCTGTGGTGTAGCGCTTTTTCTCTGTGCGATCTGTGTTTGAGATGGCCAATCTGGTCCAACGGCTTAGTAGTTCCTTCGTTCTCGTCACCGTGGTCTTGGTCACCTTGTTCTGGTTGCCCCTGTGGGCCTTCGCCATCGTGGTGACGCTGTTTATTGGCATCGCGCTCCACGAATTTTTCACGATCGTCCGACATCGGGGGATTCTGGTGCACCGCCCATTAGGGGTGACGCTCGGGGTGATCTTTTCAGGATTGGTCGCGTGGCGTTCCGTGATTCAGCCCAGTCAAGTCCTCGCGCCGTTCATTGGTGAGGGCGCTACACTCCTGAACTGGGCATGGGATATCTTTTGGCCCGTGACGATCGTCATTATTTTCCTTCGACAGTTCACGCGACAGAACACGTTTGAAGCGATGAGCGGCTTGGCGACGACGTTATTTGGCCTGGCCTATATCGCCGGGCTCTTCACCTACCTCTACTACATCCGCGTGTTTAAAGCCCAGGAAGGGGTGTGGTTGGTGGTGTTTCTCATCCTGGTGACCAAGATGGGCGATGCGGGGGCGCTGGTGACCGGCAAGCTGTTGGGACGGCATACCCTGATGCAGCGCATCAGCCCTCGAAAAACTGTCGAGGGATTTGTCGGCGGGGTCATCGTGAGTGCGGCGACGGCGGCGTTGGCGAACTCGATGGTCGTCCGCTTGCACAGCTCGCTGTGGGGCGGATTCGCCCTGGGCTTCGTGCTGGGCGTCGTCGCCCAAATCGGCGATCTGGCCGAGTCGCTCATCAAGCGTGACTGTCAAGTGAAGGATTCCGGAACACTCTTTCCCGGACTCGGTGGGGCGTTGGATGTTCTCGACAGCTTGTTGTTGACCGCGCCCCTCTTCTATGGATTCCTCATTTATGGCTGAAGGCTCTAGGCTCAAGGCTCGACATAGCTGTTTTTCCCTTGAGCCTCCAGCCTCGAACCTTGAGCGATGTTCAAGATGAGACGAATTGCGGTGTTGGGTTCGACGGGCTCGATTGGGCAGCAGACCCTGGACGTGATCGCGAGTCATCCGCAGCGGCTTCAACTCGTCGGGATTGCCGCGCACTCGCGGATTGAGTTGCTGGAACGGCAAATCGCCGAGCGCCATCCGCAGATCGTGGCGGTGGTCGATGAGGCCAAGGCCGCACAGCTTGCGAAGCGTTGTCCCGAGGTCAGCGTGCTGGCCGGAGTCGAGGGGTTAGTCGAGTTGGTCACCGACCCACGAGTGGACGTGGTGGTGGTCGGGACGTCGGGACGAGACGCCCTCGTCCCCTTGGTCAAAGCGATCGAGGCTGGAAAGCAAATCGCCCTGGCGTCCAAAGAGCTCCTCGTGATGGCCGGAGCCCTGATCACGCGGCTCGTCCGAGAGCATCAGACGATCTTGATCCCTGTCGACAGCGAACACGCCGCGCTCTTTCAAACCTTGCGGGGAATCCCCAAAGAAGAGATCGCCGGGATTGTGGTAACCGGCAGCGGCGGTCCACTCTGGTCATTCCAGGCTCATCAATTGCAGCAGGTGAGCGTGAGAGACGTGCTCAATCATCCGAAGTGGCAGATGGGGCCGAAGATTACCGTGGATTCCGCGACATTGATGAACAAGGGGCTGGAAGTGATCGAGGCCCATTGGCTGTTTGACATGCCGCTCGACCGCATCCGCGTGCTGATTCACCCACAAGCCCAGGTGCATGCGTTGGTCGAGCTGATCGATGGCACGGTGTTGGCCCAGATGAGTATCTGCGATATGCGCTTGCCCATTCAATACGCCCTCAGTTTTCCTGAACGCTGGCCGGCTCGGTTGCCTCGCGTTCAACTGGTTCAGCAGCCGCCGCTCACCTTCTGCGAACCAGACGCGGAACGTTTTCCCTGTCTGCGGCTCGCCTGGGAGGCGGCTCGTCGAGGAGATGCCGCCTGTGCCGTACTCTCCGCCGCCAACGAGGTCGCGGTGCGCGCCTACCTGAACGAGGAGCTTCCCTTCGGAGACATCGCGCACGTGATCGAAGAAACGTTGGCGCAACATCAGGCGGCCTCCATGCAGCGTCTCGAGGAAATTCTGGCTGTGGATGCCTGGGCCCGCCGTACCGCCCACCACCTCATCGCGGAAGGGGGAAGGGCGAAGGGAGAAGGGGGAAGTGAAAAAAGTTCCGGCTTCCGACTTCCGGCTTCCGACTTCAAACCTGTTGTCCAGGAGGTCGTGTGATGTCGTGGTTCATCTCCGTGTTCGTCCTCAGCCTGTTGATTTTGGTTCATGAATGGGGCCATTTTCTTGTCGCCCGCCGGTCTGGGGTGCGGGTGCTGAAGTTCTCGATCGGGTTCGGTCCGCGTCTGTGGGGCTGGCGGCGAGGAGAAACGGACTACGTCGTGAGCCTCTTGCCGCTGGGCGGGTATGTCAAAATGGCCGGCGAGCACGCAGAGGAACGCACCCATCAATCCGGAGAATTTCTCGCCCAACGGATCGGTGTGCGGGCACGCATCGTCGCCGCAGGACCGCTGGTCAACGTCATCGTCTCGACCCTCACCCTCTGGGTGGTCCTCGTGATCGGCTATCCGGAATTGCTGCCGACGGTGGGGCGCCTGATCGACGAGATGCCGGCCAAGGTCGCTGGCCTTGAGGTCGGCGATCGAATTCTCTCAGTGGATGAGCGCCCGATTCGCACATGGGACGAACTGACCAAACTCGTCCATCGGTCACCGGACCGTCCACTGCGCCTCGAGATCGATCGGCCCCTCGACTCCCCCGCCAAAGGCGGGGTCGCTCGGGGTGTCGCCCCACAGGGACGATTGCTCTCGGTGACGGTGACACCCAAGGCGCGTGAGTCCAAGGATCCATTTGGACGAACCAAGACGGTTGGACTCATCGGCATCGTCCCTCGCGGTGACTTTGAACCCTACCGGGTGGGTCCCCTCCAAGCGGTGAAACAGACGCTCCAGAAACAAGTGGAGTGGACGGGGCAAATCGGCCTGTCCCTCTGGGCGTTGGCGACCGGCCGTGTCTCGGCGCAGGAATCCCTCACCGGTCCCATCGGGATTTTGTATCTGACTTCTGAGGCGGCCCGCATGGGGTTCGGCTCGCTGCTTTATTTGGCGAGCATCTTCAGCCTCAGTCTGGCGGTCTTTAACCTCTTTCCCATTCCCATCCTGGACGGCGGTCACCTCTTGTTCTTGGTCTTCGAGAAGTTTCGTGGGCGTCCCGTGAGCCTCAGAGTTCAGGAGCAGGCGACGAAAGTCAGTTTTGCGGCCCTCGTGACCCTCTTTGTCTTCATTTGTATCAATGATGTGCAACGCTTAGGGCTCGTCGAGAAGGTGTTGGACTGGTGGAAATGACGATCCAGAGACGAAAGACAAGAGCGGTGAAGGTCAAAGACATCGCGATTGGGGGAGAGGCACCGGTGTCGATCCAGTCGATGACCAAGACCGACACGACCGATATCGACGCCACGGTCCGTCAGATTCGGGCGTTGGCCACGGCGGGATGCGAGATCGTGCGGGTTGCAGTGCCGACCATTGAAGCCGCGAGAGCCCTGCCGGAGATCCGACGAGAATGCAACAGGATGCCCTTGGTTGCCGATATCCACTTCCATCCGCAGTTCGCCCTCGCCGCGATTGAAGCGGGATTTGACAAGATCCGCTGGAATCCGGGTAACATCCGCCACCCGCAGCGCGTGCGCGAGGTGGTTGATCGGGCCAAGGAACGAGGGATTCCGATTCGCATCGGCGTCAACGTCGGCTCGCTTGATCCGGAGTGCCTGCCCGCCAGGCAGGCGGGCGAAGCCGCGCATCGTGATGATCTCGTCGAGGCGATTGTCCAAAGCGCGTTGAAATCGATTCGCTTGTTGGAGGGCTTCAGTTTCTTCGAGATCGTCGTGTCGCTGAAATCCTCCGATGTCATCCAGACGCTGCGAGCCTACCGCCGCATGGCCCAGTTGTGTGATTATCCCTTCCATTTGGGGGTGACAGAAGCGGGGTTGGTAGACGCCTCGACGGTGAAATCCTCGATCGGCATCGGGGCCCTGTTGGCCGAAGGCATCGGCGATACGATTCGAGTTTCCATCACGGGCGATCCGATCGATGAGGTCAAGGTGGCGCAGCGCATCCTCTCCTCCTTGGAGCTGCGGCGATTTTCCACCAACGTTATCGCGTGTCCCTCCTGCGGCCGCTGCGAGATCGACGTCGTCAACATCGCGAAGCAAGTGGAAGAACGCTTGACGCAGCTTGCCCAGTCCGACCCACGAGCGTTGGAGCTGACCGTGGCCGTCATGGGCTGTGTCGTCAACGGCCCCGGCGAATCAGAACATGCGGATGTGGGTCTCGCCGGCGGGGGAGGGGTCGGGGTCATCTACCGCAAAGGCAAGCAAATCCGGCGTGTCAGTGAGGCCGACATGGTCTCCGCCCTCCTGGATGAAGTCCAACGTCTCCTGCATGAAGATCGCTCAAGGCTCAAGGCTGAAGGCTCGAGGGAACAGCTTTTGCCTACAGCCTACAGCCTAGAGCCTTGAGCCTACAGCAATGAAGTGGTCGCAGGCGTTCATCCCGACACTCCGAGAGACGCCCAAGGACGCGGAGGCGGAAAGCCACAAGCTCATGCTGCGGACTGGGGTTATCCGCCGTCTGGGCTCCGGGGCGTATTCCTATCTTCCCCTGGGGGTGCGCGTGTTGCAGAAGGTGACCGCGATCATTCGCGAAGAGATGACGCGGGCAGGGGCGCAGGAGTGTTTATTGCCGGCCTTGCAACCCATCGAGCTGTGGAAGAAAACCGGGCGTGACGCGCTGCTTGGAGACGTGTTGATCCGATTCAAGGATCGGACCGGCAAGGAGATGGCGCTGGGACCGACCCACGAAGAAGTCATCACGGATCTCGTCACTGAGATCAAATCCCACCGGCAGCTGCCGCTGATCCTCTACCAAATCCAGACGAAGTTCCGCGACGAGCCGCGCCCGCGCTTCGGGGTCATCCGCTCCAAAGAGTTCCTGATGAAAGACGCCTACAGCTTCGACGTCGACCATGCGGGGCTGGACCGCAACTACCAGGCGATGTACGCCGCGTACCAGCGGATCTTCGCGCGCTGCGGTCTCTCAGTCTTAGCCTGTGAGGCTGAGTCCGGCGTGATGGGTGGAGAGGTCTCTCATGAGTTCATGGCTCCGGCCGAGAGCGGAGAGGATATCGCGGTGCGGTGTACAGCGTGCGCGTATGCGGCGAACATCGAAGCCGCGAAATGCCAGAAGGCAGAAAGCAGCCAGCAGAAGGCAGAAGCGCCGAAGCCCATTGAAGAGGTGAAGACGCCGGGGAAGCATACGGTGGAGCAGGTCAGCCAGTTTCTGAAGGTGCCAGGGACGAAACTCATCAAAACCTTGCTCTATGACGTCGGCGACAAGGACCACGTCGCGGTGCTGATCCGTGGGGATCACGAGGTCAACGAAGCGAAGCTGGCTCACCTCGTCAAGAGCTCGACACTCAAACTCGCAAGCCCCCAGACCATTGAGCGGCTCAGCGGAGCGCCGGTGGGATTTACCGGTCCGGTCAAGCTCAACGGGGTTCGGCTATTGGTTGATCATGCCGTCATGTCCATAGTGAATGCGGTGACCGGCGCGAATGCGTACGACACACATCTGATGAACGTCAATCCCGGCCGGGATTTCACCCCGACACATGTCGCGGATGTACGCTATGCGACCGCCGAGGACATGTGTCCGAGCTGCGGCAAGCGCGTGGAGCTGGTCCGGGCCATCGAGATCGGGCATGTGTTTCAGCTTGGGACCAAATATAGTCAACCGCTTGGCGCAGCGGTGCAAGATGCCGCAGGAGCCGCCAAACCGATGATCATGGGCTGTTACGGGATTGGCGTGAACCGCATCATGGCGGCGGCCATTGAGCAGCGACATGATACGGACGGCATCATCTGGTCCCCAACGATCAGTCCGTTCCACGTCGTGGTCAGTATCCTCGAAGCCGACAACGCGGCGTTCCTCCAACTGGCCCAGGAACTTGAGGAAGAGTTCTCTCAGGCCGGCTATGAGATGCTCGTCGATGATCGAGTCCAATCACCCGGCAGCAAGCTGAAGGATGCCGACCTCATCGGCATTCCCGTCCAGGTCATTATCGGCAACACCTGGGTGCAATCCAAGCGCCTGGAAGTGGTTGAACGTGCCTCCAAGACCCGCCACCACGTTGAGCGGTCGCAGTGCCTTGCGACCGTCAAGGCTGTTCTTGACAAGCTCACCCCTCGTCTGTAGACTACAAAGAACCCAGGAAGGCCGGAAAAAAGTGGGCAGAACCCACTTTTTTTGTTCTACGCTGCCCCCATGGACGAGACGCAGTTGGGCCTTATTAAGCAACTGACCGAACCGATCCTCTCGGAGGCTCACGCGGAGCTGGTGGAGCTGTTGTGGTACCGCCAGGGCCGCCAGGTCGTCATCCGGTTTCTCGTCGATAAGGTCGGCGGGGTGACGATCCAAGATTGCGCTCGACTCAACCAGCGCATTGGGGAAGCGCTGGATGCGGCGGAGTGCCTCGCGGAGCCCTACACCTTGGAAGTCTCCTCCCCGGGGTTGGATCGTCCGCTGGCGACGAGGCGAGATCTCGAACGAGCCTTGGGGGAGCCGATCGACGTCGAGTTAACCGCCGCAGTCCGAGGCGCTCAGCGTCTGACGGGAACCTTATTAGCGGTCCAAGTCGAGGCGATCGTGTTGATGACCGACGCGGGCAACGTGACGATTCCGCTAACCCAGATTCGGTCAGCCACCAAAGCCATTGAATGGTGACTACCCTGAGCAGCGTGCAATGAACGGGGAACTGTTGTCGCTCATTGACGCCATCGTGCGCGAGAAGGGCATCGATCGCGAGGTGCTCGTCCAAGCGATCGAGATGGCCCTCGCCTCGGCTTTTAAGAAAGGCGGAGCTGATACAAGAGAGGTGACCGTCACGATTGACCGCGCCACCGGTCAGATGACCGTTCTCTCCGACGGCCAGAAACTCTCGTCGACTGACTTCAGCCGCATCGGGGCTCAGACGGCCAAACAAGTCATCATGCAGAAGATCCGTGAAGCCGAGCGGGAGGTCATCTTCACCGAGTTTCAGGGCAAGGTGGGGGACATCGTCTCGGGCACGGTGCATCGATTTGAACGGGGAGACATCATCGTCGATCTGGGGCGCACCGAAGCCCTCCTGCCGAAATCCGAGCGCATCCCGCATGAGGAGTATCAGCAGGGGGAGCGCGTTCAAGCGTACATCTTGGACGTTCGGAAGGGCGTGAAAGGGACCGAAATCATTCTCTCCAGAGCCCATGAGCAGTTCATCCGAGGATTGTTTCTGCTCGAGGTCCCGGAAATCAACGAGGGGATCGTCGAGATCAAGGCGATTTCCCGAGAGGCCGGGGATCGAACGAAGCTCGCCGTCGCCTCGAACGATGAGAAAGTCGACTGCGTCGGGGCTTGCGTCGGGATGCGCGGCACGAGGGTCAAGGACATCGTCCGCGAGTTGCACGGAGAGAAAATCGACATCATCCGTTGGCACGAGGATCTCCGCGGCTACCTCGCGGCGGCGCTGGCTCCCGCCAACATCGCGGATATCCAATTAGACGCCTCCGCTCAGCAAGCGGTGGTGATCGTTGAGGACGATCAGCTTTCGCTGGCTATCGGCAAGAAAGGGCAGAATGTGCGCCTGGCTTCTAAGCTCACCGGCTGGCAGTTGGAGATTCGCAGCAAGTCGCAACTCGCAGCGGCTGCCATGCCATTGCGTGACGTGAATGGCGTAGGCCCCTCGTTGGAGGCACGACTCAAAGAGGGCGGGCTGACGACCGTGCAGCAATTGGCCGCAGCGACCGTCGAGCAGCTCACCGCCATCAAAGGAGTGGGCGAGAAGACTGCCGCGGCCCTCGTCGAGGCGGCCAAGGAAGCGTTGCAACAAGCCACCCAAGCCGCGCCGGCAGCCGAGCCAGCCGAACAGACGGAATCGACTGAACCGACCGACTCGACCGAAAAGACTGAACCGACCACACCGACTGAAGTGACTGAATCGACCGAACAGACTGAGCCGACGGCATCGGCTGACTCGACGGAACCGGCCAAACCAACCGATCGCACGGACTCGACCGACTCGGCCGAACAGACCGAATAGACCGACTCGACTGACCCCATGACCGTCCGCGTGCACGAGCTTTCCAAGGAACTTGGGATTCCCTCCAAAGATCTGGTCCAGCGCCTCCTCAAGCTCAAAGTGCCGGTGAAAGGGCCGATGAGTGTGGTGGATGACGAGATGGTGGTGCGCATCCGTCAGGCGGTGGCGGCGTTGAAACCGTCGCTGATCAAGAAACCCGTCGCCGAGAAGTCGAAGGGGACGACTGGAGCTCGAGCCAAGCCTTCGGCTCCAGCGTTGAAACCTGCCGCTGCGCGTCCCACGACTCGCAAGGTCGAACGTCCAGCGCCACCGGCTCCCGAACCCCCCAAGGCCGTGGCACCCAGAGCCAGACCTGCCGCCGTCTCCCCACCTCCGAAGGCCCCGGCGCTGGTTCCTGCGAAACCTCCATCTCCGACGAAACCAACGGTCAAACCCGTTCATGTCGCAGCCCCGCCAGCCCCTCCGAAGGAGAAGCCGACGACGGCTGTGGCGGTGGCCGCTGCTCCGGTTACGGTACCGGAACCCGCGCCAACCGTTAGCGCTCCGCAACACATCCAACTCACGTTTCCGATCACCGTGAAGGATCTGGCGGTTCGGTTGGATGTCAAGGCGAATGAGCTCATCAAGCATCTCATGGGCAAGCGCATCTTCGCGTCGCTGACCCAATCGTTGGACCAACAGACCGCCACAAAGATCGCGAAGGATTTCGGTTTTGAGTTGGCACCCCAACCGACCCTGGAGGAGCGTCTCCTTCGAGATCTGGAACCGGATCCCACGAAACTTGTGCTGCGAGCACCCGTGGTGACCTTTATGGGTCACGTCGACCACGGCAAAACGAGTCTCTTGGATGCGATTCGAAAAACGAAAGTCGCGGAGAAGGAAGCCGGCGGCATCACGCAGCACATCGGAGCCTACGAAGTGATCTTGGAAAAAGGGCGCGTGACGTTCCTCGATACTCCTGGTCATGAGGCGTTTACCGCCTTGCGGGCTCGCGGCGCGAATGTCACGGACGTCGTCGTGTTGGTGGTCGCGGCGGATGACGGCGTCATGCCGCAGACCGTCGAAGCCATCGACCATGCCAAAGCGGCCGGAGTCCCCATTGTGGTGGCCATCAACAAGATCGATCGGCCTGAGGCCAATCCCCAAAAAGTCATGCAGCAGTTGACGCAATACGACCTCCTTTCTGAGGAATGGGGCGGCAAGACCATCATGGTTTTGGTGTCCGCCAAGACCGGAGAGGGCATTGATCGATTGTTGGAGATGCTACTCTTGGAAGCCGAGATGCTGGAGCTTAAAGCTGATGCGACGAAGCCGGCCACAGGCAGCGTCATTGAAGCGCGGCTCACGAAAGACCGTGGACCGATCTCCACCTTGCTCGTTCAGCAGGGGACGTTGCGCGTTGGGGATTTCGTGCTTGTGGGGGCGTTATCCGGACGGGTCCGGGCACTCGTGAACGATCGGGGGCATCGGGTCAAAGAAGCCACTCCATCCAGTGCGGTTGAGGTGTTAGGTCTCTCAGGCGTTCCCAAGGCGGGTGATCGCTTTATCGTCATCCAGGATGAGAAGCTCGCCCGAGAGCTCGTGGAACATCGACAGGATCGTCTGGCGGACCGCACGCAGGTGGCCCCCAAGCGCATCACGCTCGATGAGTTGCACCAACGGATCACCGAAGGCAAGCTCAAAGAGCTGAGGCTCATCCTCAAAGCGGATGTGCAGGGATCGCTTGAGGCCATCATCCAAAGCCTCTCCAAACTCGATACCCACGGGGTCAAGCTGAGTTTCCTTCACACCGGCGTCGGGGATATTTCCGAATCCGATGTCATGCTCGCCGCCGCCTCCGATGCGGTGGTGATCGGATTCCACGTGGGGATGGACCCGCACGTTCAGGTTCAAGCGATCGCGGAGGGCGTGGATGTCCGCACGTTCCAGATTATTTATGAGCTCGTCACCTCCATCCAGTCCGCAATCGAAGGTCTCTTGGAGCCGAAAATCGAAGAAACCTTTCTCGGACGGGCGGAGATCAAGCGGTTGTTTCAGATTTCCAAGGTGGGGATCGTGGCGGGATGCGTGGTGACCAAAGGCCTCATTCGACGTGACGCGACCATCCGCATCATCCGTGGGAAAGATCGTGTGGCGGAAGCGCCGATCGCCGGCCTCAAACGCGTCAAGGATGACGTCCGCGAAGTCTCCGAGGGATTGGAGTGCGGGATCGCGTTGCAAGGCAACGTCGACGCCCAACCCGGCGATCTCCTCGAAGCCTGGGACGTGAAGAAAGTCGCCCGCAAACTGTCGTCATGACGCAGCGGTGTTTGAGCGGGATGCGGCCGACCGGCAAACTCCACCTCGGCCATCTCGTCGGTGCCTTGACCAACTGGAAGAAGCTGCAAGAGGAGTACGAGTGCTTCTTCATGGTCGCCGACTGGCACGCTCTCATGAGCGAATATGAACACCCCGAGAGACTGCGCGAATCGATTGAAGACAACGTCCTTGACTGGTTGGCGTGCGGCATCGACCCCACACAGAGCGTGATCTTTCGACAGTCTGATGTGCCGGAACATACCGAACTCTATGCGGTCCTCTCCATCCTGACACCGCTCGGATGGTTGGAGCGCATGCCGACCTACAAGGAACAATTGCGGGAACTGGAAGGACGCAATCTCGCCACGCATGGATTTCTCGGCTATCCCGTCTTGCAAGCTGCGGATATCGTGCTCTACAAGGCGCATGTCGTGCCGGTGGGCGAGGATCAGTTGCCGCACTTAGAACTGGCGAGAGAGATCGTCCGTCGATTTCACCATCTCTACCGCTGCACCCTCTTTCCAGAACCGAAATCGCTCTTGACTGAATCCCCCAAGTTGCTCGGGGTGGACGGGCGCAAGATGTCCAAGAGCTACGGCAACACGATCGCGCTCTCCGACAGCCCGGAGACGATCCGCAAGACGGTACAGTCGATGTTCACCGATCCGCTGCGCATCAAAATGACCGACCCCGGCCATCCGGAGACCTGCAACGTGTGCGGCTACTGGAACGTGTTCGAGCCGTCCCGTGCCGAGGCGGTGTGGGAGGAGTGCCGCACCGCCGCGCGCGGTTGCGTGCAGAACAAGCAGGAATTGGCCGAGGCGCTCATCAAGGTGACCGAACCCTTTCGGGCGATCCGCAAGGATTCGAGCGCAACGAATCGGAAGGTGGAACGCATCTTGCGAGACGGTGCCGAGCGCGCCCGCGCCGTCGCCTCCCAGACGATGACCGAAGTCAAACGCGTGATCGGGCTGTAGGTATTGAGCCACGGGCGGCGAGGAAGGACCCGTGGCTCGTGAGGATGAAATGACCTATTCTGTGTCGACGGATCTGTTTGAAGGGTCGCTGTCGCTCCTTGTGGAGCTGGCGAAGTTCAACCTCTTGGACGTCTTCCTCGTCAAACTCCAAGCGTTGACGGCCCACTACAAAGAAGAGATCAAAACCAGCGGGGCCACGATCAACGAACTCGCGGAGCCGCTGCCATTGCTCGGACAGCTTGTCGCGATCAAGGCGCGTTTGTTACTGCCTCAGCCTCCGCAGGTGGAGGAAGAGGAGGTGCCCATCAGCCTGGAAGAATTGGAGCGGCGGCTCAAGGAGTATGAACAGTTCAAGACGGTCGCCCAAGTCCTGGCCGAGCTGCACACACTGCAGCACCAACACTTTACTCGCCCGCAGGCCGTGCCGCCGGAATTCGGCGACACCGGAGAAGAACGGCCTCGAGCAGCGGTCGAAGTCGGGATTGTGGATCTCATGGCCGCCTTCGCCAGGGTCATTGAGAAGGCGAGGGTGACGGTCTATGAGATGCAGAGCGAGCCGTGGACCGTGGAGATGAAGATCGAGGAGTTGACGGTCCTGCTGACCGTCAAACGGCAACTCAGTTTTGAGGAAGTGTTCTCACCGGAGAAGTCGCGGTTGGAACTCGTGGTGATGTTCCTCGCCATCCTGGAACTCGTGCGACGACGGGTGTGTAGGGCGGTTCAGGAACGGCATTTCGGAGAGATTCTCATTGTGCGACGCGAGGCACCAGAAGGACAGGGAGATGGACGAGGCGCAAGCCAAACGCATTCTTGAAGGACTGATTTTTGTCAGCAGCCAGCCGATTGCGCTGAAGCGGTTGCAAGAAGTCATCCAGGAGTCTGATCATCAGCGGCTGCGTCGGTTGATCGACCACCTCAACGGCGAGTATCAGCAAACAGACCGTGCATTTCGCATCCAGGACGTCGCGGGCGGCTACCAATTGGTGACGATGCCTGACATCGCCCCGTGGGTCAAGCGGTTCTTGCAGATGCCTCGTGAGAGCAGCCTCAGCAAACCGGCGCTTGAGGCGCTGGCGATCATCGCCTACCGTCAACCGATCACGAAAGCGGATATCGAAGTCATCCGAGGGGTGGATGCCACGGCGACGTTGGAGACCTTGATAGAACGCCAATTCATCAGAGTTGTTGGCCGCAAGGACAGCCCGGGCCGTCCGCTCTTGTACGGGACCACGGAGGAATTCCTGCGTCATTTTGGGTTGAAAGGGCTGGAGGCCCTCCCCCCGATGCCGAAAGGAACCGTCGGCACGCTGCCCGGTATGGACAGCGCGGAGGCTCCTGTCTCGACGGATACCCCCCTGATTGTTCCGCCCCCCCGGCCATTGGAAGAGCCTGCGGTCCATGAAGCGCGATTCACCGGCGAGTGAGCCAGTCCTGCGTCGGCTGCGCCAGCGGATCGACGGGGTGGATGCCCGTCTCCTTCGCCTCTTGACGCAGCGAGCCACACTGGCGCTTCACGTTGGACGCATCAAGAAGCGCGAAGGGTGGAGACTCTTGGATCCCGTTCGGGAACAATCGATCCTGCAGCGAATGATCAAGGCCCACTCAGGTCCCCTGACGCCTCAGGCCGTGCGCGCGATTTATCGCACGATCCTTACACAGATGCGCCGTCTCGAACGCTCGGCGTAACCCTTTCACGCCCATGCTTACGATCGCGTATCTCGGACCTGAGCACACCAACACGCATGTCGCCGCGCGCAAGCGCTTCGGCCCTCGGGCGACGTACGTCCACGCCCCAACCGTGGAAGACGTGTTTCGCTTGGTCGAACGGGAAGAAGCCGACTACGGCGTCGTGCCCGTCGAGAATTCCCTGGAGGGCGCCGTTACGCACACGCTGGACCGGTTCATCAGCTTCACGCATTCTCCTGTTACCATCCACGGGGAGATTGAACAACCGATTCATCACGCACTGCTCTTGCATCGTCGCGCGGCTCTTTCGGATATCAAGATCGTCTCCTCACATCCGCAGGCGTTAGCTCAGTGTCGCCGGTGGTTGGAACACCACTTGCCGCGGGTCAGCCGCCGCGAAACCAATTCGACCGCCGACGCCGTCTACGATGTGTTGCATGACACGCATCGGAAATCGAGAGCCGCGATTGGGCGGCTTGAGCTTGCGAGAGAGCATCGGCTGAAAGCCATCCCGATTCCTCAAGATCAGGAGAATAAGACGCGCTTTCTCATGTTGAGATTGGGCGAACCTCGCCGAGGCCGGAAGAACAAGACCTCGATCGTGTTCGCGCTCAAGGATCGGCCCGGCGCGCTGCACGATGCGTTGGTGCCGTTCAAGCGCAACGGCATCAACTTGACGAAAATCGAGTCACGGCCGTCGAAGAAGAAAGCCTGGGAGTATTATTTCTTTATCGACCTCGAGGGCCACAAATCTGAACCGAGAGTCAAGCGGGCTCTTAAGGCGCTCGAGTCATCGACGTCACTGTTACGAATCTTAGGGTCCTATCCGGTGAACCCATGAGTGTTGCTATCGATTCGCGAGCACGCGCGGTCGTGCGCGATCTACCGACCTACAAACCGGGTACGCCAATCGAAGAGGTGCAGCGCAAGCTCAAGCTCTCCTCGAGTGGTGAGCGGAGTCGAACCACGGTCATCAAGCTGGCCTCCAACGAGAACGCCTTGGGCCCCTCCCCCAAGGCGCTGGCGGCCCTGCGTAAGGCGACCGCCACGCTTCATCGCTATCCGGATGCGACCTGCCGAGACGTGCGGCTAAAACTGGCCACGCACCTCACGGTGGCACCTGAACAGATCGTGGTGAGCAATGGCTCTGACGAGCTCATCGTCTTGGCGCTTCGGGCGTTTGTGGATCCCGGCGATCACGTCGTGGTGGCCCGACCGACGTTTTTGATCTACGAGCTGCAAGCGAAAGCGTGCGGGGCCTCGATCACGGCCGTGCCTCTCCGAGACTACCGCTATGATCTCGTCGCGATGAAGGCGGCGATCAGACCCAACACGAAGCTGGTTTTTATTGCCAACCCGGACAATCCAACCGGGACGTACGTCACCAGGCGGGAACTGGAAGCGTTTCTCAAGGGATTGCCGACTCAGACGATCGTCTTTCTGGATGAAGCCTACTACGAGTTTGTCCAGGCGGCCGATTACCCGCAGACGATTCGGTGGCTCAACCGTGTTCCGTTGATCATCACCCGAAGTTTCTCAAAAGCCTATGGGCTGGCGGGACTGCGGGTCGGGTACGGGATCTCGAGTCCGTCGATCATTGACGCGATGAATGCGGTCCGAGAACCGTTCAATGTCAACACGTTGGCCCAACGGGCAGCCGCGGCGGCGTTGGACGATCGGGCGTTTCTCACACGAACGCGTCAGCTCGTGCGTGAAGGGCGCGCGTATGTGGAGAAGGAGCTCGATCGATGCGGTCTTCGCATCATTCCCAGCGTGACGAATTTTCTGCTCATCGAGCTCGGACCTCGGGCCAAGCACGTGGCGGAGCGTCTCTTGCGTCGTGGCGTCATTGTCCGTGAGATGAGCGCCTGGAAGTTGAACGGCTGTCTGCGGGTGACGATCGGGACGATGCCTGAGAATCGCCGCTTCAT
>CAZUWM010000005.1:38238-44571 GCA_964624155.1 uncultured Planctomycetales bacterium
TAGATGATTATCGTCATGAAGCCCAAAGCCACGAAGCAGCAGGTTGACCATGTGATCGAGAAGATCAAAGCGTTGGGGTTGAAACCGATGGTCTCCAGGGGGACCGAACGCACGATCATTGGCGTGATCGGCTCCGAGGATGCGGTGCGCGTTCAACCGCTGGAGATTTTCGCGGGTGTCGAGAAGGTCATGCCCGTCCTCAAGCCGTACAAACTCGTCTCCCGTGAGTTTAGGCCCCAGGACACCATCATCGACGTCGATGGATTGAAGATCGGCAGCACACGTCTCGTCATCATGGCCGGTCCCTGCTCGGTGGAGAATCGCCAGATGCTGATGACCACGGCCAAAGTGGCCAAGCGAGCCGGCGCCCACGTGCTGCGCGGCGGGGCGTTCAAACCACGCAGCTCGCCCTACTCGTTCCAAGGGTTAGGTGAGGAGGGCCTCAAGTACCTTCGCGAAGCCGCCGATGCCACGGGGTTGAAAGTCGTCACCGAAGTGATGGATGTGCGGGACGTCGGCATTGTCAGCCGATACGCCGACATCGTACAGATCGGTGCGCGCAATATGCAGAATTTCAACCTCCTCACAGAAGTGGGTCAGACCCACAAGCCGGTCCTCTTGAAGCGGGGACTCTCTGCCACCATCACCGAATTCTTGCTGGCGGCGGAGTACATCCTCAGCCAAGGGAACTTCAACGTCATTCTCTGTGAACGGGGAATTCGTGCGTTTGAGGATCAGACGCGATTCACGCTGGATCTGGCGGCCGTGCCGGTCGTCAAGAAGTTGTCGCACTTGCCCATCATCGTCGATCCGAGCCACTCGACCGGTCACTGGGATCTCGTTGGTTCCATGGCCAAGGCCGCCGTGGCGGCCGGGGCGGATGGGCTGATGATCGAAATTCACCCCAGCCCAGAAACTGCCATGTCCGACGGTCCGCAGTCGCTGTTACCGGAGAAATTCCTGGCGCTGGTCAAAGAGCTGAAGAGAGTCGCTTCCGCCGTCGGCCGCACTCTTTGAGTCGTCCATAGACCATAGTCCACAGTCCATAGCCAAAACCGGAATCAGCGGAAATGAAATTTTTGAATTTGTACTTTTCTCGGTGGACTATGGACTATCGACTATGGACTGCGAAGCAAGATGGTGCGCGTTAATCGCATCACGATTGTCGGCCTGGGCCTCATCGGCGGGTCGCTGGGGATGGCGATCCGGCGCAAGCGCCTGGCGCGCGAGGTCGTCGGCTGGAGCCGCCGCGCCGCGACCTTGACGCAGGCCCTCCGTCGCGGCGCCATCGACCGCGGTTCGCGTTCTCTTGAGGAGGCGGTCGGCGAAGCCGACCTCGTGGTCCTCGCTGCGCCGGTTGATCAGATCGTCGCGTTGGGGCGCCGCGCCGCTCAGTCGATGCGCGGCGGCAGCCTCCTCACCGACGTCGGCAGCACGAAACGCGCCATCGTACAGGCGTTGGAGCGCAACCTTCCACGGGGCATCGCGTTCGTGGGTGCGCACCCGCTGGCCGGCTCGGAGCGGCACGGCATCGCCGCCGCCGAGCCGACGCTGTTCAACGGCTCGCTATGCATCGTCACGCGCACGCCGAGGACGTCGTCACGTGGCGTGGGGCGCGTGACCGCCTTCTGGAAGTCCGTCGCCGGCCGGGTGACGGTGATGGATCCGGCCGCGCACGACCGCCTCTTGGCGCAGGTCAGCCACCTGCCGCACCTCTTGGCGTTTTGTCTGATGCACACGACGGACCATGACGGCTTGCGGGTCGCTCCACGAAGTTTCCTGGAAGCGACACGGGTGGCAAAAAGCGATTCCGATCTGTGGGACGACATCTTCCTCAGCAACCGGAAGGCCCTCATCGAAGCCATGAACCAGTTTGAACGCCAGTGGCGCTCCATCCGTCGGCTGATCGTCGGAACCAATCGTCAGGCATTGCGCCGCTGGCTCGCGAACGCCAAACGTCAACGCGACCTCCTCCCTGATGCCTAAGTCTCGTCCTTCTCAATCACCCAATCACCCAATCACCCAATCACTCGTCATCACGATTGACGGTCCCGCCGGAGTCGGCAAGAGCACCGCCGCGAAGCTCTTGGCTCAACGGTTGAACCTCAGGTACCTCGACACCGGCGCGACGTACCGCACACTCGCCTACGCGGCGCTCAGGCAGCAGATCGATCTGAATGATCGCGCTCGCCTCGCCCGCTTGGGACGGACGCTGCGGATCACTCTGGAGCCGCTCGCTTCAGGGGGTATGCGGGTTCGACTCGGTGCAGAGGATGTGACGCGCCAGATCCGCACCGAGCGGGTGACTGAGGCTGCCGCCGTCCTAGCCCAATATCCGGCGGTCCGCAAGGCGCTGGTGTCGTTGCAGCGGCGCCTGGCTCGGTCGCACGGGGTGGTGGCCGAGGGGAGAGACACGGGTTCCGTCGTGTTTCCCCAGGCGCCCTACAAGTTTTTCCTGACGGCGAACACCTCGGTCCGAGCGAAGCGCCGCCAGGAGGAGCTGCGCGGCGTCCAAGGCCACGCGCCCTCCACCACACAGATCGCCCACAAGCTGCGGGAGCGCGATCGCCTCGACCGCACGCGCCGCATCGGTCCCCTGGTCAAACCTTCCGACGCCGTCGTCGTGGATACCTCTGACTTGGGAGTGGACGACGTGGTGAAGCGGCTCCTGCAGCATGTGGTGAAAAATTCGGGTTGCACGACGGGGAAAAATTCAGTATCCTATCTATTCATTTCCGTTCAATCCCATGGAGTCCAACACCGCAGTCATGACACCAGAAGCTGAAGGGCTGTCTTCCTTGGCGGATCTCTATGCCCAGAGCCTTCGGGATATCTCCGAAGGCCAGATCGTCAAGGGCAAAATCATCGAGATCACGCCGCAGGAGATCAGCGTCGACATCGGCTACAAGTCCGAAGGATCCATCTCCCGCTTCGAATTCCCCAACGCCGAGAGCCTCAAGGTCGGCGATGAGGTCGAGGTGCTCATCGAATCGATCGAAGATGAACAGGGGATGGTCCTGCTCTCCAAGGCGAAGGCGGATCGACAGAAGGGTTGGGATCGCATCGTCAATCACTACAAGGAAGGCGATGTCATCGACGGCCGGGCGGTGCGCAAGGTCAAGGGCGGGTTGATGGTCGATATCGGGATCGAAGCCTTCATGCCGGCCTCACTCTCCTCGATCAAAGGCTACGCCAACCTCGATGCCCTGATCAGTCAACAACTGAAGTTTGTCATTCTCAAGATCAGCCGAGCCCGGAAGAACATCGTCGTCTCCCACCGCGATTACCTGGTGCAAGAGAAAGACCGACAGCGCAAGAGTCTCTTGGAATCTCTTAGTGTCGGCGAACGGCGTACCGGTGCGGTCAAGAACCTGACGGATTTCGGGGCGTTCATCGATCTGGGTGGGGCAGACGGGCTCCTCCATGTCGGCGATATCTCCTGGGGTCGCATCGCCCATCCGTCCGAAGTGCTGCAAGTGGGCCAGCAGCTCGATGTCGTGGTGTTGGCTGTTGACCGAGACAACCAGAAGATTTCCCTCGGGCTCAAACAACTCTTGCCCAGTCCGTGGGAGCACGCCGAGACCAAATACCCGGTCACGACTCGCCTGAAGGGCAAGGTGGTCAACCTGGTCCCCTACGGGGCCTTCGTCGAAGTCGAACCCGGCATCGAAGGACTCGTCCACATCTCCGAACTGTCATGGTCCAAGCGGCTCGGTCATCCCTCCGAGGTGTTGCAGGTGGGCCAAGACATCGAAGCCGTCGTGTTGGCGGTCGATGCCAAGAATCAGCGACTCTCCTTAGGCGTCCGACAAGTCAGCGGGGATCCCTGGCAAGGTGCGGTGGAGAAATATCAAGTCGGCGGCAAGGTCATGGGTCGTGTGCGGCAATTGACGGATTTCGGCGCGTTCGTTGAGCTCGAGGACGGCATCGAAGGCTTGCTGCACAACGCCGACATCTCATGGACCCGCAAGATCAACCATCCCTCCGAGGTCTTGAAGAAGGGCAAGATGGTGGACGCGGTCATCCTGTCCCTCGACACGGAAGCCCGTCGCATCACGCTCGGCATGAAGCAGCTCATGCCGGACCCCTGGGCCGAGCTGGTTCAGCGCTTCGCCTTGGGCTCGGTGGTCGAAGGCACGGTGACGAAGGTGGCCGGCTTCGGGTTGTTCGTGGAAATCGCCCAGGACGTCGAAGGCCTCTGCCATCTTTCCGAACTGGAACTGGGTCCGAATGAAAAGATCGATGATCGCTACCATGTCGGCGATACGATCCGCGCGCACGTCATCAAGCTCGATGAACTCGAGCGCCGCATCGGCCTCAGCAACAAGAATCTTCCTCCACCCGCTTCGACGTCAGAATCCCCGCCTGTGGCGTGAAATCGTCCGCCCAGGGTACCATGACCCTGACTGAACAGCTCGCTCGCATCCGCCGGGGGTGCGCTGAGCTCATCTCCGAGTCGGCGCTCAAAACTAAGCTCGCCTCCGGCCGCCAACTGATCATCAAAGCCGGCTTCGATCCGACCGCCCCTGACTTGCATCTCGGCCACACGGTCCTCCTGCGCAAGCTGCGCCACTTCCAAGACCTCGGCCACAAGGTCATCTTTCTCATCGGCGACGCCACCGCGCTCGTCGGAGACCCCTCAAACCAGTCGCAAATCAGGAAGATGATGACGTGGGATGAGGTGTGTCGCAATGCGCTCACCTATCGGGAGCAAGTGAAAAAGATTTTGAATGTCGATGACCGGAATACATTCGACATGCGGGGCAACAGCGAGTGGTTCGGCGGGGTACCGGGTCAGGCACGTGCGAAGTTTTCTCTCAGCGAGCTCATCGCTCTCGCCTCCCGATACACGGTCGCCCGGTTAATCGAGCGAGACGATTTCCAGAAGCGCCTGAAGGCTGACCAAGAAGTCAGCATGCTCGAGCTGTTCTATCCGCTGATGCAAGGCTACGACTCCGTCATGCTGAAGGCGGATGTAGAACTTGGCGGCACGGATCAAAAATTCAATTTATTGGTCGGCCGCGACCTGCAACGCCGCTATGGCCAGGAACCTCAAGTGGTGATCACGATGCCGCTCCTGGAAGGCACCGACGGGGTCAACAAGATGTCGAAGTCGCTGGGCAACCACATCGGTATCAGCGAACCCCCCGGCGAGATGTTCGGCAAGGTCATGTCGATCCCGGATTCGCTCATCGTCAAATACTTCACGCTGTTGACGGATCGGGACAGTGCGGACCTCGCGGCGCTGGAGAAACAGCTGAAGGCCAAGCAGGTCAACCCGCGCGACGCCAAGGCGGATCTGGCCGCGGAGATCGTGACGATGTATCACGGCGCCGAGGCCTCGCAGCAGGCCAGGGAAGAGTTCGTCAAGGTGTTTTCCCACCGAAAACCCCCGACGGACATCCCGTGCGTGAGGATTGCGGCCGATTCGAATGGGCACGTCGACCTCGTGGGTGTGCTGGTGAACGCCAAGCTCGCCAACAGCAACAACCAGGCCCGTCGCCTCATTCGCCAGGGCGGGGTGAAGCTCAATGGGACCCCGGTGGCGAGTCCTGTGATCGCGCTTGCGCAAGCTTCCGGCGCCACCCTGCAAGTCGGCTCCCGTCACTTCCGCAAGCTCGTAGTTTCCTCTTGACAACCGGGCGGCGTTCCGACTAAGATTGAGGGTGCCTGATGACAACGACAGGCGTGTTTGTGCAGTTGAAAAATTAGTGACGGAAAAAACTTCTTTTGGTTGGCGTTGAAGAGCGCCCTCGGAAGAAGGCGCTCTTTTTGTCGCCATTTCGCTCTTTGACAATTCAGGAGGATTGCTGACCCAGTCGTTTCCGGAGTTTCAGTTCGAACGAACCTTCAACAAGAAATTGTTGACGGAGAGTTTGATCCTGGCTCAGAGCGAACGCTGGCGGCGTGGATCAGGCATGCAAGTCGAGCGATCCGCCATAGCAATGTGGCGGATAGCGGCTAACGGGTGCGTAACGCGTGGGGAACTTGCCCTGAAGACAGGGATAGCACTGCGAAAGCGGTGGTAATACCTGATGAGCCTACGACCTCACATGGGGTTGTGGGAAAAGGTGGCCTCGACCGCAAGGTTGCTATTACTTCAGGAGGGCCCCGCGTCCCATCAGCTAGTTGGTAGGGTCACGGCCTACCAAGGCGTGGACGGGTAGCTGGCCTGAGAGGGTGGTCAGCCACACTGGGACTGAGACACTGCCCAGACTCCTACGGGAGGCTGCAGTCGAGAATCTTTGGCAATGGACGAAAGTCTGACCATGCGACGCCGCGTGCGGGATGAAGGCCTTCGGGTCGTAAACCGCTGTTGCGAGGGACGAAGGC
>CAZUWM010000006.1:0-44172 GCA_964624155.1 uncultured Planctomycetales bacterium
GGGATCGTCGCGCTGGCCGGCCTGCAAGCGCTCCAGGCCAAGCCGGCCCAAGGTGGTCGCGTGCGGCCACCAGGTCTCTGGTCCAAGGAAGATGGCCCGATCGCCAAGCTGCTGGGTGAGACGATCACGATAGAGCGCCACACCGTCACCCAGGAAGATGGTCGGGCCAGCGCCCAACATGGGAATCAATTCGTCAACAGCCAGTAAGTGATAGTCCGATCGCTTGGTCAGCTTCCCTGCTTCGGCACGATAGACCGCCGCGTAGATTTTGCGCTGTTTGGCGTCAAGGATCGGGCAGATCGGATGCGCCGCATACGGGACTTGGGCGGCCAAGACATCCAGCGATGGCACGCCGACGACCGGCGTCTTGTGCGCAAACGCCAGCGCCTTGACGAACGCCATCCCGATGCGAAGACCGGTGAAGGACCCGGGGCCGATGTCAATGGCCAGCGCTTCGATGGTCTTGAGCGACAGGCCGGTGGTTTCCAGCACGCGGCTGACGGCATTGGGCAGCTCGATGGCGTGAATGCGCTCGGCCAGGATCTCATAGGACGCGAGCACGCGCGGCTCGTCGACGACGGCAACACCGAGTTGCTCGGTTGATGTCTCAATCGCCAGAATCTTCATGTTTCTTAAGTGTCTGACACTTCTCCTGGGCGCGTGAGCCGTGCGGAATGGCGGTGATCACGCGCTGGTTCGTCGTCTTGTGCGCCAATCGAAGCTCCAGATGCTCTTCCGGCAGGCAGCCGGCGAACCGATCCGCCCACTCGATGACCGTCACGTTCTTGGTCGAGAAGATCCACTCGACATCAAGCCACACGGCTTGTGCTTCCCCTTCGATTCGATAGCCGTCCACATGGACCATCCCCACGCGCCCACCAGGATAGTCTCGCAGCAGCACGAACGTCGGGCTCTTCACCAACGCCGGATCGATCCCCAGCCCCTTCGCGATCCCTTGGATGCAGGTCGTCTTGCCGCTGCCAAGATCGCCGATGAGTGCGACCACGTCACCCGCGGCTAAGAGCGAACCCAACCGCTCGCCGAATCGCTGCGTCTCTTCGACGGTTTTCGTCGTCAACTCAAAAGTGTTTGAAGCCTGTTGGGATGAGGGGTTGGATTTGGCCATGGCGACTCACAAGCTCCACTGCAACGCCCCGCTTGGTCACGACACCGATTGGTGTGACCGGAACTCGACCGATCGATTGCGGTACGCGTCGGGCCGCAGCGGCTGACACGGCAAACAACAACTCGAAGTCTTCTCCGTCTATCAAGGCGTGGCGGACGGTCTTGCCGGCACGTGAGACAGGAATGTGCGTCGCATCGACTCGTAATGTGACACGGCTGGCGCGAGCGATTTGCCAGAGATCTGAGGCGAGCCCGTCTGAGAGATCAATCATCGCATGGATCGGCAGATGTCGCACAAGCCACTGGGCTTCAGCGAGTCGAGGAGTGACCCGCGCATGGCGCCCGCTGACCAGTGACCCACCTAAGCGCCCGGTCACGAAGAGATGGTCGCCAACCCTGGCGCCACTTCGCAGGACGGCTTTCCCTGCCCTGACCGTTCCCACAATCGCCACATCCACCACGACACGCGGCGCTCGGACCGTATCGCCACCGACCACGGCCACACCGTAGCGCTTGGCGCATCGCGCCAGCCCCTGGTAGAGCCCATCCACCCACTGCACGGCAGTCGATGGCGGAAGTCCCAATGAGACGACCGCCCAATACGGCAGGCCTCCCATCGCGGCGATGTCGCTGACGTTGCACGCGAGCGCCTTCCACCCGATCCATCGAGCCGGCGTCGTGCGCCGCGTGAAATGTACACCCTCGATGAGCATGTCGCTGGCAAAGAGCAACTCATCTCTTCCACCGAGTCGCAGCACGGCCGCATCATCCCCAATCCCGATGCGGACCGACGGTGTTGCCAGCAGCCGACGACGGAGGCGTTCAATGAGCCGGATTTCACCCAACGCAGAGAGCGTCCTCATGACAGCAACGCCTTGAGGGTCAGTGCCACTCCGATCAGCAAACTATTGTGGAAGATGTGCGCCACGATGGACGCCCAGAGCGATCCCGTGCGCTCATAGCAGTCGGCCAACAGGCAGCCTAATAACAGGATCGGCAAGAACCCCACTAGATTCGTGTGAGCCGCAGCGAAGGCGCTGCCACTGATCACCATGGCCATGAGGCGAGACGTGTGTTTGCGAAGCGCGGTGAACAACACCCCTCGGAAGAAGATCTCTTCAACGAACGGCCCGACCACACAGGCCAGTGTCAGCGTCAACCCCAGGACCACCGGTGAGCGTTCCAAGAAGAGCAACTCATGGATGGGTTCAAGCGGTGGCTGGATGCCGAACCGTTCGCACGCCACCATAGTCAGCCAGAGCAGCCCCATCAACCAGGGGAACGCGGTGATGTAGGCTACAATCGCCTGTTCCATGGCTCGCAAGCTATGGTGTATCGACAGTCCCAAGGCAGACCCCAGTGAACGCCCCTTGGATGAGACGAATCCCCACACCAACAAGACCAGCCATCCTTCGAGGAGAAACATCGACAGGACGCTCCACAGATGGGTCTGAGTCCACCAGCTGGGAATCCACACCATCAGCCCCATGTGGACAAATGGCAACAGGCTCGCCACCAAGACGACCAGAAGCAGCAAGCGCCCGACATCGCTCAGCGACCACCCCCCACGTAAAGGCACATGGGAGGACGCAGCGACCGGCGGCCACCTGCGACGCCGAACAACCTGAACGCTCAGCGCAACACCGCTGCCCAGCAAGAGCACCACCACGAGCGTCCAGAGGTTCAACAATCGCGCCACTCCCGGCTTACGCTTCAGCGCCTCCACGAGCTTTGCCGAATCCATGTCGAATGAGACGGAGGGCGTGGTAGCGGGACCAGTCGAAACCGCCTCTGACGCGTGACGAGGAGGTTTGTCGAGGCCTCTCAACCAGACGGCTGCGTAGAGCAACGCGACGAGACCGCCTAAGACAAGATAGAGTCTGCGTTGATACAACAGCGGCGTTGCGCGCGTCATGAAGAGACTTTCGGGAACAACACGCTCCGTTTTCCGATAGGCTGCCCGGCAGTCAGCGCCGGCCATTGGGCGGCATCCTGCCATCGGCAGGGCACGCCACGCAATCCAAGCTGCTCCCACATGGCCTCCGCCACAGACGGCATGAACGGGCTGAGCGTGATGGCCACGACGCGAATCACTTCGGCGAGCATGGCCAGGACCGTCTGCAGTCGGGACGGATCCTTCTCCTTGGCCAACTGCCATGGCGCTGTCGATTCGATATAGCGATTCGCGTGCGTGATCAGATGAAACACGGCCTCAAGAGCCCCGGCAAAATCGAGTACCGGTAATCGTGCGTCAAGCTGCTTCGCTAATCCAACCGCCTCATCCCGCAAGGGGACATCCTCGACGGCACATCCCACTAATCCGGGAAGCGGGAGGCGTCCCTGGCAGTACCGATCGATCATCGAGAGCGTCCGATGCACCAAGTTCCCCAAGTCGTTGGCCAGATCGGTCTCCAGTCGTTTGGTGATCGCGTCTTCCGAAAAATTCCCGTCTTGGCCGAAGGGCACCTCGCGCAAGAGAAAGTACCGGTACACGTCGGCGGCATAGGGTTGGTCCTTCAGGAATTCCCGCACGACCACCGTCGGATCGACGATGTTCCCACGGGATTTGGACATCTTCTGCTCACCGATCTTCCACCAGCCGTGGGCGAAGATCATCCGAGGCATCTGCTCATCCGGTAGCCCCAGCGCGTGCAGGATGATCGGCCAGTAGACCGCGTGGTGGCGCAGGATGTCTTTGCCGATGATGTGCACATCGGCCGGCCACAGCGAGGCGAAACGCCGCTCATCGCTCGCATACCCAGGCACACTGATGTAGTTGATCAGGGCATCAAACCACACGTAGGTCACATGCTCTTGGCTATAGGGCACCGGAACTCCCCAACCGACTCGATTCCGTGGTCTTGTCACGCATAGAAATTCTGGTAACGGCTCCTTTAAAAGGCCAACGAGTTCGTTATAGCGGCTGGCTGGCTGGACGAACGTCGGATGGGTTCTCACAAAGTTCTCAAGCCATGGTCGCGCTCCCTCCAACGGGAGATGCCATCCCTCTTCCCGAATCCTCTCCAGCGGACGCTGGCAGTTCGGGCAGTCAAACACAATTTCTCTATCGGCGGGATGAGGAATCTGCTCTGTACTCCAAAAGGTCTCGCAGGGCGTGCAGTACCACCCCTCATAGCTGGCCTGCTGCAGCTTGCCCTCCTGCCGCAGTTTCGTGAGGCACGCCTGCACGACCTGCGTGTGGCGCGGCTGGGTGGTGCGGATGAAATCGTCGTGTGAGATCCCCAACACCTTCCACAACGACGTGAACCGTTCCACGACGCCGTTGACAAAGGCAGGCGGGGCTTGGCCGGCGGCCGCGGCGGCTTGCTCAATTTTTTGTCCATGCTCGTCGGTGCCGGTGAGGAAAAACACCGGCACGTCCTTCAAGCGATAGTAACGCGCCAGGCAATCCGCCACCACCGTCGTGTAGGAGTGGCCGATGTGCGGAGCGGCATTGACGTAGTACAGCGGTGTCGTGATGTAGAACGTCTTCATCGAAGGAGGTTGATCCAGGATTCT
Source organism: uncultured Planctomycetales bacterium (assembly GCA_964624155.1). Classification (GTDB taxonomy): domain Bacteria; phylum Omnitrophota; class Gorgyraeia; order Aquiviventales; family Aquiviventaceae; genus CAZUWM01. Next base: position 4,645 of record CAZUWM010000006.1, read on the forward strand.
CGTAAGAGCGTGCCAATGAGTCGTGGGCTGATCATCTGCTCTTCAAATGAGCGTTTCAATTCCATCAGTCGAAATGCCGTTTCGATGCACCGCTCGCGCTGCAGAGTCTGGGCCTGCCGTTCAATCGCGCCACCTTCCTCGATATGGCGCACAAGAGAAGGCTGCCTGACGGAAGCCACGGCCACATCACGCAGCCATTCAATCGAGGTCTCGAGCCATCGGGAAAGCGCGTCGCGTTCTTTCGGCATGGACCACGTGATCCATGAGCTCGCCTGCCCGAAGGCCAAGTGCGCGTAGATGGGTCGGTCGGCCTGCTCGATGTCGACGGCCCCACGACGGTAGGGTTGAAAGCGCACGATCCGGCAGCGGGAGATAATGGTCGGCAAGCACTGTGCCGGTTGCGAGGTGATGAGCAGGAAAGTCGTCTGCCCGGGAGGCTCCTCAAGGACTTTCAAGAGGCTGTTCGCGGCTTCTTCAGTGAGTCGATGGGCTCCATCGACAATGACCATCGATCGAGACCCTGCAAAGGGACGCAGCGCCACCCGTCCCAGAAGCCAGCGAACCTCATCGATTGAAATCGTCGCGGAGGCCCCTTGTGGAATGAGGACGTGGACGTCCGGATGCACCCCTCGCATGATGCGCCGGCAGTTGGGACACTGATCGCACGGTCCCTCCAGGGGCTGATCACAATACACAGCTTTCACTAATTCCACGGCGCTCATCCGCTTGCCCACCCCCTCAGGGCCTACGAGAAGATAGGCGGAGGCGAGTCGGTTGCGGATCAGATCGCTCTGGAGAAGACGCACCGCTGTCGGTTGTCCGAGAATGAAGGACCACGCCATCAGAAGTCGGAAGTGGGAAGTGGGAAGTGGGAAGTGAACAAAAAGACGGTGTGTGTCATCTGGGTTTGGGAAGATGACGAAGAACCGCGGCAACAATGGCGTGATGCAGCTCATCGGCGGAGCGGGTGGCGTCAAGGACCACAAAGCGGCGGGGTTCCCGTTTGGCCAGCGTCAAAAAGCCGCGGCGAACCCGTCGGTGAAAGGCCAGCGCTTTGCGTTCCATGCGATCCTTCGGCCCTTTCACCCGGCGCAATCCTTTTGTAGGTGGAAGATCCAAGAGGATCGTCAGATCCGGCATCAACCCGTTGATCGCCGTCCGACCCAATCGATCGAGCCACGCGATGTGGAGCTGCCCGCCATAGCCCTGGTAGGCCATCGTCGAGTCGTGGAACCGGTCGCAGACGACGATCGCTCCCTGCTCAAGTGCCGGCAGAATCCGCTCCTCCACGAGCTGCATCCGACCGGAGATGAACAACAGCGCCTCCGACATCGGCGAGATCACGTTGAGTCGCTCGTGGAGCAACACGGTACGCAGGCGCTTACCGAGGCTCGTCGTCCCCGGATCATGGACGAAGATGACGCGGCGACCTGCGCGGCGAAGCTGCTGCACGAGTCGGCGCGCTTGGCTCGATTTGCCTGAACCCTCCGGTCCTTCCAGCGTGATGAAATACCCGCGTCGTTTCATGAGCTTCGTCGTCGCCAAAAGGTTCCCCCAGCGGTATCGGAGAGGAGAAAGCCCTCGTCGTGCAGCGTTCGTCGGATGGCATCGGCTTTTTTAAAGTCTTTGGCCTTCCGGGCGGTGTCGCGCTGCGCGATCAACGTCTGAAGACGCTGCAACGTCGAGGGGGATTCCTCCGTCATGCCCTGCAGGAACAGGCCCAAGGCGGTTCCGCAGCGCAGCAGGACATCGTGCATCGGGCGGACCCGATCGACCTGCCCCGCCGCCAGGAGGCGATCACCAAGATTGACGAGGTCGAAGAGCACGCTCAACGCTTTCGGGGTGTTCAGATCGTCATCCATCGCCTCGTCGAATCCTTGCTGCGCGGCGGCCACCTCCGGTAATTTCACGGCGCCCGTATAGGAGATTACGGCACGTTGATCGCAGTGCTGGAAAAATCGGGAGAATTCCTGCCAATTTTTCTTGGCTTCGTCCATGCGTGCTCGCGAGTAATCGATGGGGGAGCGGTAGTGGGTTTTCAGGAAGAAAAGTTTGAGGTAGTCGGGGTGCGGATAGGCTTTAAGGATCTGGTCCAACGTCAGAAAGTTACCCAGGGATTTTGACATTTTTTCGCCGTTGACGGTCAGCAGCCCGTTGTGCACCCAGCAGCGTGCAAACGGCTTACCCGCGGCCTGGGCTTGGGCGATTTCGTTTTCATGGTGCGGAAAGATGAGATCGAGGCCGCCGCCGTGAATATCAAAGGCGTCGCCGAGATAGGCGGTGCTCATGAGAGAGCATTCAATGTGCCATCCGGGGCGCCCAGGACCCCAGGGGCTATTCCAAGAAGGCTCACCAGGCTTTGCTGCCTTCCATAACGCAAAATCGAGCGGATCTTCTTTGCGCTCTCCTGGCTCGACACGAGCGCCGGCCTTCAGATCGTCGAGCGAACGACTTGACAACTTTCCGTAATCTGGGAACTTCCTGACCGAGAAATACACGTCTCCTCCGGCCGGATACGCCGCGTTCTTCGTCATCAATTCACTGATCAATCCGGTCATTGAGGCGTCGATCTTCTTCGTCGCCTCAACGTTCTTGGAATCAGGAATGACGTGGTCTGTGGCTTTCGGCTCAATATCAGGGTCAGCGATACCTAACTGACCGAGCATCTCGTGGTAGCTCTTCAAATACCGCTCTGCGACCTCCCGGCACTTCTGCTGTAGGTTTTTTGCTTCCAGCTTCGAGCTTCGAGCTTCTAACTCTTGTCTGGCTTTCTCAATGATCTTGTCATCCACGTCGGTGACATTGCGGACGAACCGTACCTGAAAGCCTTTGAACGCGAGATACCGGCGCAGCACGTCAAAGACGAAGGCGCTGCGGGCGTGGCCGATATGCGGATCGTCGTACACCGTGGGGCCGCATACGTACATCGTCACTCCTGGAGGAACGAGTGGCGTGAAGGGTTGGACGGTCCGCGTGAGCGTGTTATACAAATGGAGTGTCACGGCGACGGGGGTGGGTCTACGGCCTGATCTTGCCGAAATTGTTTGAGGTGCTTTTCGATGGCGTCGATCTCGTGTTGGAGGCTGTTGAGACGCTCGGTCAAGGGATCCGGCAGATGCGTGTGGTCCAGCTTGATGCCGGGGAAATATTGATCTTTAATCTTGGCGATCCGTCCAGGCACGCCGACGACCGTGGAATGTTCCGGCACATCGCGGATCACCACGGCATTGGCCCCAATGACCGAGTTGTCGCCGATCGTAATGTTCCCTAACACTTTCGCACCCGCGCCGATGACGACGCGATGGCCGATGGTGGGGTGACGCTTGCCCCGTTCCTTGCCGGTTCCCCCCAGCGTCACTCCCTGAAACAGCGTGACGTCGTCGCCGATGATGGTCGTCTCACCGATAACGACTCCCATCCCGTGGTCGATGAACAGACCCCGCCCGATGGTCGCCGCGGGATGGATTTCGATCCCCGTCATCCATCGGCTGACGTGCATGATGAGCCGCGGCAGCAGCGGGATCTTCACGCGATAGAGCGCGTGGGCGATTCGATGATCGATGATCGCATGGAGTCCCGCGTAGGTCAGCAGCACCTCAAGGAGGCTGCTCGCCGCCGGGTCCCGCTCGAAGCAGGCGCGAATCTCCTGCGCGAACAGGAGGCGGATCACCGCCATCGCGATGGCAAGAGCCAGCAGCACGCCGAGTAACCAGACAAGCCACATCGTTGAGGTCATGATCTGCTTCGCGCCTTCTGCTGACGGTGCTTGCCTGGCCCCCTTTTCAGCAGCACCACGGCCTGCGCGGCAATGCCCCGATTCCCGTGGGGGAGCCCCTCGGTCGTCTTCGCCTTCACGGAGATCGCCGACGGCGGCACATCGAGCAAGCGGCTGATGACCCGTCGCATGTCCGTTTTATGCGGCGTGAGCTTCGGGGCATCCGCGATCACCGTGGTATCCACGTTGCCGACGCGCCATCCGGCCTGATGAATTCGGACCACGGCTTGCTGCACAAACCAGCGACTATCCCTGTGACGGTATTGTGGATCGGACGGCGGAAACAGCTCGCCAAGGTCGGGTGCTCCGATCGCCCCCAAGAGGGCGTCGGTCACGGCATGGAGCAGCACATCCGCATCCGAATGCCCGACCAGTCCGCGGGAATGGGGAATCGCCACCCCACCCAACTTTACAGGGCCACCGCGCGAATTGAAGCGATGGCTGTCGTACCCAATTCCGATTCTCATCTCATCACCTGATCACCCTCGGATTTTCAGGATCGCTTCAGCCAGCAGGAGATCTTCACGGGTCGTCACCTTCAGATTCCACGGATCGCCGGGGATCATCTGGACCTGAAATCCTGCCCACTCCATCATGGCGGCATCGTCGGAAAATCGAGCAAGCCGGCCGTTGAGCTGAGCGAGTGCTTGGGCGAACCAACGTCGATCAAACACCTGGGGGGTCTGGACTAACCACAAACCTTCGCGATCCAGCGTGAGCCGCACGTGCTGGCGGGCGTCAACGGCTTTCACCGTCAGATTGGCCGGCAGCCCACAGGCCACGGCGCCATGCCGTTTGGCCTTCGCGATGGTGGATTCAATCAGCGCCGGGTTCACACACGGCCGCGCCCCATCGTGGATGAGGACCCACCGCGCGCGGATGGGTAAGGCGACGAAGCCTCGCGCCACGGATCCTGCTCGCGAGGAGGCTCCTTCCACAATCGCGCACACCTTGGTGAGCCGAGCGCGACGAATGAGCCGCTGCATGCGGGATTGTTGGCCGTTCGGGGCCACCAGGACGATCCACTGCACCGACGCGGCGTCGTGAAGGGCTTGAAGGGTATGCACGATGAGGGGGGAGCCGGCCAACGGCACGAAGGCTTTCGCGGCTCGAGCTCCAAGCCGGAGTCCCTGACCTGCGGCTGGTACGATGGCGCCCACATCCATCACAGATCACACAGATGAAAGAACACAACACCACAGATCGCACAGATCATTTCTCTGTGTCATCTGTGGTGTCGAGCTCTTCTCTGTGTCTCTGTGATTCTGTGCTGTCATCTGTGTTCTCTGTGTTGTTCTGAGACGGGATGCACGGTCACGCCGCGCCCAAGAGGCTCCCGACGTTCCGGGCCCACTCCAGCAGGCGAGGCACCTTCGGTTCGGACAAAGACCATGCGGCCGGCCGCCGTCTGCAACACGCTCGTCACGACCGCTCGAATGGTTTGGCCGATCAACATGCGGCCATTTTCCACGACGACCATCGTGCCATCATCGAGGTAGGCCACCGATTGGCTGGGTTCCTTGCCTTCTTTGATGGGCTTCACCTCAACCATCTCGCCCGGCAGAACGACGGGCCGTAACAGCTTGGCTAACTCGTTGACGTTCAGGACCGCGACCCCCTGCAACTCGGCGACCTTGTTGAGGTTGTAGTCGTTCGTGATGACTTTCGCCGAGGCCACTTGAGCCAGCTTGACGAGTTTCGCGTCAATCTCCGCGATGCTCGGGATCTCTTCTTCATGAATGTGCACCTCGACGTGCGGTTGCCGGCGCAATTCCTGGAGGACGTCAAGCCCTCGACGGCCCCGGTTGCGCTTGATGGCATCACCGCTGTCCGAGACGGATTGCAGCTCCCGCAAGACGAACCGCGGAATCAACAACCGCCCCTCGATGAATCGGGCCTTGCACAAATCGAGAATCCGTCCGTCAATAATCGCGCTGGTGTCTACCAGATAGAGATCCTGGCCGCGGTCATGTCGAGATAGGCGTACATAGGGGATGACGATGTTGAATTCATCCCGTCCGCGCATGGCCATGACCATCCCGATGTAGGCGAAGGCCCAGGTCACCACGACGCGGATGATGCTCAGCGTGCCTTCGTCCAGGGTGGCCAGCCCAATCGCATCGGAGACCATCTTGGCCATGATCAACCCGAAGAGGAGCCCAAACACCGCGGCCGAGAATCCGCGCACCGACAGCCGACCGACGCGGTGGAGCACTCCTTCAAAGGCCACCAGCATCGCTCCGGAGACCGTCCCCACCACAAACCAGACCCACCACGGCGATACCCGCTGGGCCCCAAACTGGAGACCCAACAAGCCTCCGATGAGGATAAATCCCATACGAATCAACCGAAGATCCATCATGCACCTCGGCTATGAAAGCGTGCAGTCCATGGCTTCCCTGAGATGACGGACACCGATCACCTCGAGCCCGTCAACATGTAAGGGATGCTTCGTCTTCGCCACCACACACCGTCGAAACCCTAGGCGGCTCGCTTCTTGCAATCGCTGGGCGACATTGATCACTGGGCGCACCTCCCCGGTCAACCCGATTTCGCCGATGGCGAGATCGGTTTTCGCGGTGGGGGCATCCTTCACGCTTGAGGCAATCGCCAACGCGACCGCCAGATCGGCCGCCGGCTCCGCCAGACGGACGCCACCCAACGAGGAGACGAACACATCTTCTTGAGCCAGGGAACGCAGTCCCACGCGACGCTCCAGCACCGCCAGCAACATTGAGACCCGATTCACATCCACGCCCGTGGTCTTGCGTCGGGCAAATCCCACCCCGCAGGGACTCGCCAACGCTTGCACCTCCACGAGCAGCGGGCGACTGCCCTCCAAGCTCACGGTGGCCATGCAGCCGGGGACGGAATGCGTCCGGTCACTCAAGAACATCTCCGAGGGGTTTAAGACTTCCACCAACCCTTCCGTGACCATGTGAAACACCCCGAGCTCGTATGTCGCCCCAAACCGATTCTTGATGCTGCGCAACAGGCGAAACCCGCTCGTGGGCTCGCCCTCAAAATACAGGACGGTATCCACCATGTGCTCCAAGACCTTGGGACCGGCGAGGGAGCCTTCCTTGGTCACGTGGCCGACGATGAACAGCGCGCAATCGCTCGTCTTGGCCAACTGCACCAAGGCATGGGCGCAGGCGCGCACCTGGCTGATCGATCCCGGGCTGGAACTCAGGTCGCTTGATTCGATTACTTGAACGGAATCCACGATCGCCACCTGAGCCGCCGTTTTCTTGATCGCCTCCACCATCGCTTCGAGATTCGTGGAGGCAACCAACTGCATGGTGGACGCGCCAAGCCCCAATCGGGCGGCGCGCAATTTGATCTGATGCAGCGACTCTTCCCCGCTGAGGTAGATCACCCGAAGCCCGTTGGCTGTTAACCGCCCGGCCATCGAGAGCAAGAGCGTCGATTTGCCGATCCCGGGCTCCCCTCCGACCAAGGTCACCGATCCGGGCACCAAGCCTCCTCCCAGGACGCGATCCAACTCGCCGATGCCCGTCTGGATGCGGGGGCTGTCATCCAGCGAGACGGCCGCAAGAGAAACAGGGTTCACCGCCTCCGCCAAGCTGGCGGTGTCACGGGGTTGTTCGTCCACCACCTCCTCCACGAGGGCGTTCCACGCGCCGCAGGCCGCGCACCGGCCGGCCCACTTCAAGGCTTGCGCCCCGCACTGCTGACACATAAAGACCGCTTTCAGCTTCATGGTTTCCGTGGGCGGACGAAGAGCTTCCACGGGTTCTGCTTCATGTCTTTGACAAAGTCCTCCATTTCTTGATAGAGGGCTTCGTCGTACAACAGCTTGCCCAGGCTGCCCTGCCCCGATTCCGCGTGGGACATCGCCACGTTCAAGCGCGCCCCGAGGAGCTTCCAGTAGCGAATGGCATCGCGAGCTTCTTGGCTGGTCTCTTTGAGGTACAGACGGGCTTCAGGGTCTCCCACGATGCTGTTGATGCCGCCGAGGGTTTGCTTCAGCTCGTTGAGCACCTCGTTCGAGCGTTCGATGATATCTTCGGTTGAGACCGGGGGCTTGCCGACGAGCATCTCGCCCGATTGCAACGCCTCCCCTTCACCTGGGCCAGGCGAGACCTCAAGGTATTTCTCCCCTAACAACCCGAACGTGCTGATCGAGGCGACGTCATCGCTCCGCACGACAACGCTCCGGGGCAATTGGACCAGCAGCTCGACTTTGGGTTGAGCCCTGTCTGAGGGATAGAGCAGGGTCACCTGTTTGACCTTGCCGACCTCCATCCCCGCGTACTGGACGGGCGAGCCGCGGCTGATCCCGATGGCCGAATCAAAGATGACGCGGATCGCATAGCCGGGGGTCAAGTAGGTCGCCAGATCCCCGATCGCAAACAGGAAGAAGACCAGCAGGCTCACGCCCCCGACGATGAACACCCCGACTTTCATTTCAAGCGACAGACGCTGCTGTGTCTGGGTCATGAGGGTCCTCGTGTAATGGTCGGTTTCGGACGCCACCGCCACCCCGTGAGAATGCGCCGGTCCGGCAAGCCCTCTTGGATCGGGCCGGCGGCTTCCCCCTTGATGAACTGCTGGACCACCGGGTTCGTCGAGTGGTTGACCTGCTCGGGGGTCCCGGCTTCAATCATCGTGCCATTGTAGAGCATGGCCATGCGGTCTGCCACCTTCGTGGCACTGCGCATATCATGGGTCACCACGACCGAGGTCACTTTCAACCGATCCCGGAGGGCGATGATGAGGTCGTTGATGATATCCCCCATGATGGGATCAATGCCGGTGGTGGGTTCGTCATAGAGAATGATCTCAGGGTGGTTGGCGATGGCACGCGCCAGGCCCACACGCTTGCGCATGCCCCCCGAGAGCTCCGCCGGATGCAGATCTTCGATGCCGTCCAGCCCCACCAGGGCCAGACACTCCTTGACGCGCTGCCGGATGGACGGTTCGTCCATCTGGGTATGCTCACGCAACGCAAAGGCGACGTTTTCCTCGACCGTCATCGAGTCAAACAGGGCGGCCCCCTGAAACAACATGCCGATCTTCAGGCGAATGGCATCGAGCTGCGATCCGGAGAGCGCCGTCACATCCACCCCGTCAATGAGCACCCGCCCTCGATCAGGCTTCATGAGGCCGACGATGTGCTTGAGCAAGACCGACTTGCCGCAACCTGAGCGACCAATGATGACCATGGTCTCGCCCGTCTTGATGGTCAGGCTGGCCCCGTCGAGCACGAGGTGGTCCTCGAACGTCTTCGCGAGATCGGTGATCTCGATCATCCCACGCCCTGCGGTTGGCCTAACGGCCCTGCGCAGCGCGCAGGACTGCCTATGGCAGTTACCGTAGGGCGTGGGATCATCGCCAAATGAAGTAAAACATGGCGGTGATGAGGCAGTCCGTCGCAATGATGAGGATAAAGGAAGAGACGACCGCCACCGTCGTCGATCGGCCGACCCCCTCTGCCCCGCCTTCGGTTCGAAATCCCTCAAAGCAACTGACGATGCAGATGATGACGGCAAACACCGCCGACTTCAACAGACCTGAGCTGAGATCCTTGAACACGAGGGGCAGCGTGGTCATCTTCCAGTAGAGGCTCGGCAGAATGCCCAGCTTCATCGTCCCCACCACAAAGCCCCCCAGGATCCCTAAGGCATCAGCCCACAACGTGAGGATGGGCAGCGCAATGAGGATGGCGATCACGCGAGGCACGACGAGATAGCGGATGGGGTCCGTCGCCAAGGTCATCAAGGCATCGATCTGTTCCGTCACTTTCATCGTCCCCAACTCTGCCGCGATCGACGAGCCCACGCGCCCCGCCACAATGAGCGCTGTCATCACGGGCCCAATCTCACGGACGACGGAGAGGGAGACCAGACTGGCGATGTAAATCTCCGCCGCCAACCGCTGCATTTGGTAGGCGCTCTGAAACGCGAGGACCATCCCGATGAAGATCGAGGCCACAGCGACGATGAACCACGACTGGACGCCGATCTTCCAGACTTCATAGAAGATGGCGTTGAGGCGAGGTTTCGCGGCGCATCCGCCGATGGTGCGGATGAACAAGAGACCGAGGTGGCCGGCGTAGTCCAAGAGTTCCACGACCCAAGCGCCGGCAATGGCGAGGGGAGCAACGAGGCGAGCGATCATCACGGGATTATGGGTTATACGTTCCATCATTTATCACTAATCGCTGGGGCAAGTTCGCCTTCGAATTCGAGGCGGTCATCCTTCCGGAACGCCCGGATGGGTGTCCCGGGCTTGAACCGTCTGGCGATGACCTCTTCGGCCAAGGGGTCTTCGAGATAGCGCTGAATCACCCGTTTCAAGGGACGGGCGCCATACATCTGATCGAACCCTTTCTCCACCAGGAAATCTTTCGCCGATTGATCCAGCTCCACGGTAATCTGTTGTTCCCGCAACCGTTCCTTGACATAGCTGATTTCCAGCTCGACGATCTTGACGAGATCGTCTTTGGTCAACTGCTGGAACACGATCACCTCATCGATCCGGTTCAGGAACTCCGGCTTGAAGGCCCGCTTCACCTCGTCGAGCAGTTGTTCCCTGATTTTTTCGAAGGTGACCTCGGCCTTGGCGGGCGCAAAGCCCAGGCTGCCTTGTTTTTTCAAGAGGTCCGCCCCGAGGTTCGAGGTCATAATGAGCACCGTGTTACGGAAATCCACCTTGCGTCCAAAGCTGTCGGTCAGCCGGCCGTCCTCGAGCACCTGGAGCAGGAGGTTGAAGACATCCGGATGCGCCTTCTCGATCTCATCGAGCAAGACGACCGAGTAGGGCCGACGGCGAACGCGTTCGGTGAGTTGTCCACCCTCTTCGTAGCCCACGTAGCCCGGAGGAGCCCCCACGAGTCGCGAGACGTTGAACTTCTCCATGTACTCCGACATGTCGTACTGAGCCAGCGCATCTTCATCGCCGAACATGAACTCGGCTAAGGCGCGGGCCAGGAGAGTCTTCCCCACCCCGGTCGGGCCCAAGAAGACGAACGAGCCAATGGGACGGCGGGGATCTTTGATACCGGCCCGCGATCGACGGATCGCCCGCGCAATCGCGGTCATCGCCTCCTGCTGCCCGATGATACGCTTGTGCATCTCGGCTTCCATCTTGAGGAGTCGCTCGGAATCTTTCTGCTCAAGCCGCGACACGGGCACGCCCGTCCACTTGGAGACCACGACCGCGATGTCCTCCGGTGTGATGACCGGCATCGCGTCGCCCTTGGTTTTTTTCCATTCCTGCTTGATCTTCTCCAGGTGCTCCTTCGTCTCACGCTCTTGATCGCGCAGGCTGGCCGCCCGCTCAAAGTCCTGGCCTTTGATCGAGGCCTCTTTTTCTTTGCGGATCTGTTCGACCTTGTCTTCCAGGTCTTTGAGCTCCGGCGGAACCGTCAACACGGAGAGGCGCGACCGCGAGCCCGCTTCGTCAATGAGGTCGATGGCTTTGTCCGGCAGAAAGCGCCCGGCGATGTAGCGATCGGAGAATTTGGCGGAGGCTTCCAGGGCTTCATCGAGATATTTCACCCGGTGATGCGCTTCGTACTTATCCCGCAACCCTTTCAAAATCTCGATCGTCTCATTGACCGACGGGGGCTCGACGATGATCGTCTGGAACCGCCGCTCCAAGGCGGCGTCCTTCTCGATGTACTTGCGATACTCATCGAGGGTCGTGGCCCCGATGCACTGGATCTCGCCACGCGAGAGGGCCGGCTTCAGAATGTTGGAGGCATCGATCGCGCCCTCAGCCGCTCCGGCGCCGACCAGCGTGTGGAGCTCGTCGATAAACAGGATGATGTGCTCCGAGCGGCGGATTTCATCCATCACCGCTTTGATCCGCTCCTCGAATTGTCCACGGTACTTGGTGCCCGCCACCATCAAGGCCAGATCGAGGATGATCACGCGTCTGTCGCGCAACATCTCCGGCACATCCCCCTTGACAACCATTTGGGCCAACCCTTCGACGATCGCGGTCTTGCCCACCCCAGCCTCGCCCAGCAGCACCGGGTTGTTCTTCGTGCGGCGGGCCAAGATCTGAATCACCCGCTCAATCTCATCCTTGCGTCCGATGACGGGATCGAGCTTGCCTTCCTGCGCGAGCTTCGTCAGATCGCGCCCGAAGGCATCCAGCGCCGGCGTCTTGGTCTTGGAAGATCCGGAGGGCGTGGGGACCGGCCCTGAGGAGCCCAGCAGGGTAATGACCTCGTTGCGGACGCGGTTCAGATCCAACCCGAGGTTGACGAGGACCTGCGAGGCCACGCCTTCCCCTTCCCGGATCAACCCGAGCAAGAGGTGTTCGGTCCCGATGTAGTTGTGGCCCAGCGACCGCGCCTCTTCCATCGCCAGCTCAATCACCTTCTTGGCTTTCGGCGTGAAGGGGATGTCGCCGGAGACCATCGTGCTGGGGCCGCTCTGAACCAATTTCTCGACCTCCAGTCGGATTTTTTCCGGTGAGAGACCCAGTTTCTGCAGGACCGCGGCGGCCACGCCTTCCCCTTCCCGGATCAACCCGAGCAGGATATGCTCGGTCCCGATGTAGTCATGGTTGAACCGCTTGGCCTCTTCCTTGGCCAGCAAGATCACTTTGCGAGCCCGTTCCGTAAATTTATTGAACATTAGGAGACTCCTTTGCTGAGACGCTCACGAATCAATGTGGCACGTTTCACATCACGTTCTTGAGCCGACAGCCGTCCTCCTTGAAGCTTTTGGAGATGCGCAGGTTGCGAAAGGATCAACATCTCATTGACCGTCGGCCGATCAATCGCCTTGCCGTTTTTGGAGGCCATCAGACCCAGATCCACCCCTAGCCGCACGGCCGAGAGCAGATCCAGCGTCTCGTTGGAGCTGATGGTCTGCGCGTGCCGCAGCACGCCGTACGCCCGCCAGATGCGATCTTCCAATTGCAGCCGGTTGTTGGTCATCAGACTTTCCCGCGCCGTCTGCTCGTGTCCAATGACTTGCTTCATGATGCGCTCGATGTTCTCGATGATCTCTTCCTCCGCCCGCCCTAACGAGACCTGGTTCGACATCTGGAAGAAATTGCCCAAGGCCTCGGTGCCTTCGCCGTAGAGCCCACGGGCTGTCAGGCCGAGCTTGGTGATCGCATGCAGGACCTTGTTGATCTGTTTGGTAATCACCAAGGCCGGCAAGTGCACCATCACCGAGGCGCGCAATCCCGTCCCCGCGTTGGTCAGACAACACGTCAAATACCCCCAGTCACTCGAATAGGCAAACGGCAATGCGACGGAGAGCTCGTCATCCAAGGCATCGATGAGCGTCCACGCTTCACGCAGGTTCAGCCCCGATTGCATGACCTGGATGCGCAGATGGTCCTCTTCGTTGATCATGACGCTGACCACCTCGCCCGGCCCAATGACCACCCCGCGATGCTCCGGTTGGCCGGCATGCTCGCGGCTGATCAGATGTCGCTCCACCAGGAACTGGCGGTTGACTTCGTCCAGCTTGTCCAGTTCGAACGACAACGATTTGCGCAATGAGGGCGCGTGCTGTAATCCCTCTTGGGCGAGGTGGAGCACCTCCGCCTGCGAGGCGTCCGTGGCCCGCGTGGCAAAGGGAAACTTCTCGAGATTGCGCGCCAATCGGAGGCGGCTGGAGACGACAATCTCTGACGAGGGGCCCACCCCCCGCAGCCACTCACTCGTTTTGGTTAACAAGCCATCCAGTTCTTTTGACATGTCCGCTTCGCGACGTGTACGGTTGACGGTTCACGGTGTACGGTCGTTCACCGTACACGACACCTTCTGGTTCATTGTCCCGCTTTCTTGTTCTTGGCGCGTTGCTCCGAATGTTCGATCTCCCGAATGTGGTCCCGCAGGCGCGCGGCTTCTTCAAACTCTTCCATCTCGATGGCCTGCTCCAGGCGCCGTTTCATCTCCGTCAACTCGGCCTTCGTCTGAGCCGGCTTGACCAGTCGAGAGGGCGTCTTGCCCACATGATGGGTGGAGCTATGAATGCGCTTGAGCAGGTTGACGACGTTGCGTTTGAACGTCGTATAGCACGCATCGCAGCCCAGGCGGCCGACCTTGCGAAAATCGTTGTAGGTCATGCCGCATCCCGAGCACGCTTTCGCCGCAACCTCTTCCTCGGCCTCGGCCATCTTGCCGACGTCAGCCAACCCGGCCAAGAGATCCGCCAGGCCGAAGTGGCTCTCCACCTGTGCCCCCTTCTGGTTGGCGCAGGCTTCGCAGAGGTGCAGCTCGGTCATCTGATCGTTGACGATTTCCGTCAAATGGACCGTCGCTTGCTGTTGCTTACAGGCGTCACAGATCATGCCCCACCTCGTCGGACAATGGTCAACCGACTATCTTCCTATAGTTTAGCACAACCGTTTCAATACCGCACACCGTCGGTCTTCGTCACGGCTCGGAAGGCCTTCTGGAGGCGGCGGGTGATGGACCCTGGCTTGCCGAGGCCGACCGTGCGGCCGTCGATCTTGACCACCGGCACGATCTCCGCCGCCGTGCCGGTCAAGAAACACTCATCGGCGTTAAACAGGTCGTAGCGTGTCAGGAGTTCCTCCCGCACCTCAAGCCGCACGCGCTTGCCCAACCCCATGACGGTTTGACGGGTAATCCCCCGCAAGACGCCGATATAGGGGGGTGGCGTCAGAAGCTGTTTCCCGTCGATAATAAAGATATTCTCCCCCGTGCACTCGGTCACGTAGCCGGACGGGGAGAGCATGATGGCCTCTTCGTAGCCCGCGTTCATCGCCTCGATCTTGGCCAGGATGTTGTTCAGATAGTTGAGGGACTTGATCTGTGGGTTGAGCGCCTCAGGGACGTTGCGTTGGGTCGCCACGGTGATGAGTTCCAGCCCTTGTTCGTAGAGTTTCTTGGGGTAGAGCTCGATCCGATCCGCGATGACAAACACCGTCGGCGAGTTGCATTTGCGCGGATCCAGGCCGAGATCGCCTTCGCCGCGTGTCACCACAAGCCGAATGTAGGCGTCGCGCAGCGTGTTCACGCGAAGGGATGCCTTCACCACGTCGATGAGGGTGTCTTTCGACAGGGGGATCCTGAGCATGATCGTGTGCGCGGATTCAAACAACCGATCGATGTGCTCCCGCAACTTGAAGATCAAGCCGTTGTACGACCGAATCCCCTCGAAGACGCCGTCGCCGTAGAGCAGGCCATGATCGAACACCGACACCATCGCGTGCGACCGTTCCACAAATTTCCCGTTCAGATACACCTTCATCGTCGATACCCTCGTCGTCTGGTTCTTCCCGTTACCCCGATGCCCTGATCCCCTGATGCCCTGAGGTCCGCACGATCTCTCCGTCCCGCAGCGCGATGCATCGATGGGCTTGCTGCGCCAGCGATTCCTCATGCGTGACCAGCACCAACGTCATCCCATGGGCGCGATGCAGCTGCATCAGCAAGTCGGCGATCCGTTCCCCGGTGTGCGAGTCCAAGTTCCCGGTCGGCTCGTCACAGAACACGAGCTGGGGCCGGTTGATCAGGGCGCGGGCAATCGCCACGCGCTGCAGCTCGCCGCCGGAGAGTTGAGTCGGCTTGTGACTCGCCCGCTCCCGAAGGCCCACGTCCTGCAAACACCCCATCGCGTGCTGCCTGAGAGACCCTCGGGCCTGACGATGATTGAGGAGTCCCGGTAACATGACATTTTCCAGCGCGGTCAGCTCGGGCAGCAAATGGTAGAACTGAAACACAAACCCAACGGATTGATTGCGCAGCGTGGCGCGCTGCCGATCCGACATGCGCGACAGGAACCGCCCATTCCATAACACCTCTCCCCGTGTGGGCACGTCCAGGCCGGCCAACAGGTGCAGCAGCGTCGATTTGCCGGCCCCGGAGGGCCCGGTGATCGCCAGGAACTCTCCCCGCTCAATCGTCAGGCTGATCCCCTTCAGCACCGGCAACGGCACCGACCCATCCTGATAAATCTTATGCAACTCGCGCGCTTCCAGCAGCTCCGCCATGGACGATTATTCGTACCGGAGGGCTTCCACAGGCACCAAGCGCGCCGCCTTGATCGCAGGGTAGATGCCCGCCAGCACGGTCAAGATAAACGCCGCCACGACAATTTGCGCGACATCCGTCGGCGCAATGCGCGTGGGAATGTGGTCGAGATAGTAGATGTCCGGCGGAAACACCGCGATCCCAAACGCCGTCTCCAGCCAGCTGGCGATCCCGTTGAGATGGGCCGTCAAGAGCAGTCCGCCGATCAATCCCAACAGGGTCCCCATCCCGCCGACCAGACATCCCTGCCAAAAGAACAGGCGCGCTACGGAGGCGCGTGTGGCACCGAGGCTGCGCAGAATGCCGATGTCCTTGGTCTTTTCCGTCACGATCATGATCAACATCGACACGATGTTGAGTGATGCCACCGCCGTAATCAGCATGACAATGATGAACATGACGATGCGCTCCAACCGCAGCGCCCCAAACAGTGTGGGGTTGAACTGCATCCAGGTTTTGATGAGGTAGTCATCCCCGACCATCACCGCCAAGTGTCCCTGCACCTCGGTGGCTCGCTCAACCGCATCCACCCGAACGGCCAATCCGGTCACGAGGTCCGAGAGACCGAAGAGCTGCTGGGCTCGCTCGATCGCGACACCCACCATCGAGGAGTCGTACTGGTACATCCCTGATCGGAAGATCCCACTGACGGTCAGGTCATGCCGTTTCCCATCGGCGGGGCTGATGAGTTGGAGGGGTGAGCCGAGTGAGGCGCCCATGAACCGCGCCAGCTCAATGCCGACGACCGCCTCCTGATCCGTTTTCGGCAACCCGCCAAAGACGAGGTACTCCTGGAGCCGACTGACGCGAATCTCACGATCCACGTCCAACCCGCGCACCTCAACCCCAAACGCTCGATCAGGAAGCCGCAAGATCGCTTGACCCATCACGAACGGTGTCACCCCCACGACATGCTCCGTCGAGGCCACGCGTCGCATGAGCGGTTCATAGTCCTTCAGGCCCTCTTCTTTGACGAGAATGAGATGGGCGTTCGTCCCGATCAGCTTCTCTTTCAGGTCATGATCAAAACCGCTCATCACAGCCAGGACCACGAGCAGGGCCATGACGCCCAGCGCAATGCCGCCGATCGAGAGTACCGCGATCAGCGAAACAAACCGCTCTTTCCTGGGCGAGAGCAAGTACCGAACCCCAAGCCACCATTCGTAGCGCATCAACTCGCCTCAGGTTTCAACAAGGGGAACAAGATCACGTCCTTGATGGAGGGCTGGTTCAAGAGGAGCATCGCCAGGCGATCGATCCCCACGCCCAGTCCTGTTGCCGGTGGCATTCCGTACTCTAGGGCCTCCACAAAGTCTTCGTCCATTTGCTTCTTCCGCCCTTTGGTGTCCTTCAGTTGGGCTTCAAACCGCCGACGCTGTTCAATGGGGTCGTTGAGCTCCGAATACGCATTGGCCACCTCAAACCCGCCCATAAACAGTTCGAATCGCTCCGCAATCAATGGGTTATCCGGTCGGCTCTTGGCCAACGGCGACAGCTCGGTCCAATAGTCGGTGACAAACACCGGCACATCTTTGGTCTTCGGCTCCACCAATTGTTCGATCAACCGAAGGACCTGCGAGCGCGACTGACCCTTGATGTCGATCGCCTTGAACCCCGACTTGGGTGACGTGAGCTTTTCGCGCATGGCCTCCAATCCGTCCTTCGGGGTGAGGCCGTAGCCGTTCTGGAGCAACTCCGCGAATGAGACGACCGGCCATTCTTTCGACAAATCCAGCCGCTGCCCCTGAGACTCGAATTGCAACGTCCCAATGGTCGTCTTGGCCGCCTCCGTGATGAGTTCCCTGGCCAGCCGCATCATGTAGGTGTAGTCCTCAAACGCGCAGTAGGCTTCGAGCATCGTGAACTCGGGATTGTGCCTCGTCGAGAGCCCTTCGTTGCGAAACGAGCGATTGAGCTCGTAGACCTTCTCAAATCCCCCGACAAGCAAGCGCTTCAGGTGGAGTTCCGGCGCCAACCGCAAGAACAGCTCCATCCCCAAGGCCTTGTGCTCCGTCACGAACGGCTCCCCCGCTGCACCCCCTGCGATGGCGTGCATCATCGGTGTTTCAACTTCCAGATAACCGTGCTTGACCAACGTCGCACGGAAACTCTCCACCAATTTAGCGCGCTGCTCAAAGACACGTCGAACCGGCTCGTTGACGATCAGGTCGACGTAGCGTCGGCGGTATCGAATCTCCACGTCCTTCAGGCCGTGCCACTTCTCCGGCAGCGGTTCCAGCGACTTGGAAAGGACGGTGAACCGATCGACTGTGATCGTGACCTCGCCGGTGCGTGTTGTGAAGAACGTCCCCTCCACCCCCAGCCAATCTCCCAGGTCCAGCAGTTCCAGCAATCGGTACGTTGGCTCTCCAAGTTGCTCTTGGCGAAAGCACACCTGCACCTTGCCGCTGGCATCCCGCACGTCCGCGAAGGTGATTCCTCCGTGGCCGCGGATGGACATCAGACGGCCTGCCGTCATGGCGGCTTCACCTTCTCGGTAACGCTCCACAAGCTGCCGGATGGAAACCGGTTTCGAGAACTTCCCGCCATAGGGCTGAAGGCCTTTAGCCCGAAGGGCTTCAAGTTTCTGGCGGCGCGCCGCAACTAGCTCGTCGTGGGTTTGCATCGTCGTTGTATTATAGCAAACCCGGCGACGATGAGGACACACAGCATCGCCCACCAATCCCCCCACCGCTCGTAGAGCGTGGGGGCAGCCCCCAGGGTGATGTCGCAGGCGACGAGGCCTTCGACAAATAATTCTCCACCCTTCGCATCCCGAACGCTGGCCAGCCACTGGCCTCTGTCGGTGATACATCCGGACCAGCCGGTGTTCGCCGCTCGCACGACAGGAACCCGCAGCTCAACGGCCCGCAACGTGGAGGCCTGGGCATGTTGGTAGGCAGCAGCCGTCTTGCCGAACCAGGCGTCGTTGGTGATGACCACAAGCCACTGTGCGCCTTGTTGGACGAAGCGTCTGGCCAACTGGGGAAAGATGTCCTCGAAACAAATGAGGACGCCACACGGAAGCTGGAAGCTGGAAGCTGGAAGCTGGAAGACGGTGTAGTCGGAGCCGGAGATGAAATCGCCGATGGGCGGCAGCACCGAACGCAGCCAGGGCATGACCGATTCGAACGGGATGAACTCGCCGAAGGGCACCAGGTGGAGCTTGTCGTAGCGATTGACGATCCCGCCTTCTCCGTCGAACAAGATGGCGCTGTTGAGCAACCGCACGTTCTGCGTGATGTCATCGGTCGGCTCGATGGTCGGAGCGCCGACAAGCAGGGGACGGCCGATGGATTGCGCCAACGTCTGAAGGCGCGTGGTCATCGCCTGATCCCACCCCAGGAAACCAGGAGCCGAGGTTTCCGGCCAGATGATGAGCTGCGGATTCAACGAGGCCGCCTGCCGTGTCAGGCGCTCATACTGCTGCAGGATCCCTTCCTTCGAGGCCTCATCCCACTTCCGCTCCTGCGGAATATTGCCCTGCACGACCGCCACGCTGATCCGATGGGCGGCCGTGGGTCGGTGAAGTCGATTGTGCCCGTAGCTCCACGCCGCCAACACGCAGACTCCGATGACTGCAAGCGCCGGTCGATGCGCGCGCCAGGAACGATCCCACAGGACCCGCGCCAGCACCGCGTTCACCATCACAAGGAGAAACGAGACGCCCCACACCCCGGTCACATCCGCAATCTGGATAATCGACAGCCACGACGTCTGGGAGTAGCCGAGGAGATTCCATCCGAGTCCCGTCAGCAGATGGCTGCGCGCGTATTCCAGCGCCACCCACGCGGAGGGAATGACGAGGAGGCGACAAGTGACAAGTGACAAGTGACAAGTACGTGCGTGTCGTTTGTCGCCTGTCGCTTGTCGCTCCCTCAACGTCACATGGACGAGCCAGCCGAAGAGGGCGAAATACACAGCGAGGTAGGCGCAGAGGATGAGCCAGCCGGCGACGGTCACATGCACCAGCCACCACATCGACCCCAGAAAAAAGATGAGGCCGACCAGGTACGACCACCAAAACGCCCGACGTGGGGTCAGGTCTTGCAATACGACAAACCATGGCATGAGCGCCACCCACGCCGCCCACGTCTGATTAAAACTCGGGAATGAAAGGATCAACAACGTGGCACTGCTAAGCGCCAACCACAAACGATGGGCAGAAAGACGCACTGGGAGAGGATTCACAGATTACGTAGGGCGCCAAAGAAACCGTACTGGACGAAGGGCATAAATCACCTTACGGTGCCCGACTGCAACGACCCAGATCGTCTGGCTTTCGATTCGATAGATCACGCGATAGTCCCCGACGCGGAGCCTCCAGAAGCCTTTCAACTGATGGCGTAACGGCTCACCGTAATATTGCGGTTCGGCGGTCAACCGCTGTTCAATGGTACGCCGAATCCGCGCGCGAATATCCGCATTGAGTTTCGGAAGATCGTCGTCGACCACGACGGGGAGATACGCGATCTGATACGGCATTACCGGCGTCGCTTGGGATGACGCCCCCAGACTTGTTCATGGGTCAGTGCCGTTTTTCGGTCAAAGGTTTTCCACCGCTCCTGAGCTAGTTGCGCCCAGTAGGCGTCCTCATACAGTTCAAGCGCATCGCGAATCAGGTCGCGTGCTTTTAACGAGACTGACACCCCGTCTCGTTTTGCCAACTTCTGAACGGATTGTAAGATCGGTTTCTCAAGGACAACGTTCAATCGCGGAAGCTTCGTCGGCATCTTCCCTCACCTCCTTTTGATGTCGAGTGTATCACAAGTGATGAACTTTGTCCAGCTACTTCCCATGGCACCGTTTATATTTCAAACCGCTGCCGCAGGGACAGGGGTCATTCCGTCCGACTTTTGGGCCGATCGGCGCCGGCGTCGAGGCCTGTGGTTGACGTGTTGCTCCAACCGCTTGCTCGATCAGGTCGCGTTTCATGCCCTCGCCTTGGGCTGAGGGGCGAGGCGGCGGCCCCGCATTCTGCGGGGCAGGCAGGCCGGAGCGCTCCTCATGGACTTCCCGATGCGGCGTGCGGGCAAAGACGCTGACGGGCTGTGCTTGGGCCGCCGGCTGGACGCGCAGGAGCATGGCGAGTGAGTCGGCTTTGACCGTCGCGACCATGTCCCGAAACATCGCGTAGGCTTCGTGTTGGTACTCGACGAGCGGGTCGCGCTGCCCATAGGCCCGCAGGCCGATGCCCTCGCGCAGGGCGTCCATCATGTAGAGATGATCTTTCCATTTCGCATCGACCACGGCGAGGAGCACGCTGCGCTCCAACTGATGCATGAGCGGCTCGCCGATGAGCTGGGTCTTGTGAGCATAGGCGCGCGTTAAGAACTCCGTCAACTGCTGCAGCAGGACGTCGCGATCGGACGCCGAGGCCTCGAACGGCTCTGCAATCCCGAATTGCCTCGTCAGGACGGCCTGCAGCCCCTGCCGATCCCAGGCATCAGGCTGCGCCTCCTTGGGCGCATAGACCTCGATGAGCTCCTCCGCAATCTCCTCAATGATGCCCCCCACCAACCCCTTCAGGTCGATCCCCTCAAGAATGCGGTGGCGCTGCTCATAGATCACCTCGCGCTGGCGGTTCATCACGTTGTCGTACTCGAGCAGGTGCTTGCGGGCGTCGAAGTTCTGTCCCTCGACCCGCCGCTGCGCGGTTTCGATCGACTTCGTCACCCACGGATGTTCGATGGGCAATCCTTCTTCCCACTGAAACCACTTGAATTCCATCAACTTCGCAATGCGATCGGAGCCGAAGATGCGCATCAGGTCATCTTCAAATGAAAGGTAAAACCGCGACGAGCCGGGATCGCCCTGGCGTCCGGAGCGCCCGCGCAACTGGTTGTCGATCCGCCGCGCCTCATGCCGCTCGGTCCCCAAGACATGCAACCCGCCCAAGGCCACCACCTGTTGATGTTCCTGGTCGGCCTGTTGCTTGCACCGTTCGAGCATCGCGCGTTGTTCCTCCTCACTGAACGGCTGCTCGGGATGGGTGCGCTGCCGTTCGCGGAGGGCATCTTCCGCCGACGCCAGGGGATTGCCGCCGAGCAAAATGTCGGTCCCGCGGCCCGCCATGTTGGTGGCGATCGTCACCGCCCCCAGCCGACCGGCCTGCGCGACGATGCGGGCTTCCTGCTCGTGATACTTGGCGTTCAACACGTTGTGGGGCACACCGGCTTTGACGGCGGTCAAGGTCTGGGTCAGTCGCAGGAGATCTTCAAACCGGAACACCAGGATCGATTTGGGCGCCTGCGTCTTGAGTTGGCCGGCGACTTCCGCCGCAAGCTGGTCGGTGAGCATCGCGGGGCGGCCGGCCAGGTGGGCGATCCGCGTCTTCAGCTCCTCCGGTAGAGATTCCTTCGGCACCTCGTTGGCGACCCACTGACAGACCGTGGCGATACGCTGAAGGAGCGGCCCAGGTTCTTTGAGCATGCGCGAGAGCCGTTCGGATTTTTCGATGGAGATGGTGCCCACGAGGACGGGTTGGCCCTTGCGATGCAACTCGGCGATTTCCTCGACCACCGCCAGGAATTTCTCGGCTTCGGTCTTGTAGACCACATCGGGGTTGTTGACACGAATGAGTGTGCGGTTCGGTGGGATGGTGACGACGTCGAGGCGATAGATTTCATGGAACTCCTGCGCTTCGGTCACGGCGGTACCGGTCATGCCGCAGAGCTTCTCATACATGCGAAAGTAGTTCTGAAACGTCACCGACGCCAACGTCTGATTCTCCTCGCGAATCCGCACGCTTTCTTTGGCCTCGATGGCCTGATGCAGGCCGTCGCTCCACCTCCGCCCTGGCATGAGACGCCCGGTAAACTCATCGACGATGATGATGTCGTCGTCCTTGACCATGTAGTCGACATCCCGCTTAAACAGCTCATGCGCCCGCAGGGCTTGATTGATGTGGTGGACCAGGCGCATATTGCCTTCGTCATACAAATTACTGACCCCCAGGAGCCCTTCGGCGTGACGAATCCCCTCCTCCGTCAAGGTCACGGCATGCTGCTTTTCATCCACCTCGTAGTGGGGTCCTTTGTTCAAGCGACGCACGACCGCGTCGAGTCGGTAGTAGAGGTCGGTCGATTCCTCAGCCGGCCCTGAAATGATCAACGGCGTTCTCGCTTCGTCGATGAGGATGCTGTCCACCTCATCGACGATCGCGTAGTGAAACTCGCGCTGCGTCAGATCCTCCAAGCGGAAGCGCATGTTGTCGCGCAGATAGTCGAAGCCGAACTCGTTGTTCTGTCCGTAGACAATGTCGGCCTGGTAGGCTTCCTGCCGGTTCACAGGACGCAACTGCACGAAACGCTCCGTCGCCTGCATGAAGGACGGGTCGTAGAGAAATGACAACGAGACATCGCCGGCTCGACGCTCGGCAGGATCGACGCCCTGGATGACGCCGACCGACAGGCCCAGGGCCCGATAGATGGGCCCCATCCATCGGGCATCACGACGGGCCAGGTAGTCGTTGACGGTCACAATATGGACCCCTCGCCCGGTCAGGGCGTTGAGGTACGCCGCCAAGGTCGCCACGAGCGTCTTCCCTTCTCCGGTGGCCATCTCCGCGATTCGGCCTTCGTGCAGGACGATGCCGCCCAAGAGCTGCACATCGAAGTGGCGCATGGCGACCGTGCGCCGGGCCGCTTCGCGCACGACCGCAAACGCTTCCGGCAGGATGGCGTGGAGCACGCGGTCTTGCAACGCGCGCCGCTGCCGCTTCAGGGTGAGGCGTTCTTCGTGTTCCAGGTCGTACCATTCAGGCGTGTTGGGCTGGATGAGCTTCGCCGAAGCCAACTGCTCACGAACGCGCCTCCGGAACTCGTCCGTTTTTGCGCACAGTTGCTCGTCCGAGAGCCGTTGGATCTCGGGCTCGAGCCGGTTGATCTGCTCGACGACGGGCCAGAGCCGCTTCAGCTCCCTCGCGTTCTGCGTCCCGATGACTTTCTGGATGACCCACTTAATCATCGCTCGCCCCTTGCCCCCTTGGTGGCACACCAGCGCAGGTAGGCTTCGATGAAGGGATCGAGGCTCCCATCGAGCACGCCCTGGGCGTTGCCGGTCTCATGCTCGGTGCGGTGGTCCTTGACCATGTTGTAGGGATGCAGGACGTAGGAGCGGATCTGCGAGCCCCATTCAATCTTCTGTTTGGCCTGATAGTCTTTTTCCAGCACCTCTTCCCGCTTCTTGACCTCCGCTTGGTGGAGGCGCGATTTCAACACTCGCAAGGCTTTCGTCTTATTCTGCAACTGCGAGCGCTCATCCTGGCATTGGACGACCAGGCCGGTCGGCAGGTGGGTGATGCGCACCGCGGAGTCGGTCGTATTGACCGACTGGCCGCCTTTCCCGCTGGAGCGGTAGACATCAATGCGCAGGTTTTGGGGCTTGACCTCGATAGCGATATCTTCCTCAATCTCCGGGATGGCATCGACCGACGCGAAGGAGGTGTGGCGGCGTTTGTTCGCATCAAAGGGCGAGATGCGCACCAGCCGATGCACACCCTCTTCCGCTTTCAGGTAGCCATACGCATAGGGCCCGCTGACGATCATCGTCGCGTTCTTGATGCCCGCTTCTTCCCCTGGCAGGACGTCGATGAGTTGCGTCGCGTAGCCTTTCTCCTCGGCCCATCGTTGGTACATCCGCAGCAACATCTGGGCCCAATCGCAGGACTCGGTACCCCCAGCACCCGAATGGATGGAGAGGATCGCGTTGCGCGCATCGTCTTCCGCGCCGAGGAGACGCTGAATCTCAAGCTTGCCGAATTGCGCCTCCAGGTTGGTCAGTTCCTGGTCGAGCTGCTGCAACGAGGGTGTGTCGTGCGGATCGGTGAGCGAGAGCAGTTCCCCAACGTCGCGCAGGCTGTGTTGGAAGGCTTCGATGGGGGCGAGTTGCCCTTTGAGGGATTTGAGGGTTTGAACGGTCTGCTGAGCCTTTGTCTGATCAGACCAGAAATCCGCCTCGGCCATCGTCTGCTCGATGGCGGCGATCCGCGATGTCAGCTCATCGAGGTCAAAGATACCTCCGGAGGTTCTCCCAGCGAGCGCGGAGGGCGGTGAGGCGGGGTTGCAGTTCCTCAATCATGGAGAGGGTAGTCTAACACGCTTCCCGACGACTGACAATGCTCACGGCAGGTGGGTGTAGCGGCGGAGAAACGCCGTGGGGGTCAGGATTTCAACGTCAGCGACTCGGCCCATCGACCGCAGGTCTTTATCCCCACTGATAAGGGTCTGCAGGCCTGCGCTCAGGGCACAATGGAGGAACTTATCGTCGTCGGGGTCCCGACACAACCGGGGACGGCTTGCAGGATGGATCACGGTCGCATGTTGGGCGATACACACCGCCCAGGCGTCGGCCAACCCGGCAGGTTTACCTCGCTCCATTTCCGCCAACAGGCGTTGATACTCCGTGAGGATCTCCGGGGTGACGACGACTTCGATCTTGTCGTTCGCCCACAGCTCCAGGATTCGACTGGCCGGTCCACGCCAGAAGATGCCTGACACCAGGACGTTGGTATCAAGCACGACCTGCATGCCGGACTTTACGGAGAGCCTGGGCGAGGGTGTGCTTGGTCAGACCAGCCTCCTTGGCGTACTGACGGCTTCGTCTGACCAAAGCGTGGAAGGCCTGCAACTTCGGGGTCTGGATGGGCTTGAGCAGCAGGTTGGCGCCATCGGTCAGCACCATCAACTTGACCCCCGTCAACAACCCCAGTTCCTTGCGAATATCCGTGGGGATCACCACCTGCCCCTTGGAGGACATCGTGGTCACGTCCAGCGTGTTCATGGAAACCTCAGAGTAAGATTTTCTTACTTCCTAGTATACCGCACCTTTTCTTCGTCCGTCAACCTTGAGCTGAGTTGGTTAGGCTCCCTTCGTGACGTTGGGTCGATAGAGTGGGGGCCATCATTTGGAACGTGCGGAAACTGAGAGGACCCTTCCTTCAAAACCCACACAATCCACTGCTGTTTAAGTTCTGTGCTGACCAGATACACTTCGTCGGGAACATCTCCTTGTCGTCAGAAGAGTTCTTCGACAGCTTGCTTGAAAAGTTGCTGAAGTTGCTCGGTGGTTTTCGTGGAAATAGATATTACTGACATCGCCATCATCGCTGTAATGCCGCAAATGTTTCAAATGCACCAATCGCCCACGGTGCCATCTCTCAATTCCCCGATCGCTCCCATCCTATCCACACCCCTCCCCGCTGGCGGGATAGCCTTCCTTCCGAAGACGACGGCGTTTGGCGGCGAGGCCCCAGGCGTAGCCGCCGAGGGAGCCGTCGGAGCGGATCACGCGATGACAAGGCGTGCGCGTCGGGTCAGGGTTGCGTTTGAGCGCT
The DNA here is from genome assembly GCA_964624155.1 of uncultured Planctomycetales bacterium. Classification (GTDB taxonomy): domain Bacteria; phylum Omnitrophota; class Gorgyraeia; order Aquiviventales; family Aquiviventaceae; genus CAZUWM01. The sequence continues at coordinate 30,754 of CAZUWM010000006.1, forward strand.
TGGCCCACCGCGCGAGTCAGATGGGCATCGCCGAGCCGCTCGGCGACCCACCGGTACGACCGCACCTGCCCTTCCGGAATGCGACGGACGACCGCGTAGACGCGTTCTTCAAATGGCGTGGGATTGCGAGGTGCGGTCGTCATCGACGCGGTTTGAACAACCCCTTGGCGCGCAGCCGCCGATGATAGGTGATGGCGAAGCGATGCGCTTCGTCTCGAATGCGTTGGATCAGGTGCAGGACGGGCGAGGTCGGCAGTAACACGATGGGATCGGGCTGATCGGGAACCATGACGTGTTCAAACCGTTTCGCTAAGCCCATCGTGGAAATCGCGCGGTCAAGCGCCTTGAGTTCATCCAGTGCGGCGTTGAGCTGTCCGCGCCCTCCATCCACGATGATCAAGTCAGGCCACGGCAACGTGGTCGAGAGCGACCCGCTGTAGCGCCGACGAATCAGCTCGCGCATCATCTGATAATCGTCGATGCCAGAGACGGTTTTGATCTTGAAATGCCGGTAGTGGGCCTTCCGGGGCTTGCCGTCGACGAACGTCACCATCGAACCCACCGCAAAGGTTCCATAGAGGTTGGAGCAATCAAAGGCCTCGATGCGCTTCGGCGGCGCGGAGAGCTTGAGGGCCAGCTGCAACTGTTCGAGCGGACCTGCCAGCGACGATTTTTCTTTGGCGACGATCACCGAGGTGAGCGCTTGGATTTGATCGCGAAGCCGCGCGGCTTCTTCGAATCGCTGACGGCTGGCGGCGTGCTCCATCCGCTTCGCCAGATCACGCAGCAACTCATCGCGTTTGCCCTCGAGGAACTCGACCAAGTCGTTGACGATCCGCTGATAGGACGATTCGTCAATCCATCCGACGCAGGGGGCGAGACACTGCCCGATGTGATATTCCAGGCACGGGGTCTTGGGAAATTGACGACAGGTGCGCATGGGAAAGACCCGCCGCAAAAACCGCAGCGCCTCATGGACCGCACCGGCATCCGGGTAGGGTCCAAAATACCGCCCCGACTGTTGGTCGGGGCGATTCGCCCGCCTGCTGCGGATCAGGAGCAGCCGCGGGAACCGTTCATTGGTCAGTTTGAGTAGTGGATAGCTTTTGTCATCCCGGTAGGCGACGTTGTACTTCGGGTGGTACTGCTTGATGAGGTCGGATTCCCGTAAGAGGGCCTCAGCCTCTGAAGCGGTCGTCTGCACCTCCACGTCAGCCACGCGCTCGACCAGTCGCGCGATGCGAGGAGACAATCGGCTTGGCGTGCGTCCTCCACAAGGCGTCGGCGGACGCCCGCCAAAGCGGTGTGGCGGGCGAAAATACGAACTGACGCGCCGGCGCAGACTCAGGGCTTTGCCGACGTACAGGATGCCTCCGGCGTGATCCTTGAACAGATACACGCCGGGCTGATCCGGCAGGGTCTTTACACGCTTGAGGAGGGCTGAGGGTTGGGGGCGCGAACCCATCGCACAATGGCGGTCAACTCATCGATGGCAAGACAGGTGCAGCTGAAGCCATACAGGAGAATCCCGCTGACGATGGTCACCGATAAGGCGACCCACGGAGTGACGTGGGGATGGAGCGCCTGCCACATCGTCCAACAACTCACCCCCATGATCAGACACGCGAGACTCACCCGCCAGAAGACGCGTCCAAGTTGCGGCCACACGGAGTGACCGAGCCGGCGTTCGAGGGCGCGCAGCAGCCGCCAGGCATTCAGCGTGCTCGAGAACGCGGTCGCCAGCGCCAAACCCGCCACCTGCATGACCGGCAGCAACGCCACCGCGACGATCCCATTGACCACCAACGCCTCGGTCGCCAACCGCACGGGGGTACGAGTATCCTTCAACGCGTAGAAGGCGCTGGTCAAGATCTTCGTGGCCGCATAGGCCAGCAATCCGATCGCCAACCAACGAAGGGCCGAGGTGGTGATCAGCGTTGAGGACGCATCGAAGGCGCCTCGCTGAAAACAGACGTGGATGATGGGATTCGCCAAGATGAACAACCCCACAGCCGCCGGAAGACTTTCGCACATCACGAGGCGCAAGACACCGGTCAGCATCGTCCGAAAGGTTTCGAGATCTTTCACCGCCGCCCGCTCCGAGAGGGCTGGAAGACTGGCTTGAGAGGACGCGGTCGCGAAGAGCGCCAACGGCAGTTGGACGAGGCGATTCGCAAAATAGAGCGCGGCCACAGCACCTGGACCGGCGAGCGGCAGCGACGCCAGCATGGTGTTGAGAAACACGCCGGTCTGGTAGACCGCGGCCCCGAACAATCTTGGCACGAGCAAGCGTCCCATCTCCGACGCGGCCGCATCACGCCACACCCACCGCCAACGAAACCCGAGAGCCGCGGCCGTCGGCAACAACATGGCCAACTGGGCCGCCCCGCCCACCATGACGGCCCACACCAATCCCACGACCGGTGGATCGACTCGAGGAGCGATCCACAGACACCCCGCGATCACCACCAGGTTCAGGATCACGGGGCCGGTCGCCGGCAGGCCAAATCGATGTAAGCTATTCAAGAGGCCGCCGACAAACGCCCACAACGCCACCAGCGTGATGAACGGAAACACGATGCGCGTCAGGCGGACCGTGAGGGCCAACTTCTCAGGATCATGGACAAATCCTGGAGCGATCACGCGCACTAACCACGGCGCGGCCATCACACCGGCCAGCCCCAACAATCCAGCAACGACGCCGACTCGAAGACAGGAGGCTGCCGCGAGACGCCAGAACGCGTCGGGGGATCGCGTGGCTTTGGTGGCGCTCAGGACGGGGACGATGGCGCTGGTGACCGCCCCCTCACCGACCAGGTCTCGCAGGAGATTCGGGAGGCGAAACGCCACGACGAAGGCCTGGGCCTGAAGACCCGTTCCAAACAGCCTGGCGATGAGGAGATCCCGCACAAATCCCAAGACGCGGCTGACGGCGGTCGCCAGGGAGATCGTGCGGGTTGAGGCGGTGATCCGGGCCAATAACGTGGTCATTGACAGACGAGGAGGCTGCGTGCTATTCTCGTCAGACTTCCATGCCGATCAAAATCGTCGCGCTCAAACAACTGCGAAAAAGCCGCATACGCGCTCAACGCAATCAAGCGGTTCACTCGGAGCTCAAGACGCTCAAAAAGAACCTCTTGGCGTTGATCGCCCAGCAGAACGTCCAGGAAGCCCAGAAGCTCATGCCCGTCCTCATGCGGCGGTTTTCACAAGCCGGCGCCAAGGGCCTCATTCACCACAAGACGGCCTCGAGGGTCATCTCGCGCCTGAGTAAGCGGCTCCACGCCCCGGTACACCTGCCTGCCCCGCCACAGAACGTTGGCGGGGCGCAGGCAGGCACAAGCTCACCACCACCTGCTCAAGCGCCGTCGTGAGCGACGGCAGCCTGCCGCTCTTCGCTTCGACGTCAAGTTTCCAACACGCCTCGATCGCCTCCTGAAGCGAGGCCACCGAGCGCCCTTTCAGTTCATCAATCAGCCGATCGATCTGCCAGGGTTTCCATCCCGTCGCGGCCTCAATCTGAGCGCGTGAAGCGACGGTGTCCATCAGATGGGCCAGCGTCAACCACCGCTGGAGTTGCCAGACGATCAGTCCCAGCAACTCGAACGCTTCTTTTCCGCTCGCCAATTGCTCATGAAGCCCCTGAAGGGCCGACGGGAGCTCTCGACGGGCGATCGCGTTGAGGAAGGCGAAGTGGTCCGGAGCCTTCGCGGGGACTTGAGCAAATGCCTCGATGGACGCGCGTGCACGCAGCCCCTGCCAAGCCGGCTTCCCGGCAAGATCCGATTCGATGAGCAGAATCACGCAAGCCGTCTGCTGAAACTGCTCCCACTGCTGCGTCAACGCCTCAAGACACGCTCCGTCCAGCCGATGCGCCTCGTCAATCACGACCATACGCCGCGGGCTGCTCATGGGATGCTCGCGAATCAGGGAGAGGATTTTAGGTGTGGAGGTTTGCGCGGCGTTCAGGGTGTGCTCATCGAGCGGGTCGATATGGAACTGTTGGGCCAGTTGACGGATGCGTTCGAGCTTGCGCGCACGATCCGACCCCAGGAAGAGGTAGAGATCCCCGTGCGCCACAGAGGACATCGGCATGTCGCTTACCAGTTTTCGACGATGCGTTCCACGACCCGGCGGGCGAGATCCTGAATGGCGCGATCGAGCGCCGCGCTTTCTGATTCGGCCTTGGCTCCCAGCTCAAAGTAGGTGGTATCGCCGGTCAGCCGCGATTCTTCCCAGGCGGGCGCCTCTGCGCTGACGTGGAGATCGTAGAACTTCAGGTTCACCACCACATTGAGGCGCCATTCTTCCACCTTCTGATTGGCGTCATACCGCAGGGCGTCACGGCGAAATTCTACGAGCTCCCCTTCCAATCGACAATCCGCTTTCTCCGCTCCGGCCGGACGTAGCAGGCCGGTGAACTGGAAGCGGGTGAGAACCGCTTTGGTCACCTCCGTCTCCATGCCGTGCCGATAGAGCGGAAAGCGGTTCGTCGCCGTGGCCAGTTGCGTCAGGTCGATCTTGCTGACGAAGGGCTTGACGTGAATCGTGCGAAGGTAGCTGGCCAGTCCCGGCCGGGTGGTGTAGCCGCACCCAGTCAGTCCAGTTAATAGTCCATAGACCGTAGTCCATAGAAACAAGAAGACAAGGCACGGTCTTCGGGTTTGAACTATGGACTGTGGACTATGGACTGTGGACTGAATCATTGGAGGAGGGGTTTCAGGGCTTCGAGACGGCTGGAGGCTTTCGTCGCCCACGAGGTGTCGGTATATCGATCGGCCACGGTGCGGTAGTACATCAACGCGGCATCGAACTGTTGTTGACGTTCATAAAATTGCGCAACCTGATAGTCATGGGCGGCGCGTTGTTCCCGAAGGACCTGACTACGCTCCATCGCTTCCGAGGCGAGGTCGCTCGTCGGATTCTCCTCGACGAAGGCCTTGAGCTGTTCGATCGCTTGATCGGTGGGATGTTGATCGTAGCCTGGTTTGAACGTCCCTTTCAGGCTCGCTTGGGCGATTTGGAAGCGCGCGTCATCCACGAGCGGCGAGTTGGGATACCGATCAATCAGCTGCTCAAAGGCGCTGACGGCTTGCTCGTATTCGCCGAGGGACAGATTGGCAACCCCGAGCTTGTACTGCGCCAACTCGCCGTATTGACTGAACGGGCCGTCCTCCACGATGGCCTGGAAGACTTCAATCGCTTTGTCGCGCGCGGGCATGATGGCGATGGTCCCGAGAATCTTGCGTTTCTTCCCGCTGAGGAAAAAATTCCCGATTTGGTACATCCGCTCCACGATTTCTTCAAAGCGGGTCGTGGAGGGATACACCTGAATGGTCTTGTGGTACTCGAGAAAGGCCGCGTAGTAATCCCCTTGTTCCTCATGACAGCGGCCGAGGTAGTACTGAGCTTCCCGCGCCTCCAGCGCGTCCTTGTAGTGCTTCAGCAGTTTCTTGAACTCAAGCTTCGCTTTGTCGTAGTCGGCTTTCTCAAAGAACGACAACGCAAACGCCAGCTGCTCCTTCGGGGTGTCTTTCACCGCCCCGGCCGGCCCGATCCACCCCGTCTGCGGCGTCCACACCCATCCGGCCTCGGTCGACGCCGGACATCCGATGAGGGCGAACAACACGGTGAGAATAATCCAGCGGTAGGCCATCGTCGTCCACGATAGCAAAACTCCCCCGAGAAGTCAAAACACTCCTCGACGAGCACGCGCCCAGCGATCAACGGATCAGCGGCAAATAGACAAACAGCCACGGGACGGACAGTACCGTGGTCGATAACCACAGGGCGCTCGTGAGCTTGCGATCCAAGCGGAAGATCACCGCGAGCATCAAGGGGGACACCGCCACCGGCATGGAGGCTTGGAGCAAGACCATAAACTTCGGCAGCCCCTCAAGGTGAACGGCCCACACCAGGAGCCATCCGACCACGGGGCTGTACAAGAACTTGATGGCGCACATCGCCAGGCCGTGACGCCACGAGGAGGTCGGCAGCTCAACGCTCACCTGCGAGCCGATCGCCATTAAGTGGATAACCGTATCAACTGGAATCAACACGTGGTTGATGGCGCCGAGGACCTCTGGACGTGGACACTTCGCGATATTCAGGATCAACCCGAGGGCCATGCCCAGGAACGCCCGCAATCGTAACTCATCGGAAAAAGGGCTCTGCGCGGTGGCGGCAGACGTGGAGCGGCCGAATCGCTTGGCCACCGTCATCCCCACCAGATAAAAGAGCGGACTAAAGTAGACCAGGTACCAGACGGCAAGCCCATAGCCCGGTTCTCCAAAGAACGCAAACGCCAGGAACGCGCCGATGTAGCCTACGTTAGAAAACATCGAGCAGGTCAGGAAGCTGCCCGTCTGAGGTTTCGTCAATCCGGCCCATCGCGCGTAGCCCCATGCCGGCCACAGCGCCGCGAGGCACACCGCGCCGCCGATGATCGGCAACCACGCCAATCCCTGCCCAGCGATTGGCAACGTCCAAAAGGACAAGCAGAGAACGACCGGAGAAAACCATTTCACAGCAACGCGGAGGACGCGGTTCGCGCGCTCCTCCGTCAGCACGCGGCGATGGCCCAGCCACCAGCCGGTCACCATCGAGCCGACGAAGAGACTCCAACTCAATCCGAGTTGTCCGACCATTTCTTTTACTGTGGACTATCGACTATGGACTCGCCTGGCTTGCGATAACTGGTCACAAGCAGGCGAACGCCGTCGGTGCGGATCGTCACCGCCCCATCCTGTCGCGTCGACAGGATCTGAGCGCTGACGGCGTTGAGGTCTTTCAACGTCTTCATCGACGGCAGCCCGTGGCGCCGCCCGACACTGAGGATCGCCACCGATGGCGCCACCTGTTCAAGGAAGGCGCGGCTGCTGCTGCCCAACGCGCTGCCGTGGTGTGGAACTTTGAGTATCGTTGAACGGAGCCTCTCGCCCCAGGCCAGTAACCACGGCAACCCCGCTTCCTCTATATCACCGCAGAGCAGCCCACTCACCCGCGCCCGACTCAGCCTGATCACCACAGAATTATCGTTGCTCTCACGCCGCGTCCCCGGGACGCCGTCACGTGGTGGGTGCAGGATCGCCATGTCGGCTCCAACCAGCCCTGTCATCCGCAGCCCTGCCGAGAGCGGTTCGATGGGAATCTGCTGAGCTCGTGCCAGGGCCAAGACCTGATGGCCGGTGGGGGTGGTCGGTTGGCCGCCGTTCGTGAACACGCGGCGCACGCGGGCCGACTGCAACAACGGGATCGCTCCACCGAGGTGGTCCTCGTCGAAATGCGTCAGGATCAGCGCATCAATCGTTCCGATGCCCTGGTAGCGCAAGAACGGGACGACCACATACTGTCCGGCCTCTTGGGTTCCCGTGTCAACGAGAAGCGTCTGGCGGCTGGGCGTGCGGATGATCAGCGCATCCCCATGTCCCACATCCAGTGTCGTTACTTCCAACCAGACGGCTTGCCGAATCCTCGCGATCGCGCTTGACCAGACGCACAGGTTCAGGCCGAGGAGCCAACACGCGAGGAGCTGTCCATGACTGAGACGCAGGCGGCGTCGCATCAACGTCACCACGACCAGTCCGTAGTAGCCCGCGATCAACCACCACGATGGATGGCCGATCACCCACCAGCCACCGGGGATCTGATGACACCAGCGGACACAGGCCACAATCATCTCGAGGAGCACGGAGAACAGTCCCGCCGACCACGCGACCAGCGGGGTCACGACGGCCCCGGCGAGCATCATCACCGTTCCCACGCTGACCAGCACACTGACGAGCGGCACCAACAAGAGATTGGCCACGATCGACACCGGAGCCATCAGGTGGAAATACCACGCCAACAGCGGCCAGAGGCCTATCCACACGGCGCACGTACTCGTGAGTGTCATCATCGTCGCTCGAGCCAGCCACGACAGGGTCGTTGGCAGACGGGGTGTAAAGAGCACCAGACTCGCCACCGCTCCAAAGGATAACTGGAATCCCGGATCAAACACCTGAAGCGGGTCCATGCAGAGGATGGCGATCGCCGCAGCCGCTAACGTGTTCGGCCAGTGAATGACTCGATCCAACCCGATCGCCCCCAAGACCACCCAGGCCATCACCGTCGCGCGCAGCACCGGCGCCTGCATGCCGGTGAGCAGACAATAGCCAAGCAGACAGAGCCCTGAGAGGAGCAGCCGCGGTCGAAGGGAGCAACCGATCCATCGCAACCCGAGTTCCAGCAACCACGCGATCAGCCCCACGTTGAACCCGCTGACCACCAGCAGGTGAATCGTGCCAGTTTCCACGAAGGCGCGTTTCAGGCTTTCATCGAGGGTGGTCCGCTGACCCAGCAGGAACGACCGCAGCAATCCCGCGTGCTCCGGGCTGAACGTCCCATCAATCAACTGTTCGAGGCGATGCCGCAACGTATAGACCGCTTCCATCCACCAGCGACCTTGATGGTCGCGAAGCTTCACCACCGCGTGATGGGGTTTCACCGAGAGGAGCGCATGGATGTGATGGCGCGCGAGCGCCGAGCGCCAATCGTACTGGCCAGGATTGCCTGGCGACGGAACCGCAAACACCTCACCTTCTGCAAGGAGCTCATCGCCATACACCAGCGGGATGCGTGGTTGAAGGATTCTCGCCCGCACCAATCCCGTCGTGAGATCCCAACGCTGCTCAAGTTTGGCATGGCGCACTCGAAGCACCGCCACCTGCCCTTCTTCGTTGGGATCCAAAATCTCCATCGGATCGCTGACGACGATCCCATGAACCACGACATGGATGGGTTCTTCGCGAAGGGCGTAGACGAGATGGTGGGGCGGTTGCTGAGTCGACGCGAACGTTCGCACGGCCCCCACCCCGCACCAGACACTCATCAACGCGGTGAGGGCCAGCGAGGGCGAGCGCATGATTTAGACACAGATTGCACAGATTTTCAGATGATGACACAGATGAAAGAGAACAATCTGTGAAATCAACCTTGTAATCTGTGTAATCGCTAGGCCTCTGGGAATTAGGTTCTAGTCGAGCTCACCCTGTTCATAGAGGGTGAAGGGGATTTCCTGCAGAAATCGTGACGGCTGAAGCAAGAGGCCCCCGGCTCCTCGAGGACTCAGGTCGACCAACGGATGGAGGAGATAGAGTTCCTCTTTGGCGCGGGTGGTGGCGACATAGAAGATCCGTCGCTCCTCCTCTTCCCCGTCTTCCTCCCGCAACGCCATCGTCGAGGGAAAGTCCCCCTCACACATGCGCAGCAGAAAGACGACTTGCCATTCCAACCCTTTGGCTTGGTGGACTGAGCTGAGGATCAACCGTTCGGCATCAGCCGCCGGACCGGCCGCCACGTCCTGCCCATACAGCTCACCCAGCAAGACGAGCTCCGACAGCAAGGTCTGGAGGTTGCGGTACGACTTGGCGAAGATTGCCAATTGTTCAATATCTTCGATCCGTGATTGGGCCGCGTCGTACTTGGCCCGCAGGTACTCGACGTAGCCGGTCTCCAAGATGGCGCGGACGAGCGCATCCGGCTCATCGCGTTGTGCGGTCTGGTGCAGCGATTTCAGGTCTTGTTGAAACTTCATGAAAAACGGACGCGCGGCTGATGGGAGTCTCTGTCTCGTCGCGTCTTCCAGGATGGTCTTCAGGGGATCGCTCGTCGTGACGATTCCTTCCCACAGTCTCGCGGCTGTCACGTTACCCACGCGAGGTAACGTCAGCAACAACCGACGCCACGCGACCTCATCGAACGGATTCTGCAGCACTTTCAGATGCGCGACGACGTCCTTGATATGCGCCTGCTCGAAGAAGCGAACGCCGGAACGGATGTCATAGGGGATGCTGCGCCGCACCAACTCCGCCTGCAAGATCGTCGAATGCGCGTGCGCCCGGTAGAGCGCCGCCATGTCCTGCAGGGGAATCCCCTCATCCCGCAACTGCAGGATTCGCTGGGCGACAAAGGCGGCTTCTTGATACACATCATTCAAGGGAATGACCACGGGCCGCGGTCCCTCCGGGCGCGTCGCAGTCAACGTCTTACGAAATTGTTTCGCGTTGTGATGGATGCTCGCGTTCGTGAATTCAAGAATCTGCGGCGTGGAACGGTAGTTCATCTCCAGCCGGAAGATCTCGGTTCCCGGATTGCGCTCCGGAAACTTCAGGATGTTATCGTAGTTGGCCCCGCGAAACGCGTAGATGCTCTGTGCATCGTCGCCGACGACCATCAGGTTGCGGCCGTTGTGGGTCGCCAGACGCTCGACGATCTCGGCTTGGATCGTGTTGGTGTCTTGATATTCGTCGACCAAGATGTGCCGGAATTGCTGGCCGAGTCGTTGCGTGGTTGTTGGATGCTCCTGCAACAACGTCAACCACCACCCCAAGAGGTCATCGTAATCGAGCGCCTGGGCGTGACGTTTCTTGACCGCGTAGCGGCTCCGAATCGCCTCGATCTCCTTGGTCCACTGGATGAAGTGGGGATAGCGTCCTTCAACCACCGCCTCCAGAGGCTGCTGGGTGTTAAACGAAAAACTGATCATGCTCTGCAGGATACCGGGGGCTGGAAAGCGCTTCTCTTCGACCTTGATCTTGGCCTCTGTCACGCACACCCTGATCAGATCCCGCTGGTCTTCCTCATCCAAAATGGAATAGCTCGACGCCAGGCCAAGCAGCTTGGCGTAATGGCGCAGGATGCGGTTGCCGATGGAATGAAAGGTCCCACCCCAGACGTGTCCCACGTTCGAGCCGGTCAGGCCTTCTACGCGACTGAGCATCTCTCGAGCGGCCTTGTTGGTGAAGGTGGCCAGCATGATCGCAGAGGCGGGGATGCCTTTGCTCATCAGATAGGCCACCCGGTAGGTAATCGTGCGTGTCTTGCCGGAGCCCGCGCCGGCAATCACGAGCTTCGGACCGTCTCCGCAGGTCACCGCGGAGCGCTGCTGATCATTCAGGTCTCGCTCCAAATCCAAGCGCAGCCGTGGATCGCCGGAGCCTTCGAGCGTAAAGACGCGTGTCATCGCTACGGTCTGAGTCGCAAGGTGCAGTCCATAGTCCATAGACCATAGTCCACAGACAAAATAGCTTTCTTCATATCTTTCGCTGTGGACTGTCGACTGTGGACTGTCGACTGCTCGTCCGATCTAGTTGCCATAGACTGGCGAGCAAGAGGACGAGCGAGGCGACGAGCCACCCTCCGAGAATATCCGTCGCCCAGTGACGATTCAGATACAGGCGACTGAGCCCTACCAACACGATCATCACGAGACTCGCCCATCGAATCACGACACCCCATCGAGCACGATTCGTTTCAGCCATCAACCAACCCAAGACAACCGCCGATCGGTACGCATGGCCGCTGGGATACCCGGCGAGCTCAAACCGCGTGTGCCAATCCATCGAGGCCGGCAGGTTGAGGGTATCAGGACGCCACTGCGCCACCAGGAGTCGCAAGGCCACCTCGATCACCACCCCCAGTCCAAACGCCCCGACGTATCCGATCGCGGCCGTCCGTCCATGGCGCTGCCACGCCCATCCCCCCAACAGTCCAAGAGCCATGATCGTCCACGCGGAGCTCCCAAACAACGTGATCGTCCGCACGAGTGGATCGAGTGACACGACACGCCAGGATGCGCCCCACTCGGCCACCGCTCGATCAAGCGGTACGAGAATTCCTTGAGCGACTTGCCATGAAAAGACGGCGAGGACTCCGATGAGTAACACGACGCTCCGAGCGGTGTTGCGGTCAGGGGTCTTACTCACCAGGTTGGTCTCCTGATTCTCGATCGTGGCGCTCCCCATCCGAGTCGCCTCGCAAAGCCTTTTGAAAGGCTCGAACGGCCTCACCCAAGGCCTGGGCGATTTGCGGCAGTCGTTGAGGGCCGATCACAAAGAGTGCCACGACCACGATGACGAGAAGCTCCGCGAATCCGAGATTTCCCATCACGGGGATTCGATGGGACTGCCCACATCGGCAAATGATCCGTCGAGCTGATCGAGATGCATCATCAGTTGCAACCCATCCGGAGCCTGCACGGTCAACTGATAGCCTCCGGGAACGGCTTCGCACACCATCACCGGCGTCTGGTCAGGTGCCACGTCGGTCAGGTGCTTCACGTTCACGGACGTGATGTGAGAGAGTTTCAGTTCACAGGTGGTCCAGGGGGTTTTGAGCCGTCGGAACAGCCCATGTTTCACGACGGTCTGCCGCTCAGGCATCGCGCGCAATAGCCTCGCCACAAGCTGAAGCCCGCTCCCACCGGGACGCACCTGCGCGTGCTCAACGCTCGCCCCACTGAGGAGCTCGCTGAGATCCTTCACATCAGTCAACACCTTGATCGCTCGTTCCATGAGCCCCTCCGTCATCTCGACTCAACCACCACGTATTCACGAATGGCTTCCAACGTTTTGGGCCCAATGCCCGGAACGTTCAACACATCCTCAGGTGAATGAAACTGGCCGTGCTGCTGACGATACTCAACGAGGCGTCGAGCCATTGTTGGCCCGATCTCCGGAAGCCGTTCCAATTCCTCGGCGGTCGCCTGATTGATGTTGATCTGCCTGGCCTGCTGGATGAGCGCATTCCACTTCGCATACGGAGGTTCAGACCCTTTAACCGCCCCAATCGGCGCTCGTTGCTGTTGCCACCACACCACGCCCAACCCGACGAGCGCCATCACGCCGAGCGCGGTCAATGTTATCCGTTCGCGTTCAGTCAGCCAGATCATACAACAATATTCACCAGCCGCTTCGGCACGATGACCATCTGCTTGATGGCCCGTCCGTCGACATACCGCTTGATCGGCTCCTCAGCCAGCACTCGGGCCTTCACCTGCTCATCGTTCGCATCCACCGGGAGGGTCACCTTTGCGCGCACCTTTCCGTTCACCTGCACCACCCAGACGACCTCCTCGCTGACGAGCGCGTTGGGATCATACGACGGCCACGGTTCTCTCACGATGCTCTGCGTATGTCCCAGTCGTTGCCACAGTTCCTCACCCAGATGGGGCGCAAACGGCGAGAGCAGGATGACGAGCGTCTCGTAGGCTGCGCGGACGGCGTTCACGTCCTGCTTGGCGTTGACCGCCTCATACAGACGATTGACGAATTCCATCATCGCCGCAATCGCCGTGTTGAATCGAAGGGCTTCCAAATCCTCCGTCACCCGCTTGATCGTCTCGTGTCTTTTCCGCTCTACTGCCAATGGCGTTTCGCGTTCACTTCCGACTTCCGACTTCCGACTTCCGATTTGTTCTCCCAGTCTCCATGCCCTGCCTAGAAACCGATCAATGCCCTCGATGGAACGCGTGCTCCAGGGCTTGACCGCTTCCAGCGGGCCCATGAACATCTCATGCAGCCGGAACGCGTCTGCCCCGTGGGCATCGATCACGTCGTCCGGATTGACGACGTTGCCGCGCGACTTGGACATCTTCTCGCC
>CAZUWM010000007.1:0-43566 GCA_964624155.1 uncultured Planctomycetales bacterium
AAAAGTTCAGCGAAAGCACAAGATATTGAGTCTCTCGACGAGAAAGATGCCTAGCGCTTGTGGTATTTAAAGGACAAACCGCTCGCCAGGCTTCAGTGCTGGCGGTACAGCAGGCTTCTTGACGACGATCTCAAGAGGTTCGGTGAGATGGGATTGCCCTCGATGGATGACCGTAAACGGACCGAGCTGAAACGTCCCAGGTTCGAGGGCGACGAGCGCATAGATGAGGCTGACGGAGCGTCGAATCTTCCCGAACTCCATCGAGAGATTGGTTGAGCGGCTTTGGGCCGCCACGCGAAACGCCGCGGGAAATTCAAACGGTTCCAACTCCACCCGTTGAACATCTCCTTCGATCGCAATGGTCAACGTGAGCTGCTCTCCAACGTCAACGGTCGTGCGATCCACCTGCGCGGAGATCTGAACCTGCGGTTGCGTGTCTGGCGCTGGAGCCGCGCTCACGAACGATGAGCCCAACAGGCTCGTGGAAACCACAAGAAGGAGAAACCGCCGACGGATCAACAGGAGAGCAGCCTCGGAGCGTTGATTACAACCGCATGGAGCGAAGGCGTCGCACGCGCTCTTCGACCGGCGGATGCGTCGAGAACAGGTTCGCGATGGCGCCGGCCGAGAGAGGATTCATGATAAAGAGGTGAGCCGTCGCCGGGTTGGCGTTGGGCAACGGATAGTCGCGGGCGGCTCGGTGCATTTTCTCCAACGCATCCGCCAAGCCATACGGACTGCCCGCGAGATGCGCCCCGGTGTCATCCGCGCCGTATTCCCGCGTGCGCGAAATCGCCAACTGAATCAGCATCGCGGCCAGCGGTGCGAGGATCGCGATCAACACGAGCACGACCAGTTGCAACGCTCCTGCGCCTCGATTGCCCTCTCGGCTACGTCCGCCGCCGAACCACAACGACCACTCCGCGACACGGGCCAGGTACATGATGGCTCCGGCAATCGCAGCCGCCAGCGTCATCACCAGCGTGTCGCGGTTCTTGACGTGCGACAGTTCATGCGCCAAGACACCCTTCAGCTCTTCCTCGCCCATCAGCTCCAGCAAGCCGGAGGTCACCGCCACCGCCGCGTGGCGTGGACTGCGTCCCGTCGCAAACGCATTCGGGGTGCGCGTGGGAATCCAGTAGAGCTTCGGCAGCGGCAGCTGGCTGCGCGAGGCAATCTCCCGCATGACGCGATACACTTGTGGGGCTTCGGACTCGCTCAGCGGCTTGGCCCGGTACATGGCCAGCACAATCTTGTCGCTGAACCAGTACATGATGAAGTTCATGATCAGGACGAAGACGAACGCGACCGTCGCGCCCTGGGTCCCGCCCATCAGATGTCCGAGAAAGACCAGCAAGACGGTCAACAGCGCTAACAGAAATCCCGTTTTCAGCACGTTCATCTGTTCTCCTTCTTAATAGGTTCAACACGCCACCCCAGAGCTTCCTATTATACAACGCCACGGCCCCGCGAGCGAACGATTCCCGCCTAGATTACCTCACTTCAACAATCGGGCGCAGTCCCAGGATGCTGAACCACAGCTGACGGCTGGACACTTTCTGCCGACCGCTTCGCATCTCATGAAACCGGTGCGCCAGGAGCAGGTAGACCGCCAGGCGCAAGAAGCCGGAGAGCCCGATGAGACTGAGCAGTCGCGCCCCAAGCAAAGGTGGCATCCGCTCCGCCAGCAGCCCGCCCAGGAAGGCCCCGCCGCACATGGCCAGCCCGTTGATGGCGTTGCAGAAGGCCAGCACCCGGATCCGTTGATGCGGACTCACGGCGTCATAGATGAAGTTCGTCAGGCACAGATTGAAGCCGGCCCAGAGCACGCCGGAGCAGACCTCGATGGCGATCAGATACGCCGGATGCGAGGCGCACAGCCACAACAGCGGGACAACCGGGATGAGCGCACCCGTGACTTTGAGCACCTTAACGTTGCCCACGACATCGGCATGCCGACCCCACACGGGAGCCGCCACCAGACCCGCAATCATGCCAGCCAGCTGCACGGCCGTGTAGGTCAGATAATCAAACCGCAAGTCGCGGAGCATATAGACGCTGAAATACGGCGCGGCGAGAAAGGTGGCGAACAGCAGGCCGGCGACATACGCGGCATAGCGAACGAGGTTGCGCTGCGTCTGGCGATCGAGCGCGACGGACGAGACGCCAAGCGGCTGCTCGGGAAGGAGGGGCAGATCCGTCATGCGCACGAGCAGCCTCGAGGACAGGAAGCGGGCGCACGCCGCCATCAGGAACACGAGGAAGAACCCAACCGCCGCGCTCCTCGGACCGGCGATGAAGAGAATCACCCCGGCCAGGGCCGTGCCAGCGATCTGGCTGATCCACAAGATTCTTGTCCGCAGGCCGAAATACCCACCCCGCTTTCCTGGAGGGAGATATTCGCTCATCAACGAGCCAAAGGGCGGGATCATCAGCTGAAACAACACGCGATAGGCCACAATCAAGGCGATCAGCCCGGTCAACCGACCGGGGAAATCGAGGAGTGCCAGACCTGCCACGAGGAAGAGCATGGCGGCTTGGAGGGAGGCACCCGCGATGGCGAAGTGAAGCCGCGAGCCGATGCGTCGGACGACGGGGACGGCGGCCAGCAGCGCCCCCGCGCCCAACAACTGGGGCAGCGAGACCAGCACGCCAATCTGCGCCGTCGTGGCGTGACAGAACAGACCCAGCGGGACGACGTAGGTCTCGACAACCCCCAACATCACCCCAGCCGGGACCACTTCCTTCAAGGAGACTGCGAGGCTGCGCTGGATGGCCTGGGGGACGCGATCATATCGTGGGAGCCGAAACAGCCGCCTCACCGGAGGGCCCCCCGCAGGTGACGCGCGATGAGGCGGCCAACCTCCGGCGTGATGAGGTAGCCGTAGAGCTTGTGAGGGTGCCGCCCCATCGATCCTCACAACCAGCCGAGCTTGCGCAGCCGAGGGATGGTGTTCATGATGTGCGACGGATGGACCTCGGTCTTCGATTGTGGAGGGCGCGCCGCAGGCCGACTCGTTTCTCAAGCTCTTCGAGGCTGAGATAGCCCTTGCGCTTGGAGCGTTGCTCTCGCTCTTTGGCGAGCAATCCCAAGATGTCGTCCTCTAACACGTCAGTTGTCAAATCGAGCGAAGAGAGATCGCGGGCGAGGGTGAGGCAGCCGGGGTAGTGGCGGCGGACGCTACGGCGAGCCTGGGCGAGATTGACGATGGGATAGAAGTGCGTGAGCACAAGATGGCGGCAGGCGGCTGCCGCGGCGATGCGGCCGCACTCGCTGGGTGTGAGATGGCCTTCGACTTTGCGGTCATCCGGCATGGAGCATTCGAGGATCAAGAGATCCGCGCGCTTGCCGAGTTGGACGATCGCCTCGCACATATCGGTATCGCCCGAATAGACAAGGCTTTTGCCTTGCCTCGCACCGAGTGCCGTGCTCGGCACGAGGTGAGCCTCGAGCCTGTAGCCTAGAGCCCGTCCACCGGCATGGTTCATGCGGCGGGTGCGCACCGTGTAGCCGGGTAGACGCAGCGTCGTTTCGCCAATTTCCTTGAGGGTCAAGCGGTACGTTCTCGGCTCAATCCATCGTTGGAACGTGGTGTTGAGCTGTTGGTACAGTCGTTTCAGGCCGTGCGGGCCATAGACGGTGAATGGTTTGGTACGTTTCGGATACGGGATCCGCATGGCAAAGAGAATCGACACGAGATCGAGGCAGTGGTCGGGATGGAAATGGGTGAGGAACAGGCGGTCGAGGTCGAGGTAGCTGACGCCGACGCGCATCAATTGCTTGAGCGTGTTGGGGCCGGCGTCGAGCAGGAGGTGTTCCCTGCCCGCCTTGACATAGATCCCCGCGTAGCCCCGTGGCCGCTTCGGATCCGGAATCCCCGTGCCGCTGCCCAGGATGACGAGACGCATCGTTACTCGGAAACAGCCATCGGCACAAAGTCAGCGGGAATGGT
Source organism: uncultured Planctomycetales bacterium (assembly GCA_964624155.1). Classification (GTDB taxonomy): domain Bacteria; phylum Omnitrophota; class Gorgyraeia; order Aquiviventales; family Aquiviventaceae; genus CAZUWM01. The sequence goes on from CAZUWM010000007.1 coordinate 3,954, forward strand.
GTAGCGCTGCCACGTGGGTTTGATGTCGAGGATGCGGTCGACGCGAAACTGCCGCACGTCCTTGCGAAAATGACAGTAGCCCTCGAAGTAGGGCTCGTTGACGGCGTAGACGTCGACGCGGCGGGTGCGCTGGGACGAGGCGCCGGCCTGCACGCTGCTGGAGAGATACTCGATCTCAACCTGCAGGCGTTTCGCAAAGGCCTCGTTGAGGACCTTGGCAATCGTGGAGAGGTCGCGCTTGCGCTCCGGCCAGAAGACGGGAATCTCCAATTTGTCTGAGCCGTAGCGATTGGTGGCAAAGAGCTTGCCGTGCTGTTTGCCATAATCAAACAGCTCTTTGGTCAGGCGCACGTCATCGAGACAGTATTTCTTGATGAGATCGAACTTGCCTTCCTTAAACCAGGCCAGCGCCTGCAGGCCGCTGCCGCTCTTGCCCTTGCCCAGCGTGGCCTGGCACAGACTCTCGAGGCTCACGCGATGACCCAGTTGCTTGACGGCATCATCAATGATATCCAAGACCGGAATCGTCGAAATGGGAAAGGGCAGGTACGGCGAGAGGACCGGCAGGTCGAAGCGCTTGATGTTAAATCCGATCACCAGCTCCGCCTCTTGCAGCAGCGGCACGAGATTGCGCAGCTCGGACTCGAGAAAGGTTTCGTACCGATCCGCGCCATAGCGGTAGATGCCCACGACCGAGACGCCGAGGAGCTCGCTTCTTCGCCCCTCGACCTCATTGAAATCCCGCTGCGTCTCTAAGTCGAGGACAATCCGATCACTCATGCGACCATTCAAAAAAACGCGGCGGGCGAGACGGCGAACCGTTTGCTCAGCGCTTTGATTTGCCGGGTATTCAACTCGCGTCCGCCATGCAGGATTTCAGAGACAACACCCTGACTGCCAACCTCAGGGAGGTCGGATTGCGTCAATCCGTGTTCTTCCATGAGGAATTGCAGCACTCCGTTGCCAGCGGCTCCGTTGATCGTGACATGATCCGACTCATAGCTCTCCACGACCGTGCCGAGCACATCCAGAAACCCGAAAAGGGGGTGATGTTCATCATCTCCCACCTCATCAAGTAAGCGGTCAAGAAGCGCGACCGCCCTCTTGTAGTCCTGCTCGGTCTTAATCGAAAGCCCATCCCTCACGACAGACCACGCCCGCTGGAATGTCGGCTTCGCCAACACATTAACCATGTCGCCAGGCTCCCTTGTCGTACTCCTCATGCGTCAGCACCTCTCGCACGTAGACCTTGAAGCGGTTGAAGTGAATGACCGTAATCAGTCTATACTTGTTCCCTCCGATATCAAACACGATCTGCTCACCTATTTTATCGGCTTTCGGAAACGTCGTTCTGAGTTCCTGAAACGTGCGGTAACGAGTGGACCGCACGATCTTGAACCAGCCTTCGAGCGGCTTCCGACTATCGGAGTGTTGCTCCCAGAAATCTTTGAGCCGCTTCTTCGAGATCACGTGCATGAGGAGTATATCTCAATATGAGATATTATGTCAAGGGTTATCGAAGCACGAGGGCGGAGAGGAGACCGCCGCCGCGGGAGACGTTGACGACGGGATCGGAGGAGAACCGACCGATGAGGCCGACACCGGTGGAATTGACGAAGAAGCCGGAGACGACGCGACGCTCCACCTCGCGAATGCGCCCACCTTCCAACCGAGGGAACCGCTCGGTTGCAATCCGAGCGCGCTTCTGCACCACATAGCGGGTGCGCCCCCGCAGCGCCTTGTGAAGCGTCTGCTCCCACACCGATTGCGAGACCGTATCACCCACCACGACCCCCTGCCCGCCGTAGAGGGTGTTGGGCTTGAGCACTAACCCATTCTTATGACGACGGACGTACGCGGTTAACTCCACGCGTTTGCCGGACGGATTTGAGACCTTCGTGTCTCGCACCAGCCGCGTCCACGGCAGATGGCGGCGGAAGAACCGTCGCTGCTGGGCGGTGAAGTACCGGGTGTAGGCGGAATCGGTGAAAATCTCCCAGCACGACTTCTGATCAAATTCCCACAGCAGCCCCGAGATCAACCGACCGTGTTGAATCGCATACCGGACGGCCCGAAGGCGTCGACCATCGGCTTCCATGTCGATGAACTCATTGAGTTCGCAGTCGCGGTAGAGCAAGTCCACCTCCTGGCCCTTGGCGATGAGCCGTCCATTGGAGAGGCGCAACGCTCGCGGATCGATGACCACCGCCTTCAGCCCTCGCGCGGCGAAATACTTCGCCAGGTTGCCGAATTCATCGGTGCCGGTGGTGAAGTCGGTGTTCTCAATCAGCGCGACCCCTCGCAACCGTCGACCGAGCCGGCGCGAGACGCTGACCATCTCGTCGAACAGCAGCTCGCGCGGATCGGGCATCGGCACCACGCGATGTCCAGGAAAGGCGTCGCGCAACACATCGCTCAGCACATCGAGCACCACGGACGCGGAGGTCGGTGCATAGTGGATGCCGCCGACCCCGACCGTGTTGGGTTCCAACATCTTGAAGGCGTCTCGCCACCTTGCATGGGAAAAGGTGGCGTTGGAATCGAGCCGACCGAGCAAGGCCAGAGGCTGATGATGGGAACGGCCGGCTACGTGGATCCATGAGATCTGGGCCGACGTGAAGGGGAGGATGCGGCGGATGGCCGCGTGATGGGCATACAAGACGGGCAAGCGAGTGAGCGCATCAACCAGGAGCCGTGTGACACCATGGAAGAAGCGGACCTGGGTGGGGGTCAAGACCCACGGCGTCAGGGCAAGCTCGATCGTCTGGGGCTTGTTATGATCCGCGAGAAACCGCAACCCCCGCACCGCGCTCAGCGCCTGGATGGCGTGCAGCCGGCTCAACAGTTCTTGCCGAGGCAGTCGCTTGACCGCTCGGCGCAACGCTTCACGCGAGAGATAGTCCATGGTTCGACTCGCTTTGCTCGCTCACCATAGTCCTGAGCGTAGTCGAAGGGACATTGGAAGAAGCTATTGTACCTGTGCTATGATCTTCTTTCTACTATACGATGAGTCCCGAACGGCTTCCTAAATCGGTCGTCTGCCACTTGGTGAAGGATCTCAGGCGCCGCGGCGTGGATTATGCCGATGTGCGGTTTGAGCGCATTCTCCGCGAGAGCCTGGTGGTCGAGAACGGCCACGTCAAACCCGTCAGCCTCTTTGAGACCGCCGGGGTGGGCATTCGCGTCCTCATTCGAGGCTCCTGGGGATTCGCGTCGACGCCGCACCTGCTCCCTTCCTTCTTGAAGCGCGCCGCCACCCAAGCCATCGATCTCGCGAAGGGTTCAGCCGCGATTAACAAGAAAGCCATCCAACTCGCTCCAACCCAACCCGTCAAGGCGACCTTCCGCTCCTCCTGGCAGATTGACCCGTTTGAAGTGCCGCTGAGCAAGAAGCTCGATTACCTGCTCTGGGCGGAGGCCACGGCGCGCGGCCCGAAACCGATCAAGCGGGTCACCGCCCACATGGATTTCGCGAAACACGCGAAAGTGTTTGTCTCCACCGATGGCTCGGAGATTGAGCAGCATTTCGTCGAAAGCGGCGCGGGGCTCGAGGCCGTCGCCCAGCAAGGCAACGACGTGCAGGTACGCAGTTATCCGAATTCCCACCACGGGGCGCTGGCCCAAGCCGGATTTGAGTACGTGAAACAATTGGATCTCGTCGGGGGAGCCAAAACGATTCAGCATGAAGTCCTCCAGTTGTTGCGCGCCAAACCCCCGAAAGCCGGCCAGACGACGCTCGTCCTTGATCCGACCCAGATGGTCATGCAGCTGCATGAATCGTGCGGGCATCCCGCGGAGCTGGATCGCGTCCTCGGTCAGGAGCTCAGTTATGCCGGGGGGAGTTTCCTCACGCCGGATCGGTTGGGCACATTCCGCTACGGCTCCAAACACATCACCATCGTCGCCGATGCCACGGCCTCCGGCGGGGTGGGGACCTTCGGCTACGATGATGAAGGCGTGCCGGCCCAGCGGGTGGAGCTGGTGCACGAAGGGACGTTTACCGGGTATCTCAGCTCCCGCGAATCCTCGGCCCGATTAGGATTGCGCGCCAGCAGCGGGGCGATGCGCGCGGAGCAATGGGATGTGCCGCCGCTGGTGCGCATGACGAACATCAACCTGGAGCCTGGCGAAGCGACGCTTGAGGAACTGCTTCGAGACATCACACGCGGCTATCTGCTCTCGACGAACAAAAGCTGGTCGATCGACGATCGACGGCTGAACTTCCAGTTCACGACGGAAATCGGATGGGAGATCGTGGACGGTAAGCTCGGGGCCGTCGTCAAAAATCCCCTCTATACCGGCATCACCCATCAATTTTGGCAGCGATGTACCGGGCTCAGCAACTGCGACACGTGGCGGTTGTGGGGCGTTCCCAACTGCGCCAAAGGAGAACCGGTGCAGTTGATGCATGTGGGGCACGGCGCGCCGTATGCCCGCTTTGACGGTGTCGCGGTCGCTCCCGCCAGATAATCGAATTCGGAATGGGGAATGGGGAATGCGGAATTATTCCAAATTCCAAATTCCCAATTCCGCATTGGGAAGATGATTGGTCATACACGCTTACTTGAGGAATTGAGGAAGCTCGTGAAGCGCTCACCCGCTGATGGGACGAGTGTGTGCGCGGATGCGGAGCGACTGCGCGTGTCACGCTTTGCGTACGAAACGATCCACCAAGACCTCGTCCAGGAGAGCCTGAGCGTCACGATCAAGGTGGTCGTCAACCATCGGGTGGGGATCGCGATCACCGATACGTTGGATCGCGCCAGCCTCAAGCGGGGGCTGCACGCCGCGCTGGAGATTGCGCGTCATACCCCTCCGATGGACAATCTCCCGCCCCTGCCCGCCTCGTATCAGCACATCACGTTACAGGATTACGACGAGCCAACGGCCAACGCCCCCGCGCACCACTTCGTCGCGTCCCTCAAGCGATTGCTCCACATCTGCCAAGGGGTCGGCACGACCCTCGCGGGGTCATTTGTCATCGGAGAAGAGGAGCTCGCGGTCGTCAACTCGAACGGGGTGGCCTGTTACGCGGCCTCCACGGTGTCGGGCGCGAAGTTGGTGACGATGTACCGACGGCTCTCCGGCTATGCCACCGATGTGGAGCGACATCTGAACCGTTTGGATCTCGAGGTCCTTTTGGAGCGCTCCCTCACACAGTGTCTCCATCGACACGATCCGATCACCTTGCCGACCGGAACGTATGAAGTGCTTCTCGAGCCGGAGGCGGTTGCGGAACTCGTGACATGGCTCGGGTACATCGCCTTCGGCGCGAAGAGCGTTCAGGAACGGACGAGTTGTTTAGCGGGGCGCATGGGAGAGCCGCTGATGGCTCGATCCGTGACCATCACCGACGAGGGCAACGACCCGGAGGGCCTGCGCCAACCGTTTGATTACGAAGGGGTGCCGAAGCGGAACGTGGCGCTGATTGATCGAGGAGCCGCCGCCGGCGTCGTCTACGACACGACCTACGGCCTCCTCTACGGTCATCCGTCCACCGGTCATGCGCAATCGCCTGATCAGATCGACGGACCGTTGCCGACGAATCTGTTCCTTGAACCGGGAACCAAACGGCGTGAGGAACTCGTCCGCTCATGCAAACGGGGGCTCTTGATTCCGCGGTTCCACTACGTCAACGGGCTGCTCAATCCCCGTGAGGCACTGATGACTGGCTTAACGAGAGAAGGCACCTGGCTCATCGAGGACGGCAAACTGCGACATCCTGTCACGACCATGCGATTCACGCAGAGTGTCCTCGAAGCGTTCAGTCATGTCCTGGGGATCTCTAAGGAACGGCGCCTCGTGGCGGATCCCGCGCAAGATGTCGGCTGCGCGGTCATGCCTACCGTCCATCTTGCCAAGTTCCGCTTCACCGGCCGCTCCGAATGAGTCCACAGTCCATAGTCTCCGCCACAATGCATGGCGGATCCGCCAAGCAGGCTGGCGGAGATAGTCCACAGCGAAAAATGAAAATATTGTTTCTATGGACGATGGTCTATGGACTATGGACTGTTACGGGGTGTGCCCTCATCGGAACCATCAAACGGCCCCTGATCCACGCCGGGGCTCCCAGCGCAGAGATGCTCGATGACGGCTATACCGATGTCGCGGGCGTCATCCATGTGCATACGACGTACTCCCACGATGCGCATGGAACGTTTGAAGACGTGGTGCGCGTGGCGAACGCTCAGCAACTCGACTACGTCATCACCACGGAGCACAATACCCTCCAGCCGCTGTTCGAGGGCAAACAGGGTTGGCACGGGGCTGTCCTCGTACTGATCGGCACGGAGATCTCCACCCGAGGAGGACACTATCTGGCCTTCAATGTCACCAAGGATATCGACCGTCACAAGCTCACCACGCAACAGGTGATCGACGAAGTCAATCGTCAAGGTGGGCTGGGATTCATCGCCCATCCGTATTTCACAAAGGGCCGATGGAAGGATTGGACTGTGAAGGGGTTTACCGGCATCGAAGCCTACAATGTCGCGCATGATACATTGGATGAAAACAAGCTTCGCTTGGCGCTCTGGACGCTCACGGTCTCTCCGGAACCTTTCTACGAGTCGATCATCGACCGTCCCTATGACCCGCTCACGAAGTGGGATCAGCTCATCCAGCAGCATGGTCGAGTCGTGGGGATTGGCGCGACGGACGCCCACGAATTTCATGTCTTGGGATTCAGATTCGCCCCGTATGAAGTCATGTTTCAGATGGTGCGCACGCATCTGCTGATCCCTTCAACGCCGTTGACCCCTGAACTGGCCTACGAGGCGCTGCGCCAAGGACACGCGTATTTCGAAATCAACCTCATGGCTGATGCGGGGCGGTCGTTCACGTTCTTCGCCCATGACGGACGACAGGTGTTGGGCATCATGGGCGATGAAGTCCCGCTCAGTCCTCACCTGCAACTGAGCGCCCGCTTGCCTCAGCCGGCGCAACTGACCTTGTTCAAAGACGGTCAGGTCGTCTCGACGGAAACAGCCGAGACGTGGCATGTGCCGGTCACCGAACCGGGCGCGTACCGCCTCGAGGCCTCCCTCAAAGACAAACCTTGGCTCTTCTCCAACCCCATCTATATCCGTGCACTACAGCCGAAGACTGAAACGCCGCAGATCGAATCGCCCACGCTCAACTCGACCGACGAATCTCTAGCCGACTCACCCATCGCTGTGCTTGTCTCGCCGTAATGCGTTGTCCCCGGCTGTTCTTGTTACTGCCTACTGCCTACTACCTACTACCTACTCTTGTTACCGGTTGTGCCCACATCCCCTACCATCCCTCTCGATCCGCCCAGCCGCTGCCGCCGGAGATCGCGGCGTACTACGCGTACCCGAACCAATCGCCCGAGGCCACCATCCAGACTGTTGCCCAACGACCTCGGTTCACTGAATGGCTCGTCCAATTTCCCCTCTCAGTTTCTGGGTTTGAACCGACGGAGCCTGTGGTGGAATTTGAATGGTTCGAAACCAAGGAGGTTGGGCGTCGGCCGGCCATTCTGTTCAACCCGATCCTTGGGGGAGATTATCCGCTGGAGCGAGGGATCTGCCGCTACCTGGCGAGTCACGGGTTCCATGTCGCCATGGTCCACCGCAAGACGCTGAAGATCTCCCCGGAACATCGGATTGAACGGCTCGAGCTGTTGCTCCGACAAGGCGTCATCCGCATTCGACAAGTCGTCGATTGGATGGAGCGACACGAGCGCGTGGATCCAGAGCGGTTGGGAAGTTTCGGGATTAGCATGGGCGGGATGGCGAGCGTCATGAGTGCGGCCGTGGAACCGCGCCTGAAGGCCCATGTCGTCGCGCTGGCCGGAGGCAGTATCCCGGACGTTCTTCTCCGCTCCAAGGATACGCTGTTGACGAAACCGTTGGCCGCCTACCTGGCAAGGAACCGAATGGCCCGCCACACATTTGAGGCGCAACTGCGTCAGGCCGTCAAGACCGATCCCCTACTCCTCGCCCCCTACGTTGACCCGTCCCGCCTCTTCCTGTTTATCACGTTGTGTGACCGCACGGTCGGCACCGCCAATGAACTGGCCCTCTGGAGGGCGCTGGGCAAACCTGAAGCCACCTTTGTCCCTCTGGGCCACTACACCGCCTACCTCAGTCTTCCCTACCTCAAGCGCGCCAGCCTTCGCTTCTTCCGCACGAAGCTTGCCTCCTCCCTCGTCGACGAGCTACAATAGGCGTCCCATGGCACTCGAAAAAATCATCCTGGCGAAGCCGCGTGGATTCTGCGCGGGGGTGGAACGGGCGATCGAGATCGTCGAGCAGGCCCTCCAGCATGTCAAAGGCCCCATCTACGTCCGCAAAGAGATCGTCCACAACCCCCATGTGGTCAATGACCTGCGCGCCAAAGGGGCCGTCTTTGTGGAGGAACTCGACGAAGTGCCTCAAGGCGCTCTCGCCATCTTCAGCGCACACGGCGTCGCGCCCACCGTCCCAAAGCTCGCGGCCCAACGACAGTTGCGGGTCATCGATGCCACCTGCCCGCTGGTGACCAAAGTCCACGTTGAAGCCAAGCGCTATGCCCGAGAAGGCTACGCGATCCTCTTGGTGGGTCATCAAGGGCACGATGAAGTGATCGGCACCATGGGGGAAGCTCCCGGGGCGATTCGCTTGATTCAGACCGTTGACGATGCGCAGGGCGTGGACGTGCCCAATCCAGAGAAGGTCGCGGTGATCACCCAAACGACGTTGAGCATGGATGACACTCGGGCGATCGTGGAGATTTTGCGTCGACGATTCCCCAAGCTCATCTCCCCTTCCAAGGACGACATCTGCTACGCGACGCAAAACCGTCAGAATGCGGTCAAAGCGATCGCGAAGGAAGCCGAGGTGATCCTCGTGATCGGCGCGAAGAATAGCTCCAACTCGATTCGGTTGGTGGAGGTCGCCCAAGGAGCCGGCCGTCGAGGGTACCTGATCAATCACGCCCGCGAAATTCAGCCGCAGTGGTTCGACGGTGCGCGGTGCGCGGGAGTGACCTCGGGCGCCTCCGCGCCGGAACATCTTGTCCAGGAGGTCGTCGAGTTCCTCAAGACGCTCGGGGCCGCGCGAGTCGAAGAATGGGAACTTGTCAAAGAGGATGTGAGCTTTGGTCTTCCAAGTGAACTGATACAGCTAGGAGCTAGGAGTTAGGAGCCATGAAACATCTTACGGAGTATCTGTGGTTCAACACGAAAACGCGGCGAGACCTTGTCAACATCACCGACACCGTCGAATCGCTGGTCAAAAAAAGCGGCGTGCAGGAAGGATTGTGCCTCGTCTCCGCGATGCACATCACCGCGGGCATCTGGGTCAACGATGATGAGGAAGGACTCTGGAAGGACCTCTGGGAGCTGTTGGAACGACTCGCACCGTTTCGCGAGGACTACCAACATCATCTCACGGGTGAAGATAACGGTGACGCCCACCTGAAGCGCACCCTCGTCCACCATCAGGCCATGCTCCCGATTACGAAGGGCAAGCTCGACCTCGGCCCGTGGGAGCAGGTGTTTTATGCGGAGTTTGATGGCAGGCGAAAAAAGCGAGTCGTGGTGAAGATCCTGGGAGAATAGCCGCCGCGCATCCCTCGCTTCGCTCGGGACGCCGCCCTCCGGCGGCGGAAACGTGTCGTCGTCAAAATCCTCGGCGAGTAAACAACTCTTCGAGATTGAAGCGACGGTAGGCTGTGCGGGCGGCGGGAGTGGGGCCGTCGGCGTCGAATTGGGAACGCGACGTAACGCCGTCTCATGATCCTGGAACGTGGTAGAGGCGGAGGGAAGCGCAGCGCGCGATGGCGTCGAAGTCTTGATCGACGATGATCAGATTCGACTCCTCCGCATCTGCTCAAGGCTCCCTCCCCAACAGTGAGAGCCCATCAAGGTCAGCAATACTTCGCTATCAAAATCAATACGATTTGATATCTTCCATGAACCCCGCCACATGGCCTGATCTTGCTCATTCAATCGGTGTGACGCGGTCTTGCGGCTCACTCCGTGAGCACGTGCCGGTAGCGGGCGAGGAATGCGCGGTCCTTGGGACGGCCGGCCAGCCGTTTCGAGGTGAGCAGCTTGCTGAGCCGTCCGACCCGGACAGGAACTCCGTTCACCGTGAAGGTGACGGCATCCTTCGCCAGCTCCGCAAAAGGGTAGCCGGAGATCTTGAGCAACAGTTCAATCGTCAATCCCTCGGGTGTCGTGGCAACCAGAGTTCGGCGATCCCTGACGATGGACTTCAGTGCAGCGGGAACCACTGGTCCTGCTGTGGTGCCGAAGGCATACCCTAGGGAGCGCAGGGAGCGGACCGCAGCCTCCACGTTGCGGAGCGTCGGGTCGAGGAAAACGTCATAATCCATGGAGGCGAAGGTCTCCGCCGGATTCTTTGCATAATAGTTGATCCCCGCCATCCCCACGACGACATAGCGCACCCCTATCCGATTGAGCCGCCGCAGTGCCTTCAGATACGGATCGTCCAATGCCTTCCGCATTATCGGGTCGTCCGCCGGAATCCAGCATGGCGTTGCCAGGCCAGCATCGCCGCGTGGACCCAGGCGCGATCAGTTCCGTCGAGGGCCGCTTCCTCACGGGTCGCTAACCGATTCGTGAGGGCACGACGTCGGTACACGGGCCGTTCAGAACCCCACGAATCCTCCACCAAATCCCCCACACTGCATCCCAACCACCGCGCGATGCGTGCCAGCGTCCGGAGCGAAACCGGTCGCCTTCCGGCATCCATCGCCGAGAGGTTGGAGGGATAGCACTTCACGCCGCGCGCCACCTCCCGCGCCGTGAAGCCTCGCTGCCGAGCCACCTGCCTAATCCGTGTTCTGACCATGACAAAGACATATTATCATATTATGATAACTTAATCAATCGGCGGAGCTCGAACTGGTAAGCCATTGTTCAAGATCGAAGCGACGGTAGGTCGTCTGGGCGGCAGGGGTGGAGCCGTCGGCGTTGGCGACCCAGAGGTTGGGCCAGGCGAAGACAACACTTTGCACGTTGGAGCTGGGGGCCACGGTTTTCGCAATCTCTTTCGCCATGTCCGCATCGATCGTCCCGTAGCGCGCAAGAATTCCTGCGGCTTGACCCAGATAGCGTATCTCGTAGGCCGACCCAGTTGGTGGTTCGAGTCCTGGCGATCTCGGATTGCCGCCGGAGGCGATCTGCCGATCACGAATCGCCGGATCGACCGCGGTGTCTGCCCGAAAGACAGTGTCGGGGAGTGGACGCGCATACGAGACGCTGCGTTCTTTGAGGTCGTTCGCTTCAAAGACCGCGACGCGTGAGCGGGTCGTCTCGATGACGACCGCCCGCTTCGCCTTCGCATCCGCCACGACGTAGTTCACCCCGACGGTGCGAGGCGCCTCCCAAATGATCCGAATCGCCTCGTCCACGTCATCGGCTTCCTCGAGGACCCGCCGCATGAGAAACGCCATCGGCACTCCCGCGTACGTCAGGTCCGTCGTTTCGGCGCCGATCTGTCCGATGGAAATCTGCTGATCGTTGATGCCGGTCAGAACACCGACAAATCCCGCCCAGCCCACGTTGACGAAGGCATGTTTGCCGTAGGGACGCACGACGAAGAGCGTCGCGTAGCGCTGAATTCCTGCGTTGATGTTCCAGTCGAGGTTCCGCGTATGGATGAGGCGTCCATCACTCGTCGCCTGTCCCCACACCGCCAATCCGGAACAGGCGTAGGTGCGATCCGGAATGGCGTGAAAGCGCCGTAGATCGCTCAGGCTGACCCCTGAGGCCTTCGCGAGTTCCTCCAACTCTTCACGATACGCGGGGGGAATAAACGGCTTGGCGTAAGACCAGGAACGATCGAGCCACCAGTTGACCGCGAAGGAGCGGATGAGGGGAATTTTCAGGTAGGAGCGAAAATATCCAAGGATCCGACCGACTGCGCGTTGGACGGCGTCATGCAGCAACTCACCATGTTGCCGCCCCAGTTCGCTGGGACTGCCTTCGAGAGCGATGAGGGGTAAGCCGTCGTGGTGCTCAGGATGCGCCGGTTCGGCGGTGACAGGTGACAGGTGACAGGTGACAAGCATGGCGATCAGCAATGTGATAACACGCTTCATGAGTGGTCTCTTGGCTCGTGTCACTTGTCGCTTGTCACGATCTGGTCAATCATGTGCTTCAACTCGTTGACGATGAGCGCACCCGTGGTGGGGCCGTTGAACATCATGGCCGCTTCGTAGTGATCGGTGGTGTAGATCGACGGCGGCATGCAATAGCCGATGTAGTCGTTGGCGAATCCGACGATGATCGGCTGAAATTCCTTCACGCGGGCATAGCGCTTCAACTCCAGTCCTAATTCCGCGCTCAGGTCGCAGGGGACGCCGATGAGCAGAACCGATCCAACCGCGATCAGCGTCAGGGTGGCGTCATCATCGACCAAGCTCCGTCCCAACCAGGCCGGCAGCGTCCATGAGCCGAGTCGCACCTGTGCCGGAGGAAGTCGGACAACGCGTTGGGATGCCACCAGCCCATCGCCCGAGCTCCGAGAGGCGGATTCCAAGATGGTCAGCGCCTCAGTGGCCACGGCATGGCCCAGTCGTTCAGCCGCCTCAAATCCAGAGCCCTGCTTGACCGGCCCCTGATCGCCGACAGCTCCCGCGGCAAAGAGGCATGTGGCTGAAGGATACCGCGCCTCAAGGACCTTGGTGAACACGCCGGGATAGTCCGCGCCCAATTGGTGATTCCAGGCCCCAAGGGTCGTGGGATGCGCGGCAAAACTCGCGATGATGGACACTGGTGTCCCGGAGGGGTCATCGAACATGACGAGATTCAATTCCGGATCCACCGTCCCATCAGCATCCATTCGATTGATCACCAACCCTTCAGTCCGCGTCGTCCCGTACCGCACGGTGACAGGTTGAAGATCGGAGGCCGCGCTGACGATCGCCTGCGTCACCCGCGAGGTCACAAAGGCCAACATCTCCTCATCGAAGTGACCCATGGAGAGCTTCTCAAAGAATTTCTTCCCATAGGCCCCAGGGCCTGAGTGGGTGTGAGTCGCGGCGATCAGGAGGGTCGACGGCGGCGAGGTCAATGCCGTACGCAGACGATCCTCGATGGCACGGAACACCACCTCATCGATGATCAACAGATCACAGCTCACGAGTGCCACGGTGGTATTCCCTTCCCGTACAACGAGCGCTCGCGCGGAAAGCGGGTCGTGGACGCCGGTGGCGAGTCGGCCTCTCCGTCGGCTGTAGCCGGCGAGCGGCACGCGTTGAGAAGGCGTGAGATCGACCCGAGCTGTCCCGACGAGGAGTTCATCGGCCCGTGCGGGTGAACCACACAGGACAACGCCGACGAACACGCCGAGGAGCAGGCTATGGGGTCTGACGTTGAAGATGGTCTTTGGCAAGGGCTAGGGCCTCGTCTTTGGAATGGATGATCCCCTCGGCTTGCGCTTCTTCAATGGCGCGCAAGAGCGTTCCGACCACTGGTCCTGGAGTGAGGCCGAAGGTGTTCATCAGCTCATTGCCATCGATGAGCTTCGGCGGCTTCACCGCCTCCTCAGGTTTGAAGAAAAAGGCCCCCAGGAGCTCTTCAAGGCGGGAGCGCTGCTGATCGATCTGATCCAATCGCGAGCCTGGTCCACGCGTGGCCATCCGGTCGATCCACCATACCAACAGACACGCCGGTCCATCCTCCTCGAGATCGCGGAAGAACCGGAAGATCGCCCGTCTTGTCACGACCGGCTCACGACTGAGGTGCCCGGGGCGCAAGTGGTAGAGGACCAACCGATAGATCAACTCGGCCTCACGATTGGAGAGCCGCAAGCGTTGGGTGACCGACTCCACCAGTTCCGCGCCAAACTGTTCATGTCCCAAGAACCAGATGTCGCCGTCTTCCTTGACTCGGCGGGTGGCTGGTTTGCCGACGTCGTGAAACAACCCTGCGAGTTTCACCAAGGCTTTGCGGGACCGATGCTCGACCGGTTCAACGGCCATATACTCCGCCAGGGGAGGGCGAAAGGCCGGACTGAACTCGGCAAAATCTTCCAGGATTCGATCGCCTTGGGCGACGGTTTCCAATTGATGGTCCAAGACATCAAGATGGTGAAACGGTCCCTGGTCGACCCCGCGACCAGGGACCAGATCAGGAAAGAGCCAATCAAGGATCCGCAGCTCGTTCAGCTGTCGTAACGCCCAGCTCGCTCGATGGGTCTCCAAAATCAGAAACAACTCATCCCGAATGCGTTCACCGGACACAGAAGCCAGTCGGGGCGCCGCCTCGCGAATCAACGGCAGAAGGCCGGCGTCCAATTCACAGGAGAGTTCTGCGGCAAAGCGAAACGCCCGAAGGATGCGCACCGGATCATCCTCAAAGGTACCGGGGAAGCACGCGACCAGCTTCCTCGCCTCCAGCGCCTCTATCCCGTGAAGGGGATCGATCAACCCCTGCAGCTCGTTCGGGTGGCTCAACCAGGCGGCCAGCTCCATCGCCATCGCATTCATCGTGAAATCCCGAAGGCGCAGATCCTCCTCGAGGGTGGCGCCACGGAAATCACTCAGATCGAGCTCGACACGGCCTGAGGCGGTATCCACGACGATGCGAGCGCAGCCGTTGGTCTCATCCAACAACACAAAGGCCCCGCCCAGCCGACGCGCCAGTTCTTGAGATAGCGGGATCGCGCGCGTTGGCACCGCAAGGTCCACGTTCCAGCGGTGGATGGGCCGCTGCAACCATTGGTCACGCAAGAATCCGCCCACGAGATAGCACGGCGTCCGGCGGCTGCTCAGGAAGTCCTGCGTCCGCTGCAACAGGTTCATCAGGTCTTGAGGGATCATCGGTTGTATTATACCTTGACAATTCCGCTTGAATGACGAGAATAAAGTCTCATCGATCATGGAACGACCCAAACGCTCCCGTACGAAAGACCTGCTTGAGTTCGAGATTGCCTTTTACGAGCAGTTGCTGGCCGAGGATCCGAACTTCGTTGACGCGCTGCGGGCGTTAGGCGAGGCGTATACCCGGCGAGGCTGGCACGAGAAAGGACTGGCGATTGACCAGCGGCTCACCCGGCTTCGACCCGAGGATCCGATCGTCTGGTACAACGTCGCATGCAGTCTCGCGTTGTTGAATCGTCTGGATGAGGCCTTCGATGCCCTCGCACACGCCATGGCGCTGGGCTATGATGATTTCGACTACCTGTTGAAGGATCCGGATCTTTCGGCCTTGCGCCGCTCGCCGAAGCTGCGGCAATTGCTCGAGCAACGCCTCTCTTCCAGGTCATCTTAGCGCCGTTTCTTCGTCGGTTTGGTTTGATCCTCCATCCAGAGACCGCGCCGTTGGGTTCTCGCCTCAGCCGCCAGCCGACGGAATTCCTCCACATACTTGACGTTGGGGGGAATGGTCAGCAACTGGGCGTACCCCTCATCGAGCAGCTTGGCGTTGATCATCCCCCCACCTGGCGCATCCGCTGAAAGCGGATCATCCCGTGCACGGGATGTCGCCTTCGGCGAAGCGCCAGGTGGGGGGATCATCTCGCCGTCCACGTAGACGTACGCGAGGAGCCGTCCGTGTCGATCACGTCGTTCCACGTCATATTCTAGCCGGACGCGCCTGCCTTCCACCCACCTCCGATTCATCTCGGTGGCTTCTTGCCCAAACGGTTCCGGATCCTCTACCCACTGATCCCCAACGCGACGCCTCGTTTCCGGCGCATCGATGCCAATGTACCGAACGAGCTCCCCGTTCTCCAATTCGATCGTATCGCCGTCGATGACGCGAGTGACCAGGACGTCCCCGCCTGCCTCGCGCATCGCCGGGCGGGCAGGGGTCGCCGGCTCTTGAGACGTCGAATGGAGCGCGGTGACAAGGAGGGCGGTCACGGCGGAGAGCAGCAACAACAGTAACCGCTTCCGAGGCAGCCGAAACGCGCGCGTGCCGTGCCTGCCGGCAGGCAGGCGGAGAGGAACGAGGTTATTTCTTGAGCGGTTTGCCGACTTTAGCTTCAAGGGATTGGACTTTCGAGGTGATGCGACCGGGTCCGGGTTTGTCTTTGCGATCGTCGATGTGGAGGGTCATCATGATCCGATCGGCCGATTGTAGCACGACGTCATGGCATCGCTTGGCCAGGGCCATGATCTGATCCCACTCCCCTTCCACCGTCGTCCCCATGGGCCCCACGCGGTAGTCCAACCCACTCTGATCGATCATCTTCGCCACCTGCGCCAGACTGCCGCTGAGACTCGCGCTGCTGGTTCCAATCGGGACGACTTCGAGTAGGGCTAACATGCGCATCACCTTGCTTTCTTTTCTACTTTAATCCTTTCTCTCTCCACCGTCAACCGCCTGCACCGAGCGACCTCCCTCGGCGGCGAGGATGCGCTTGGCAATCGGGGGATGGTCGTAGAGGAGCCACTCCACCCACCGAGGAGGGGCGGGATCGGCGAGGTTCAACTCGCCCAATTTGCGCAACGCATTCGCAAACACGGTTGGGGCCTGCGTCACAGTCACCGCGAAGCGATCCGCCTCCCACTCGAAGGCACGCGAGATCGCGTTCTGCAGCGGTAGGCCGATGAGTCCAATCAGCATCAGGGAAAGCGCGAGCATGGGAAATCCAACGAGATCCGAAAGCCCTGAGAGCTGCAGACGAGCGATCCACCATGCCGAGGTGATGGCGATGAGCGACAACGCAACCCACGAACCCACCGCAGTCAGGATGAGGAGCTTCGTGATATGCCGATGCCGCTGATGGCCCAACTCATGCGCGAGAACCGTTTCAATCTCCTCCGGGCTGAAGCGTTCCAATAAGGTATCGGACAACAGGACCCGACGCGTCTTCCCTAAGCCGGCAAGCGCCGCGTTCGCCTTGCGGGTCTCGACTCCAAGCGCCACTCGAAACGCTCCCAGTGCCGGCAGCCCCACCCGTTCACAGAGTGCGAGCAATCGTTGGGACAGCGCCCGATCAGCGAGAGGAACGGTCTTGTAGAACATCGGCAGGAGGATCGTAGGAAAGACGCGCGCCAGGACGATGCTGACGCCAACCCATCCGATGGTCGCCCACAGCGTCCAGCTCAACGGCGCGGCGTTGAGGATGGCGTACCAGCCTTCGATGAGCACAATCCACAGCAACGCACTGAGCAGCACGCGCTTCCCTTCTCTGATCCACCAGCCTCGGATGGTCAGTCGAGACAATCGAAAACGATGCTCCAGCACGAAGCTGCCGTACCAATGCAGCGGCAGAAAGACAAGATAGGCCGCCGCGCCGAAGATCGCGACATAGCCCGCGATCCGAGCCCACTCAACCGAGGCCCAGACCGCAAGGAGGCTGACCAGCGCCTGAGACCAGCCACATCCCTGAAAGGCGATCAAAAATCCGATCCAGCCCACCAGCTCACTGAGCAGGAGTCGATAACGGATTCTCGCGTACTGTCTCGCGGGGGTGTCCATTGGAATCAATATGGCTTCCACGAAACGAGAGACTGGATGCCAGCAGGCGACGATAGTCACGGATCTGCAACTCGATCGCTTCTTTCGAGACTCGGGCGTAGCGCTGGAAGAGATCTGCAAGAGTCGACAGCATGTCGAGTCCCTGACAGGAACTGAAGGCGATGTGGGTGCGACGCACCAACACGTCGCTGACGGTGCACGCGAGCTCATCCTGGAGAGCATAGACGAGCTCCGCGTGCATCACGTCATGATGGGGACACACCGGCTGGATCAGCCGGGGCTCAAATTCCAAGATATGGAGAATCCGAAACGCGCCGGCGCCATACCGCGTCAAGAGACGCGCCAAGAGTGCTTCCGGGATGCTGCGCGTGAGGTCTTGCCAGCGGTTGAGCACGACGGGATGGACCGGCTCCAAGAGACCGACCTCATGAGTCAAACAGGGCTCAGCAGTCAGTTGCCAGCGTTTCACGATGAGATCCACGGTTTGCTGCGCCATGAGGCGGAAGGTGGTGTATTTCCCTCCCATCACGCTGACTAAGCCGGAGGCGTCGATCTCGATGCGATGTTCACGCGAGGCCTGCGTCGCCGACCCGGCAAATGCCAACAGGGGCCGCGCCCCGGCCAATGTCGCCATCACGTCCTCAAACCGCAGGCGAGCGCCAGGGAACACTCGATTCGCCTCGGTCAGCAGGTAGTTGACTTCATCGGATGTCGCCGCAAGATCATCGAGGTCGCTCACCTCCGACTCGGTAGTCCCAATGAGGGTGTAGTCCTCTGACCACGGGAGGATGAACATCATCCGACGCTCCGAGCGCGCTTGGACAAACACCGCCTGTGGGGAGAGCCTCGGCACGACGACATGAATCCCTTTCGTCGGAGCGAGTCGAGTTCCGGCACGGGGATCGCTCAGGCGTCTGATCGCATCGGACCAGGGACCGGTTGCATTGATCACCACCGAGGCCCTCGCCCCCAGACGTTGCCCCGTCAACAGATCTTCGACGAAGACCCCGCAGATGCGCCCGTTGGTCTTCTGGAGCTCCAGGAGCTTGACGTAGTTGCAGCACACAGCACCCAAGCTCATCGCCTGCATGATGTTGGCCAGGCATAACCTTGAGTCGTCCATCTGGCAGTCCACGTAGGAACCCATGGCCCGCAGGCCTTCAGGGTTCAAGCGCGGTTCAGACTGCATGGCTCGACGTCGTGAGAGGAGATGATGTCGGCTGAGCCCCATGCGCATGGTGAGGAGGTCGTAGAGCATCAAGCCGCAAGCAATCTTCCAAGGGGGGCGGGTGTCACCGCGATAGATCGGGATAGACAAGTTCATGGGCCAGACGAGTTGCGGGGCGATCGTATGCAAGATATGCCGCTCCCGAAGGCTCTCCGAAACCAATCGCAGGCGGCCGTGCTCAAGATAGCGCAGGCCTCCGTGAATGAGCTTTGAGGTTTTGGAACTCGTCCCGCTGGCAAAATCTCCCTTCTCGATGAGCGCCGCGCGCAATCCCCGCATGGCCGCATCGCGGGCAATGCCGGCCCCCACGATGCCGCCTCCGATGACCAACACGTCAAACGCTTGAGAGCTCAGGCGCGCGAGTAGTTCAGGGCGTTTCATCTCGTTCGGACGCGAGCCACCGCGTCTTGCCACCCGTTATAGAGTTGATCCCGTTGACTGGAAGACATCTGTGGATGAAAGACCCGTTCGGGACGTTCGGGGGTGCGCGCCATGCCGGCTAATAAGGCGGCACCCTTGGCGGTGTTCGCGACCAGTCTCGGTCGGACCACCTCAAGGCCGAGCAGGTCCGCTTGAAACTGCATGAGCCAATCATTCTGAGCCGCTCCGCCGTCAACCTGGAGTCGTCGCAATCGAATCCCGCTATCCTGCTGCATCGCGTCCACGACGTCGCGGGTCTGATACGCCAGCGACTCCAGGGTCGCGCGCACGACGATCTCCCGGGTCGTTCCCCGCGTCAGACCCACGATGGCGCCGCGCGCCGCCATATCCCAGTAGGGGGCTCCCAAGCCCACGAAGGCCGGCACCACATAGACCCCGCCGGTGTCGTGGACGCGGCGGGCGATCGCTTCGGTGTCAGCCGCACGGGCGATCAGCTTCAGCCCGTCCCGCAACCATTGAATGGCCGCTCCTGCGATGAACACGCTGCCTTCCAGGGCATAGACCGGCTGGCGGTCTTCACCCACCGCGAGGGTCGTGATCAGCCCATGGCGGCTCTGCACGCATCGCCGACCGGTGTTCAACAGGAGGAAGCATCCGGTTCCATACGTATTTTTTGCGGTTCCCGGCTCAAGACAGCCGTGGCCCACCATCGAGGCTTGTTGATCGCCCGCAATGCCCAGGATGGGAACGCCGGCTGGGAGGGCGCCGATGGCGGTGGTCGTACCGTACTGGAAGCTGGAGGGCCTGACCTCAGGCAACAGGCTCGATGGCACCCCGAAGATCCGCAAGAGCCGTGGATCCCATTGACGACGTCGAATGTTGTACAACAAGGTTCGCGAGGCGTTGGTGTAGTCCGTGGCATGCACGCGGCCTGCGGTCAGGTGCCAAAGCAGCCATGTGTCCACGGTCCCAAAGGCGATGTGCCCCTGCTGCGCCCGCCGCCGCACGCCAGGCACGTGATCGAGCAGCCACCGGACCTTCGTTCCTGAAAAATACGCATCGAGCACCAGGCCCGTGGTGCGACGGATGAGCGGCTCCAGCCCTCGGCGCTTGAGCGCCTCGCACATGGGCGCGGTGCGTCGACACTGCCAGACGATCGCCCGGGCCACGGGCTTCCCGGTGCGACGGTCCCAGAGGATCGTCGTCTCGCGCTGATTGGTGATCCCGATGGCGCACAGTTGCGCGGGACGCAGACGAGCGTCATCCAAAGCCCGCCTGATCACGCGCAGGGTGATCGCCAGGATGTCCTGCGGATCATGCTCGACCCAACCGGGCTTGGGATAGTGCTGCGGTAACTCCTCGTAGCCGCGTCCCATCACCCGCCCGCGTCGATTGAAGATGAAGACGCTCGTCCCTGTCGTCCCCTGATCAATCGCCAGGATCATGTCATATATAGTATACTAAAGTCTATGTCATCGGCAGCGATACCACGCTATCTCGCCGTCGCGGTCGAGGCGGCGCGCCAGGCGGGCCGCGTGCAGGCGCGCGCGATCGGCCGGCCCTCCACTGTCGAAACCAAGCGCAGCGCAATCGACCTGGTCACCGATGTCGATCGAGCATCTGAAGCGCTCATCGCGCAGCGGCTTCTGCGGAATTTCCCCTCGCACGGGTTCCACGGCGAGGAGCGCGGGCCGATCAAGCCGGAGGCGGCGTACCAGTGGGTCGTCGATCCGTTGGATGGGACGATGAATTTCGTCCACGGCGCTCCGTGGTTCGCGGTCTCCATCGGCCTCACCTGCGAGGGCCAACCGCTGCTCGGCGTGATCTACGATCCGATGCGAGATGAACTGTTCACGGCCGCTGCCGACAAGGGAGCCGCGCTGAATGGCCGGCGTATCCATGTCTCCAGAACCCGCAGCCTGTCGGCGAGCCTGCTGTCCACAGGATTTTCTTCCCAGTTCCAAAAAGATCCGACGCAGTATCTGAGATGGTTTGAAACGCTGCAGATGCGCAGCCATGGGGTACGACGGATCGGCTCGACCGCCATCAGTCTGGCCTATGTGGCGTGCGGTCGATTGGATGGATTCTACGAACGAGAGCTCTGCCCGTGGGATATCGCGGCAGGGATTGTCTTGGTGCAGGAAGCGGGGGGACGGATCACGGACTTCCGCGGTCGCTCGATCGAGCGGCTGGAGCATGGCGAGGTGTTGGCGTCGAATGGCTCGATTCACCGCCAGATGGAGGCTCTGCTCAAGACTCGCCGTCACCGCCGTTCGAGCAAGGTGAGGACCTCCACATGAGGCGTGTGGGGAAACAGGTCAAAAGCCACGACGTCGCAGAGGCGATACCGTGGAAACCCGCTCATGAGTCGCTGCAGATCGCGGACCAGCGTCTGGGCGTTGCAAGAGACACAGATGAGTTGTTGCGGACGGGCGGCCAGCAGGGCGGCCATCACACGTGGGTGAAGTCCTGAGCGAGGTGGATCGACGACGACGACCTCCGGCTGGGCCTCGCCCAGCCAGAACCGCTTGTTCAACAAGACCTCTTCCGCTTTCCCCAGGTGAAACTGGACATTGGTAATCCCATTCATCTGGGCATTCACCCTCGCCATCTCGAGATTGCGTTCCTCCGCGTCGATCGCATAGATCGTGCGAAACTTTGACGAGAGATAGAACGCGATCAACCCCATCCCGCAGTAGACATCCCACGCCGCCTCCTGGAGCGATGGGCTGACCCAACCACTGAGCCGTTCATACATTTTCTCCGCCTGCGCCGTCGTCGGTTGCAGGAAGGTCAGCGGATGGAGGTGGACGGCGAACGGCCCAATGCGATCCTCAAGATAGGGATCGCCACGGATCAAGAAGAGCTCATCCGGAATGGCGACATCAGCCACCTTCGTGTTGATCCCCCAATACACACTGCTGACGGCGGGATGGCGGCGCATCAGCTCCTCGGCCATCGTCTCGATGAGCGGTCGATCTCCCTGGGTCGTCATGAGACACACCAGGAGCTTGCCGGTCGCCCGGCTGTGTCGGATGACCAGGTACCGGAAGAACCCTTGATGGGTGCGAGGATTATACGACGGCTGACCCGTGTCCTGCGTGAACTGCCGAACATCTCGACTCACGCGGCTGACGGCCTCAGGCAACAAGAGGCAATCCTCGAGATCGACGATCCGCCAGAATGACCGGGCCGCATGATAGCCCAGCCCTCCTCCACCAAACGTCAACTCCGTCTTGTTGCGGTACCGCCACGGATCCTCTAACGGGACGAGCTCCAACGTCAGACTGGGATCAAGGACGCCGAGGGTCCGTAAGAGGCGTTGGTGTTTCAGGGTCAGTTGATCCGCGTAGTCGAGGTCCTGCAGGGTACAGCCCCCGCAGGTCCCGAAGGAGGGGCAGGGCGGATCGATCTTCCGAAACGCCGCCTTGTCGCTCAGGAGGAGCTGGTCAGCCAGTTTCATGAAAAGCTGGTGAGGATGGGTTACGTCTTGAGCGGAATGTGGTGGGACAGACTGGCCGCTTCGGCGGTCAAAAAATCTACCAGCGCTTTACGTGAACGAATAGGCGAGAGGAGTCGATTGAGGTCGTTCGATCTGGCCTCAAAAAAATCCGCAATAAACCAGCGTTTCCCCGGTCCGGTATACCGGGCCAGCTTTGGATAGTGCGGGCTGAAATTCGTGACGGTCCACCCGACGACTTCAAGGTCCACCGGATCGAGGCGGAGCGTCTCATCGATGCCCCAGACGAAATTCATGGTGGAGCGCACACCGCGTCGTGCGGCATACAGCGTATCGCGTCGTCTGTCGTAGGTTATGCTGAACTGGGCCATCGTTTCTTCCCTTGATACCAGCGCGTCGGTTCT
This sequence comes from uncultured Planctomycetales bacterium, assembly GCA_964624155.1. Taxonomy (GTDB): domain Bacteria; phylum Omnitrophota; class Gorgyraeia; order Aquiviventales; family Aquiviventaceae; genus CAZUWM01. Next base: position 26,834 of record CAZUWM010000007.1, read on the forward strand.
GGAATTCCCATGATTGGATGTGCGGTCGTCACAATCGCTCGGTTGTCTTGACGCTCATACACCCACACCGAGACTTTGAGGTAGTCTTGGATTCGATCACGACCCGGGCAGCGGTAATAGTATACCAGATTCATTCGCTGCCGCTCGAGATTCTCATGGATCTCCGTTGGTTTCAGAAGCGCTCGCTCGACGTCTTTCAGTCGGCGACGCATCTCCGGATGTCCTCGCAGGATGTGTCCGTACCAGCAATTCCGCTCTAGCGTGATGGCAACGCCTTGGGGATCGCTCACCGTGAACAGTGCCTTGGACGGTCGGTACGGCGCAGTTGCCATGCTGCAACGTGTTCAAAAGTAGTGGCGGCGAGCACGAAAACCTCTCGTCAGCGCCAGCCCGCTCACAAACCCTCCGACATGGGCCCACCACGCGATGCCGCCTCCCACCTCCGTCACGACGCCGACGGTCGCAACCCCCTGCACCCATTGCAGGAGGAACCAGAACCCCAGGAACACAAATGCCGGAAGCTCCACAAACTGCCACGCGAAGAAGAGGGGCACCAACGTGGTGATGCGTGAGAAGGGAAACAGCAGAAAATACGCGCCCAAAATTCCGGCGATCGCTCCGCTGGCCCCAATCATCGGGATAGCCGATGTGGGATGGATCGCCAGCTGGGTGAGCGCCGCCACCGCGCCGCTGCCGAGATACAACAACAGAAACCGACCACGACCCAGACGATCCTCGACGTTATCGCCAAAGATCCAGAGGTACAGCATGTTCGAGGCCAGATGCAGGAGGCTGCCATGAAGAAACTGGGACGTGAAGAGCGTCATGCCCAGGCGGGGCCATTCCAACAGATCAGCCGGCATGGTCAACGTCCATGCCGCAGGCGTCACCCCCAACCGATAGATCCATCCAGTCAGCGATGGTCCCTGGAGGAGCTCCCACGCAAACACCCCGATGTTCAACATGATGAGCCCGCGAACTAGGTAGGCGGTATGACGGGAAGGAATGGTGTCTCGAATCGGAAGCATCTTACCCCTTGTCGAATGTGGAGGGGTCAATGCCGACAAGCGACAGGTCGGAACGATTGGCCTGGGCCAGGAGAGCGGGTTGATCGAGGAGGAGGGTGGTGCGGGCTTCCACGGCGATGCAGCGAACCCCAGCGTCTGTGGCGACACTGATCGTCCGTAGACCAAGAATCGGCAGATCAAACCGGCGATCCTGATGCGGGGAGGCCATCTTCACGATGACACATCCTGCGCCCACCAGCCGTTTTGCTCGTTGAATGGTCTCGTCGGTCCCTTCCATCGCTTCCACGGCGACGATCACCTTGCGTTTCACGACCACGGTCTGCCCGATGTCCAGCTCGGCGATCTGTCGGGCCGCCTGCACCCCGATCCGAATATCGTCCTGTTCCTCTTCATTCGGGGCACGAGCGCTTAAGACTCCTTCGGGGCAGAGCTGATCGCGCAGAAAGGTTGAAGAGTCCAGCAAGGTAATCCCGTCGTGAGCCAGTCGCTGTGCGATGGCCCCCAGCAGGCTGTTGACGGAAAAATCTTTCAGCTGACTGAGCAGCCCAAGAGTCTCTCCATCCATCTGGACCTTGGAATCAAAGAGCACCCCTTTGGTGACCTTGCCAGCCATGACGGCCTGTCGAACCTGATGGGTTTTGAGCCGCTGGATCAACACCGCCAATTGGCCGACGGCGAGTTCTTCATAGACATCGGCATGGTGCGCCAACGATGGGTCGGCCCATCCTTTCAATCCAATCACGACGACGTACAGCCCTTGCCGCTTGGCCTCTTGAGCCACTTGCATGGGAAACGAACCGGAACCGGCGATGATCGCACAGGAATTATTGTTCATGGGATAAGTCCACACTGAAGAAGTTTTTTGTCTATAGACTATGGTCTATGGACGGTGGACTAATTTATGCGCGGCAGACCCCACGTTTAGACTGTCTGATGAAGTCGAGCACATGCTCCACCTCAGGACACGAGGGGATGTTCTGAACGACGTGTTGGATGGCATTCGACATGGAGAGCTTGGAATGAAAGAGGATGCGAAAGGTTTTATGGAGACGTTCTTTGATCTCTTCAGACATCTCGGCCCGTCTCAACCCCTCACTATTGAGCCCGAACACCTGGGCGGGATACCCCACACAGGTGGAATAGGGTGGGACATCCTGCACGACCCGGGAGCAGCCGCCGATCATCGCCAGCGTCCCCACTCGGACGAACTGATGAATACCGACGAGGCCGCCGACAATCGCTCGATCTTCAATGATGATGTGTCCGGCCAATGCAGCGCTGTTCGCGATCACCGCGTGGTTCCCCACCTGACAGTCGTGGGCCACATGCGCATACGCCATGAGCAGGCAATCCGAGCCGATGACCGTCTTGCCTCCGCCCCCTTTCGTGCCGGGGTTGATCGTCACATACTCGCGAATCCGGTTGCGATCCCCAATGATCAGCTCGCTCTTCTCTCCAGCGTACTTGAGATCCTGAGGAATGCTCCCCACGACGGCGCCGGTGAAGATCTGACAGTCAGCCCCGATCGAGGTGTAGCCTTCGAAGACACAGTGAGCTCCGATGCTCGTGCGTGAACCGATGCGCACGTTCGGCCCAATCACGGCGTAGGGTCCCACCACCACCCCTGCCGAGAGCTCCGCGCGGGAATCGACAATGGCGGTCGGATGAATGCTTGGTGCCGAAGGAGGTTCGGTGACGGCCACGGGACTACTCATCTTGGATGGCAAACATCAGTTCGCCTTCACACGCGAGTTTGTTGTCGACGAACGCTTTCGCAAACACCTGGCCGATGCGGGAGCGGATCTTGCCGAGTTCCGCTTCCAACACGAGCTGATCGCCTGGGACGACAGGCTTGCGAAACTTGACCTGATCAACGGACATGAAGTAGGCCAACTTGCGCAAGTTCTCGGTCTTGTTCAAGATCAAGATGCCGCCGACTTGCGCCATCGCTTCAATGATGAGGACACCCGGCATAATCGGGCGACCTGGAAAATGACCGCGGAAGAAATAGTCATTGATCGTCACACATTTGATCCCCACCGCTTTCGTGTCCGTCAGACGCAGGATGCGATCCACCAAGAGAAATGGATACCGGTGGGGCAGGATCTTTTCGATCTGGGTGATGTCCAGTTGCGGTCCGACCATCACCTCTTGGCTGGCCGACTGCAGCGCTCCCAACCGCCATTGTTCCCTCATCTGAGTGAGTTTGCGAATGAGTTTGAGATTGACGAGATGGCCGCTTTTGATCGCCAGCACCCGCCCCTGAAGGGGAGCCCCGAGGAGATACAGATCGCCGATGAGATCCAACACCTTGTGTCGGGCGCACTCGTCTTCAAACCGCAGGGTATTCTGGATCACTCCGCCACTGCCGATCACCAGGGTATTCTCGGAGGTCGCTCCTTTGCCAAAGCCTTGGGCCCGTAACGCCTCCGCTTCTTCTGCTAAACAGAACGTGCGCGCAGGAGCGACGGTCTGGGCGAACGACCGGCCGTCAAGAGGAAACGCGGTGAACTGGGCTTTGAGAAAGGGATGGGGGTAACTGAGCGTATAGGCGATAGAGAACGCCTGGTCCGGAAACACGGCGATGCACGAGTCGCTGTCCTCCACCACAATGGGTTCGCGCACCTCAAAGCGTTTGCGCGGGGCGGCCTGTTCCACCGTGCCAGTCGTCTGCAGCAAGGTGAGGAATGGCTGGGCGGATCCATCGAGTCCGGGGACCTCGGATCCAGAGATTTCCACATACGCGTTGTCAATCCCGGCCCCCCATAACGCCGCCATGAAATGTTCCACCGTCTGAACCTCGACCCCTTCCTTTGCCAGGATGGTGCGACGTCCCACACCGGTGTCCACCGCATAGGGCACGAGGGCCGGAATGGTCGGTCGATGCGGCAGATCGGTCCGGATGAAGACGATGCCCGCATCGACCGAAGCCGGAAGGATGCGCAGCACGACCGACTGGCCTGTATGGAGTCCAACGCCTTGAATAGAGACGTCCTTTGCGATCGTGTGTTGTGGTTCGCCCATGTTCGTCACCAATTCGCGTTCACGGCCTTAACGCTTCTCCGCCGAAGCCTTCTTGGTGGCATATCGTTCGTTCAAGAGCTTCAAGACCGCATCGGTCACATCGTACGCATCCTGCCCATAGACGAGGGATCGTTGATCCAGCATGACGGAAAAGCCGTTCGCCTTGGCATAGTCTGTGATGGTTTGGTGAATCTCGTCGAGGATGGTTTTGGCCATGGCATTGCGCTCCCGTACGAGGTCACGTTGGCTGCGGGTTTTCAACCGCTGAAACTCATCGGATTTCTCCTCCGCTTCTCTCGCCTTGGCCTCTCGCGCTTGGTCACTCAGAAGCTCAAGGCTCTCCCGTAACTTCTTCAGTTCCGTGGCACGGGTCTCGAGCTCCGCCTGTTTCTTCTGGCCTTTTTGCTCGAGCAGGCGATCCGATTCTTTCGTGCGCTCGTAGCCGTCAAACACCTTGGCTAGATTGACGTACCCCATCTTCAACTCCGCCGCTGTCACAGCGGAACACCACGCTCCCATGATGAAACTGATCGTCATCAGGACCGCGCGGACTCGTGGCATGGATTCGTTCCTCCTCTAAAAACTGCGACTCACATTGAAGTGCAGCCGGGGACTGCGCTTCTCATCCTCAACACGACTGATCGGAAAGCCGGCGTCCAACCGGACCGGACCAATCGGGGTCGTGACTCGCAGACCAACCCCGGTGCCGGCCTTCAGCGACTCGGCGTACTCGTCAACCTTCTGCCACACATCGCCGACGTCGAAAAAGATCGTCCCTTTGAGGATCGATTTGCCTCGCTCATCCTTGATGAGTGTGGCCACTTCCTCGATGGTACCCATGAAGGTCACTTCCCCACCGATGGGATCGTTTGAGCGAGGATCCCTCGGCCCGATACGTCGCTCACGGAATCCTCGAACGGTATTGGCGCCACCTCCAAAGAACCGTTCGAAGATCGGTACCGCACTAGTATCGGAATAGGTGTCGACGAGTCCGGTATGCAGGCGGCTCTCAAGGACAAACCGGGTGCCGTGCGGCCAGTAGTGGCTGACTCCGCCTCTCAACCGATAGAAATCCCGATCCCCGGCCAACAGCCCTCCGGCGAGATCCGCGGACGCAAACGCAAACAGTCCACGGTTGGGATCGAAGCGATTATCGCGCGAATCCCACGTGATCCCGACGCCGGTCACGCTGACGTCGCTGCGACCCGCTTCGGCCCTCAAATCGGTCGAGGCTTCCTCCACGATATCGGAGATGTCCGTCCGGAAGAGCTGGTAGCTCCAGCTGACCAGCAACTCATCGGTGAGATCTTTGCCCAACCGAATGGCTCCCCCGGCGCTCTGCTCCTCAAAGGCCAATCCCAGGCTGCGACTGCGCAGCCTAGTCCGGCTGAACACATCAAACCCAAGCGACACCGGCCGACCGAAGATCCATGGCTCGGTCAATGAGAGGTCGAAATTCCGTCGGACGGATCCGGCTTCCATGCGGAACCGTAAATCTTGTCCGCCTCCGACGAACGTCGGCCAATTTCTCCAATCGAAGTTGCGCTGTTCGATTTCCACAAGCCCCACCAGTCGATCAACGGAGGAGAACCCGCCGCCGAAACTGAAGCTCCCTGTCTTGGCTTCCTTGACCTTGACGAGCAGATCCTCTCGGTTGGCCACCTCGGTCGGAGCGGTTTCCACGTTGACTTCTTCAAAATAGCCCAAGTTGTAGAGCCGTTCGATGGATCGTCGGATGTGCTTGCCATCAAACGGCTCGCCGGGATGGATGCGCAATTCCCGACGGACCACGACATCCTTCGTCCGAAGATTGCCTTGAATGTCGACGCGATTGACGTAGACGAGCTCGTTCTCAGCGATGCGAAAGGCCACGTCTACCCGTTTGGTGTCCGGATCCAGTTGAATGTCCGGCGTCACGTCGGCGTTGATGTAGCCGCGGTCGCCATAGTACTGCTTGATCGCCCGCAAGGTGTCCTGCAAGGCATCACTGTGGTAGATCGATCCCGGTTTGATGGTCAGCGCCTGCCGCAGCTCCCGTTCAGGAAACAGCACCATTCCCGTGATGGCCATCTTGCCGATTCGATGCTGGAGGCCCTCCGAGATCTGCACCATCACGTAGAGCCCGTCGCCTGCAGGAGCGGTGACCACCTCGGAGCTGACGGCGATGTCTTGGTAGCCGCTGCGTCGATAAAACGCGCGAATGCGTTCAAGGTCTTCTTCCGCGACCTGCTCGGTATAGAGACCTCGCAGCAACCATCGGCGGCGCTTGGTCTTCATGACCTTCCGGATCCGCGAATCGGGAAAGGCCAGGTTGCCCTCGATGAGAATGTCTTGAATGAGCATCCGTGGGCCTTCGTCAATGACCAGAGCAACCGCTATGGTGTTCGCCTGTTGATCCACCTTTGTGGAGGAGGCCACCTCCACGTTGGCGAATCCTTTCCGACGGTACTCGGCTTTCAATCGGTCGATGCCTTCCTTGAGCAGACGGGCATCGTAGAGCGCGCCAACCTTGAGACCAAGCAACTCAAGGATCTTCTCCTTGCGCAGTCGGCGAAATCCTTCCACGTCCACGGCGTGGAGGGATGGTTTCTCCGTCACATGGAAGATGACGTGCACGCCTTCAGGCATTGACGTTGTCTCCACGCGCACATCCGTGAAGTACCCGAGAGCAAAAAGCCGTCGGATATCTTCGCTGACAATGTGGTCGAGGTAGGGTGCGCCTGGACGAGTCTGGAGACGCGCGACACAGGTTTCCTTGGCGATCGTGCTGGTCCCCGCCACATCCACAGAAAGGATCTTCGGGCCGTCAGGCTCTTCAGCCCAGGCCACCATGCTCAGCGTCCCTCGGCACAAGCACAAGACCATCATCATCACGGCACGCAGGGTTACGTTTGTGCCAGGTTTTCGAATCGGGTGTACTCCTTAATGAAGGCGAGCTTCACCGTCCCGGTGGGACCGTTGCGTTGTTTCGAGATAATCACTTCCGCAATGCCTTGATTCTCTTCGGTCGGGTTGTAGTACTCCTCACGGAAGAGCATCAACACGACGTCAGAGTCCTGTTCAATCGCGCCACTTTCACGAAGGTCGGAGAGTCGGGGGCGAAACGTCTCGCGTCGCTCCGGCGCGCGGGAGAGCTGACTGACCGCGACGACAGGAATTTGGAGTTCTCGCGCCAATGCCTTGAGGTTGCGAGAGATCACTGCGATCTCCTGTTGTCGATTATCGGAGTGACTGGGTTCCTCCATCAACTGCAGGTAGTCGAGGATCAACAGCCCGATCCCATGGCGGCTGCGCAGCCGCCGCGCCTTCGCGCGCAACTCGAGAATCGAAATCCCCGGCGTATCGTCGATGAAGATCGGGGCTTCGGAGAGCTTGCCGGCGGCTTGGGTCAGTTTGGGCCAGTCGCTGGTCGAGAGCATGCCGGTGCGGACGTTGTGCGCGTTGATCCGCGCATGGGAACACAGCATCCGTTGGACGAGATGCTCCTTGGACATTTCCAGACTGAAGATCGCCACCGGAATTTTTTGAATCACCGACGCATGTTCGGCAAGGCCCAAGGCGAGACTGCTCTTGCCCATCGCCGGCCGACCGGCCACGACGATGAAATCGGACAGCTGAAGTCCTGCCAGCATTTGATCAAGTTCTGTAAATCCGGTGGCCAGTCCCGTGATGAAACCCTTGCGCTGATAGAGCGCATCAATCGTCTCAATGGAACTCTTGATCAGCTCTTTGAGTGACACGGCATCTCTCTTGATCTTGTGTGTCGCGATTTCGAAGATCCGCTGCTCCGCGCGATCCAGCAGGAGGTCGGGGGCGCTCGTGTCTTCGTAACAGTCCGTCGCAATCTGCGTCGAGGCTTTGATGAGGCTGCGCAGGATGGCTTTCTCTTTGACGATCCGGCAATAGTGCTCGACGTTGGCTGCAGTCGGAACGATGCTCGTCAGGGTCGCCAAGTAACTCGGTCCCCCCACCTCATCGAGGAGATTATGTTTCTTCAGCTCGTCGGTCAGCGTCACCAGATCGACCGCAACGTGCTCTTTGTAGAGCGTGAGGATCGCGGAGAAAATTCTGCGGTGGGCTTCCTTGTAGAAGGCCGGCTCTTCCAACAGTTCCGCGGCTCTCACCAAGGCATCCTCCTCCAACAACATCGAGCCGAGGACGGCCATCTCCGCCTCAAGATTCTGCGGCGGCAGCCGTTCAATGGTTGGCGAGAGCTCGGTGAGTTCCATGAAACGTGGAGATTACGCTTTCACGACCCACAGCTTGAGGGTCGCCGTGACCTCGGGATGGAGTTTGACCGGCACCTCGTAAATCCCCAAGGTCTTGATGGGCTCGGCTAATCCGATCTGCTGTTTTTCAATCGGGAGCCCCTCCTGGCCGAGGGCTTCTGCGATATCATGCGTGGTGACGGAGCCAAAGGCTTTGTCGCCCTCTCCCAGATTCAATTTCAAGGTCAGCGACCGATTTTCCAACTTGCGCTTGAGTTGCTCAAGGTGTTCCCGCTCGCGCTTCGCCTTGTGCTCTGCGACGCGCTTGCGATCCTCCACCTGACGGAGATTCTCCGGCGTGGCAACGACCGCCAAGCCGCGCGGAAGGAGGAAGTTGCGCGCGAACCCCGGCCTGACCTTCACCACGGTCCCCTCGCTTCCCACTCGTTCCACCTGTTGTAAGAGGAGCACGTCCATTAGATCGCCACGTACGGCACGAGCGCCATATACCGAGCCCGCTTGATCGCCAGTGCCAATCGACGCTGATGTTTCGCGCACGCGCCACTGATGCGCGAGGGCATGATCTTGCCTCGGTCGGTAATGTAGCGATTGATCCGTTCAAGATCTTTGTAATCGATGTCCTGCACCCGCTCTTGGCAAAACCGGCAGGCCTTCCGAACGAGACGTCGGGTGAGGGGTGAAGACGACCGCCGTGTAGACGTCTCTCGTTTCCTTCGACCAAACGGCATTCTACGAACTCCTGTTAAAAGGGCGGTTCCTCATCGGCTGGGGCATGGTCTCCAGCAGGCTCATCCGCGGCCACCTCGGCCACGACCTCAGGACTGGGTCCCGGTTCACTTCGGCGTGCGCCCCCCAAGAATTGCACGCGGTCCGCTCGAACCTCCAGCGTCGATCGGGTTTTCCCATCCTGCTCCCAGCTCCGGTAGATGAGTCGCCCCTCGACAAACACCAACCGTCCTTTGGCGAGATATTGCTTGCAACTTTCGGCTTGCTTCCCCCAGACCACGATGCGCACAAAACACGTTTCTTCTTTGACCTCACCCTCAGCACGACCGATCGTGGTATTCACGGCGAGGCCGAAACTCGTGACCGCCGCACCGCTCGGCGTGTAGCGAAGTTCCGGATCCCGAGTGAGGTTACCCATGAGAAAGATGCGATTGAGGTTCGCCATCTCTAGACTCCTCTCATTGAGGGGTGACTGCTATCGCGACGTCCGAGGCAGCACGGGGGGAGGTTTCGGCCTCGGTGGAATGCCCGTTTGCGCGGTTGAGAATCAAGAAACGGATGACGGCTTCATTGAGGCGCAGCGACCGTGTGAGCTCTTCGACCTGCTGCGGATCGACGCGGAATCGAAGGAGATGGTAGTGCCCTTCCACGTGACGGTTGATGCGGTAGGCGAGCCGTCGACGCCCCCATCCTTCTGAACTGTCGATCTGCCCGCCAATTTTTTTGATGGGCTCCTCCACCTGCTTGACCGTTTGGGCCAATTCGGCGTCGGTCCCGCTCGCCTTCAAGATCACCAGTGCTTCATATGCCCGACTCACCACGTGCCTCCTTCAATGAGGGCACAAGTTACGGAGTCCCAAGGACGACGTAACGTGTTCTGCCCGAATTGAACCCCGCACCCAGCCGAACCAATAGTGGTCAGCTGTGTGGAGGTTGCTCAGTTTGAGACGTGCCGAAACTCATTTCACGCTCCAACATCCGTTGCGCTGGGTGCGGGGTGACGTTCGGCCCTGTCACTTACGTTTCCGCCAAACCACTCGGCGGATCCGCCAAGTCTTGTGGCGGACACTGCGTTCCCTACGTGGCGGCCTCACGTACATTGACACGATTCATCGCGACCGGCATCCCTTGCGTCGCCCACACCTCGCACGCCTCCATCGCCCGCTTGACCGCCTGATCAACGACACGTTGCTCATCGGCGGCGAAGGGCGACAGCACAAACTCGGTCAGGTCCTTCGGCAACGATTCACACCCGACACCGATACGCAGGCGCGGCACCTCTTGCGTGCCCAACACCTCAAGACACGAGGCCAAGCCGTGATGCCCTCCGTCAGTTCCCCCTGGACGCAGACGAAGTTTCCCTAACGGCAGATTGACGTCGTCGCACACAATCAAGATGTCTTCGAATCCTACGCGCCAGAGCTTCATGGCCGCAAGGAGCGCCTCACCAGATCGATTCATCAACCTCAAGGGAAGAATCAGCCGAACGCCCGTCGTCGGAAGCTTCAAGTCGCTGTGTTGAAAGCCACGGGAGAGCGCCCTCTCCCACATCACCCCATGCGTTCTTCCCAGCTCGCGGACGACATCAAAGCCAATATTATGGCGGGTGTGATCATAGTGTGATTCCGCATTCCCTAATCCCACGATCAGCTGAAGGGTTCGCAACGACTCAACGCTCACTTGTCTTTCTTCTCGCCCTTCTCCGGCGCCTTCTCTTCCTTCTTCGCAGGCTGCTCGGCCGCGGCTTCGCCTTCAGCTTCAGGCTTCTTCTCGCGGATGACCTCAGGCTCCGTCACCGCCTCCGCCGCCACCTCCTCGATCTTCTCCTCCCTCGGCGCGAGGACGGATGCAATCACCCCTTCGGGATCCGTCATCATCTTGGATCCCGTTGGAACCACCAGGTCTTTGACATGGATCGCGTCACCGATCTTCAAGTGGCTCGCATCGTGTTCGATGTGCTTCGGGATGGCGGTTGGCAAGCACGCTACCTCCACCTCACGCAGGAAATGTTCCAAGACCCCGCGATCTTGTTTGACGCCAATCGGCTCGCCTTTCAGCACGATGGGAACCTTCACCCGAATCCGCTCACTGAGGATAATCGCGTGGAAATCCACATGGGTGATCTCGCCATGCACCGGGTCATGTTGGATCTGCTTCATGAGCACGGGCTTCTCCAACGGCTTGCCGCCTGCCCCGCCATCGGCGGGGCCGTGCTCAACCTGCAAGGTGAGCACCCCATGTTCCCCATGGCGGGCGTGCAAGAACTTGGTGAACTCCCGTCGGTCGACGAGCAGGGAGAGCGGCTGGGTCTTTTTCCCATAGAGCACCGCGGGAATGAATCCAGTCTGTCGAAGCCGTCGCGCCGGGCGTGTCCCGTGCTGGGTGCGCGGTTTCGCATGCAAGGTGAGCGGTGGCATCGTCGTAGAACGCCTTCTTGATCCTTTATCCGGTGATTCCGTCAAACAGTGAACTGATTGACCGCTCTTCGTGAATCCGCCGAATGGCTTCTCCAAGAAGCGGAGCGACGGACAACACGGTGATCTTGCCTGTCCGCCCCGCACGTTGAGAGGTGAGAGGAACGGTGTCGGTCACCATGAGTTCTTCGATCGGCGAACCGGCCAGATGCTCCACGGCGGGTCCCGAGAGGACGGGGTGGGTGACCGCCGCGTAGATCGCCTTCGCCCCGGCGCGCCGCAACGCCTGGGCCGCCTCCACCAGCGAGCTGCCGGTCGCGATCAGGTCATCGACGAGCACGCAGAGTTTGCCCGCCACCTCCCCAAGGATGTGCATCACTTCGGTCGCCTCAGGCGTCGTGCGGCGTTTATCCACGATCGCCAGTCCCGCGTTCAACCGTTTGGCATAGGCTCGCGCCATCTTGATCCCACCCACGTCAGGCGAGACGATGACGAGCGGCTTCAAGCGCTTGCGTGTGAGATAGTCCGCAAACACGTTGATGGCATAGAGATGATCCATGGGGATGTCAAAAAAGCCTTGGATTTGTCCGGCGTGCAAATCCATCGTCAACACGCGATCGGCACCGGACGTCGTGATCAGATTGGCAACCAGCTTCGCCGTAATCGGCACCCGTGGCTGATCCTTGCGATCCTGACGGGCATAGCCGTAGTACGGGATCACCGCGGTGATGCGCCGCGCCGAGGCCCGGCGAACCGCATCGATCAGGATGAGCAGCTCCATGAGGTTGTCATTCGGGGGCGGGCAGGTCGGTTGCACCACAAAGACATCTTTCCCTCGGATGTTCTCCTGGATCTTGATGCGAATCTCGCCCTCACTAAAACGTCCCACAAGACACTGTGCCAGTTGCACGCCAAGGCACTTGCAGATCGCGTTCGCCAGCTCGGGATTGGCGTTGCCGCTCAGAATCGCGAGGCCCGAATCGACCGGCTGCTGGCGCGGGCGTCGCGTGGATTGAGATTTCGTGACCCCCATCGTGGTTGGCATTTAGCGTCGTCGCCTCGCTGTTGGTCTGGCTCGTCGGACCTTTCGGACAGCCTTGCGAACCGGTCGTTTCACGAATCGATGAGTCCTCTTGTGAGAGGGTTTCGCCGGCTTTCTCGCTGGTTTCTTCTTCACAGGCTTCTTCTTCACGTCCTTTCTTCTGCCAGGCTTGGGGTGCTCCGGGGTTTCTGGCTTGGATTTCTCCAGCGGATGAGCCGGCACCCCCACGACCACACCCCGAGCCGGGACATCGTGTCCTTTGGGGATCACCGTCCCAGCTCCTGTGACCGCTCCGGCTCCGACTTTCACCGGAGCGACGAGGATGGTGTCGCATCCGATAAAGGCGCCTTTGCCAATCGTCGTGGGGAGCTTGGTGGTCCCGTCGTAGTTAGCCGTGATCGTACCGGCCCCGATGTTGACACCTTCCTCGATCGTCGTATCACCTAAATAGGTCACGTGGTTCATCCGGACTCGGGTGCCGACTTTGGTACGGACGAGCTCTACGAAATTGCCGACCCGTACCTCATCGGCGAGGCTGACACCCCGCCGAAGGCGGGCGAAGGGCCCGATGGCGCATCGACGCCCAATGCTGACCCCCGACTCAATCACCGTCCCTGGGTGAATCACCGTATCATGGCCGATGGCGACACCGTGGTCGATGTAGGTCGCCTGGGGGTCCACGATCGTCACCCCGTTGCTGAGATGGCTGTCGATAATCCGTTGCCGAATGGCCGCCGTCGCTTTGGCGAGATCATGCTGCGAATTCACCCCCAAGCCCTCGGAGGCCATGTCCAATCGGATGGCTTGGAATTTCGTCCCGGGTTGCTTCGCCAGGAGGTTGATCGCCTGGGTCAGATACATTTCTTTCTTCGCCTGGCCCGGTTGCACGTTGCTGAGAATGTCGAAGAGCGCTTGGGCCCTCACGCACATCGGCCCCACGTTGATCTCGCGGATCGTGCGCTGCTGCACGGTAGCCTCGGCCTCTTCCACCATGCCGACAATTTCTCCCGTCGCTTCTCGAAGGATGCGTCCGTAGCCGGTCGGGTCAGCCAGATGGGTCGTCAGCAAGGTGCAGGTCGCGTTGGTCCGATGGTGGGACTCGATCAAGCGCTGGATCGTCGTGCGACGGAGGAGTGGTGTATCCGCATAGAGGATCAACATGTCGCCCGAGACGCCGACGGCCCGCTTGGCTAACAGCACCGCGTTGGCGGTGCCGAGGGGTTTGGGTTGGATGACGACTCTCACTCCCTTGGGCAGGTGCGGTTGAATCGATTCAGCGGCTTCGCCCAAGATGACGACGGGTTGCTTGGCACCCGAGGCGGCGGCGAGATCCAACGCATACGCAATCATCGGCCGCCCGCAAATGGGATGCAGCACCTTCGGAAGTTCAGACTTCATGCGGGTGCCGCTGCCTGCGGCCAGAATGATGACGTTTAAGGGTCTCATGCGCTTATCCTGTGGTTGTCGACACGAGGTCCCGTACCGTTCCCCTTGAACGCTGGGGAGCCTGGAGTCGAACCAGGATCTGCCGGATCCAAAGTCCGGTGTGTTACCATTACACTACTCCCCAATGCCGAGGTAACACAATTCCCGTAACAGGCTCGACGTCGATCAGAGCGTTTCACAGTCGCTCTCAACGGCGCTCGAGGGGCGAGCCCCGCCTCCGCCACGCGATTTCTCAGCTTCGTAGGCCTCCAAGACAGTCTTCTGGAGGTACTGACGAAACTCCGCGGTAATCGGATGGGCGATGTCACGCGGGGACATTGCGTCCTGCGATTCCAAATCCCCGGCACCAGGTGTCTGGGTAGTAGAGGGCATGGTCACGGCCGCCCCGCACTGGCTGCAATAACGGTTCCCCACCTCGTGCTTGAACTGGCACGTCATGCACGCCACTTTGGCTTTGCGCGAGGGCATGGCGACAAACAAGCCGTTTTTCCCATCGATCACCTTGAGATTGCGCACCACAAAGCAGCGATCAAACGTCACGGTCACATACGCTCTCAATCGGGTCTGCGCACTGTCACGCAATGAGATACGAACCTCAGTAATTTCCATCAGTTTTCACGACGGCGATCCGCCACGATGGGAGTCCGTCCTTGCGGACGTCAGATGCCACGGTTTCAGCATGGGACTGATCCTGACAGAGCCCAAAGACAGACGGACCACTCCCTGACACCATCGTGCCGAGACACCCACTGGCGAGCAGGCACCGTTGAATCTCCTCAATGACAGGACAACGCCGGATCGCCTCGGGTTGCAAATCATTGAACAGCCCCTCGGCGAGCTCGCGAAGCGAGCCGTTGCGTAAGGCGTGTACCAGCATGGTAACGGAGGCTGTCGAGCCTGTCAAGCCCCGCCCTGTTGTTCCATCGAACCCTCCATAGATATCTTTCGTCGATAGCGGCACCGGGGGGATCACCAGCGCATGCCACACCGTCGGTGGGGTACCCTTGAGCGGTTCGCAGACCTCTCCCCGTCCCCGTCCGATCGCAAAGGCGGTTTCTTCCAAGAAGAACAGCACATCCGAGCCCAACTGAGCGGCGAGCTCCCGAAGCTGTGGCAACGACAGCCCAGCGTTCCATAACTGGTTCAATCCGACAAGGGTTGTTGCGGCATCCGAGGACCCGCCACCTAACCCCGCCGCGATCGGAATGCGTTTCGCCAGATGGATGGACGCCCCGCACGAGACGCCGCAGCTCCGTTGCAGGAGGGCCGCGGCTTTCGTGATGAGATTGGATGGCCCACAGTCCAGGTTGGGATCATCGCACGTGACCGTGATGCCCTGCGGCTGCTTCTGGAAGGTCAGGTCATCGGCCAGATCGATGCGTTCGAATAAAGTTTCCAGCTCATGATAGCCGTCCGAACGCTTGCCGAGCACGCGGAGAAACAGATTCAACTTGGCAGGCGCTCGCAGTCGGAGCATTCAACAAGGTCAGGGTCGAGGAGCCTGTAACGCCTTCCACAATTCCTGTGGCGTGTAGATGGGAATCCGGCTTCCTTTGAACCCGGTCGGATCGCGCGTCACGATGCCGGTCGCTCCGACCTGAAGCGCCGCTTCAGCCATGACCGCGTCCTCAAAATCTCCCCCTCGCGATCCCACCGCCGCTTCGAGGACGGTGCGCGTCACCGGCGCGACGTCAAAGAGCCTCAGGAGCGCGCGGAGCTTGTGGCGCGCCGGCTCCGCCCCCAGCGCTTTCTGCATCAAATAGTGCACGGTGGTCACGGTGGTGGCGCAGAGGTAGCCCTGCAGGGCGCCGCGTTCCACCTCGGCACACAGCGAGGCACCGACCGTCGCATGGGGCTCGCGGTCCAGGAGGACATCCAGGATGACGTTCGTATCAAACACCACCCTCACCGGTACTTCTCCTCAAGATAGCGCCGGTAGGTTTTCTCGTCGACTCGGGTGTGGCGCAGGCTGCCCTTCAGCGAGCGCACCAACGGAGGCCATGGCAGGTGTTTCTCCTGTCTGGGAGGAGGTTCGAGGATGGTCAGATAGTCCGCGACGATGCGGGAGACGGACTTGCCACGCTGCCTGGCAAAGGTCTTGGCGCGTTGAATCAGGTCGGCGTCCAGCCGGAGCGTGAGCTTGGTGTGCATGGTATCCTCCTGAGAGCGAGACGTATATTTGTAAATTAACTATACGTCATCTTCTGGACGATGTCAAGCCCACAACTCCCCACGCGGTCGATCGCTCAACCGCTGCGCGATTTCGCCCCTCCTGACCCATCATCACCGTCGTGGACGGGTCACAGGGGGCGGGCTTGTGGCGAGGAGCAACGTAAGGAGACCGATAGGGTCATGGCGGGTCAGTGATGGTCAATGATGTACCCTGATGGCACCGGAACTCCCAATCTTTTTGTGCCCCAATCTTTTTGACCCCAGCGTGATCTGTTGGAACATGCTTCAATCGTCATTTTGAAAGGTGCTCTTAGTGAATCAGCGGCGATTACTCTGAGCGGCCTCGGCACTGCTTGCACAGATTGGAGTTATCAAGTTCCAGTGGTTGAAATAGCTCACGGAGGAGCTTGTAGGCGTGTGAGAAATCCAACGAACGAGTCGGTCTAGGTAGGATAGGCTTGTATCCCTCACGCTGACAGCCTCTACACTGGTTGATCCATCGGCGAAGTTTCGGGTATTGCTGCAGATATTTGTCCGCTTCTCTCTTGCTACGCATTGCTAAATCCTACCTTTGGCAACGGAAGGCCAAAGATAAATGCGATGCGCCAGCAGATAGTAAGACCGGAGGACATGGCTACTTCTAAAAAGATAG
>CAZUWM010000008.1:0-15061 GCA_964624155.1 uncultured Planctomycetales bacterium
ATCGGCATGGAGGAAGCCAAGCTGGAAGCGTGGGAAGTCGTCGAGCTGCTGAAGGACCATGCGAAGGTGACGCAGATCGGCGGCAAGGTATTGCGGGGTGTGCTGTTGTGCGGTCCTCCTGGATGCGGAAAAACGTACTTGGCGAAAGCCATCGCGACGGAAGCCGGGCTGCCGTTTGTCTCCGTCTCAGGGTCGGAGTTCATCGAGGTCTTCGTGGGCACAGGTCCCGCGCGCGTGCGGAAGATTTTCAAGAAAGCCCAACAGTTCGCCCGCACAGAAGGCGGGTGTATCATCTTTATCGACGAACTGGATGCGGTGGGGACCTCACGCTCGACGGACCTGGGCTTCGGGGCCCAAACCGAGCGCAACAACACGGTCAACGAACTGCTGGTCCAGATGGACGGTTTGGAGAGCTCCCAGTACAACGTCCTGGTCATCGGTGCCACCAACGCCAACGAGTCGGTGCTGGATCAGGCGCTCCTGCGTCCTGGTCGACTTGATCGCAAAATCTATGTGGACAAGCCCGGCCTGGACGACCGCGAGAAGCTCTACCGGTTTTACCTCGGCAAGGTCAAGGCGGATCCTGGCATTGACATCGCCCGCCTCGCCAGACGCTCGGTATGGAAATCGCCGGCGGATATCGAAAATGTCGTCAAAGAATCGGCGCTGATCGCCACGCGCAACAAGCACGCCACCATCACCTATAAGGATTTGTCCGAGGCGCTGGAGCGGGTGGATATGGGCTTCAAGATCCGCCAACGGCTGGCGCCTGAGGAGCGGGAGCGGGTGGCCTATCACGAAGCGGGACATCTGGTCACCACCTATTTCCTGCATCCCACGGATGACGTCTTCAAGGCGTCGATCATCTCGCGGCGGGGGGGCACGCACGGCTACATCTACCATGTCCCACAGAAAGAGCTGAAGCTGCACAACCGCGAGCGGTTCTTGGGGAATATCGAGGTCTCGCTCGCCGGCTACGTCGCGGAGCGCATGAAATGCGGCTCCTCGTCGGACGGCGTCGGCAGCGACTTCGCCAAAGCCATCGAGCTGGCGCACAACATGGTGTGGAACCTGGGGATGGGCACGAACGGGTTCATCGGCAGTTACGAGACCCTGACCAGTTCCTGGACGTTCCGGGGCAGCGCCAGCGGTGATCTGCTGTCCGATCGCGTGAAGGAGCAGCTCAACAACGAAATGCAAGCGATCCTGAAAGAGTGTCTGCAGTCGGTCGAGGAACTCCTGCGGCGGGAAGACGCCATCCTCGAACGGTTCAAGGATGAGCTCCTGAAGAACGATGAGCTGGAATACGACGAAATTGAAGCGATCTTCTCGGAATACGGCAAACAGCGCGTCCTCCCAGTCGCTTCTCCGACAGCCCCCTCGGCTCCTCCGCCGCCTCCCACGACGACGTAAGTCGTCGGAGACCCTCCGATGCGCACCGCTCTCTGGTCATGGCTGTTGATCGGGTGGCTTGTCGGCTCTCTCGTCACTGGCTGTAGCGCCCCCAGCTATCGGACGGAGCAGGTCCCGCAAGCCATTCAACAGATCTGTACGAAGGACTATAAGTTGCAGGTCTCGGCGAAACGCGTCGGAGAGACGGTCGCCGTCCATCTGCAGCACGCAGGAATCCTCGAACAGCAGGACGGACAGATCCGCCTCGCCGCCAGCGCCAATGAGGTGTTGGGCAACGCGATTGAGGTGATCCACCGGGTCCTCTTGAGCTCTGACAATCCCCATGGGTTCTACCTCTTTCTTGTGTCGGATCCCTCTATCCCTGGCGTCTATCTGATGATGGTGCGGTATTTGGATGATGTCAAACGGGTCCACGCGAACAGCATTACCCCCACGGAGTTCTTTTCCCGGACGATTCTGCAGTTGCAGCCCGCCAATCCTCCGCTGACGAACCTCAGCCAAGTCGCCCTCCACGACATCACGTTGGAGCAGTTCCTCAGTTGGCAGCTCGCCAAACGGATTCAGGACCGATTGACCGAGCACACACAACAACAGGGACTGTCACACGTCTCGGTGGGACCGTGCGTAGGGGAGTTCAAGAACGGGGAGTTTGCGTTTACGCTGAATGTCATCCCGGAGACGGGCGGAACGCTCTCCCCCGAGATGGTGGATCAGGTCTTCCAAGAAGCCACGACGTTGATTGCGAAAGTCCTCTCCGCCTACCACTTCGACCGCTTCCAAGCCATTCGGCTCATCCATCCCTCGACGGGCCGCAACCTCCAACTTCCGAAGAACCAGCTCGATATTTTTCGCTAAGCCTCTCGGATCACCACACGACGACCCCGCACGACGACCCGACCGGAGAGCATCAGCGCAATCGCCCGAGGATAGAGGCGATGCTCCACGCGATGCACGCGAGCCAGGAGTGTCTGGAGCGTATCGTCCGGTCGAATCCGAACAGCCTCTTGCAAGAGGATCGGACCGTGGTCGATGTGCTCATCAACGAGATGAACCGTGACACCAGTGACCGTGGCTCCCCACGCGAGGGCATCGTGAATGGCGTGGACGCCAGGGAACGCCGGGAGCAACGCCGGGTGGATATTCAGGATGCGATTCTTGAATCGACGGACCAACACCGGGGAGAGAATCCGCATAAATCCTGCCAGGCAGATGAGCCGCACGTGATGCTGATCGAGAAGGTCGATGAGGTGGCGATCACACGCTTCGCGACTGGAGAAGGCGTGGGGATCGACGAAGACCGCGGGAATGCCCGCGCGTTTCGCACGGACCAATGCGAAAGCCTTGGGCTGATCAGAGAGGACGACGGCGATGCGCGCTCGGAGGCGTCGCGCCCGCACCGCGTTGATGATGGCCTGGAGATTGGTGCCCTGCCCCGAGCACAAGACCGCAACGGGGGGACACAAACCATGTTTTTTGAAATTGTTTTGTGTCCCCAAGTTTGTCTGTGTCCCCTTTTTAACGGGCGAATCACACGAGGAGGGAGTCGAGGCGGCGGACGAGCTCTTCCTTCGGCTGCACCCCAACGATGCGATCCGCTTCCCGTCCCCCTTTGAAGAGCAGGAGGGTGGGGATATTCATGATCTGATATTGGGCGGCCAGACTCGGGTAATCGTCCACATTGAGTTTGCCGAACGTCACCTTCCCCTGGTACTTCCCGGCGAGCTCTTCCACCACCGGCGCAATCATCCGGCACGGGGAACACCACGCAGCCCACATGTCGACCAGCGCCGGAGTTGGAGCTTGTGTGACATGTTGATCAAAATTTTTGTCCGTGAGTTCAAGCACTTGACCAGCCATTGCAACTCCTTCGGTGTATTATACCAGAAGTTGCCGGAGAAATTTCGAGGCCAGATGATAGACGCCGGGACACTTGCTTTCCCTTGGACCGGCGACGTTGAGGGTGCGAATGTGATTCGCCGCAATCCATGCGCGAACCGAGGCAGGGTCAGGGTGAGTCGCTAAATCGACAACCAGATACGGCCTCTTCAGCCGAATCGCATCATCGATCGTCTGCGCGGTTCCCCCTGTCGCCGGCCCCATCGTCAGGATCAGCGTCCCCTCCGAATCCCTCACGTTCCACGTCGTGCGCTGAGCATACTCCGCCGCGGGGGTTTCCTTCAAGGAATACCGAGACGGCAACACGCCATCTTCGGCCTTGCGTCCCTTGGGACACCATCCGCCGCACGGCACTCCCAGCTCCAGCGCGACATCCAGCGCCGCCCGATCGACCCCCGTCTGCCCCCCGGAAACAAGGCGTTCGAGCATGCGGGTCTTACGTCGTCCGAGGCTTCAGAGCCAGGAGGGAGAGGAGATAAAGAACCGCAACGACCAGGAGGAGGAATCTGATGCCCGTGACAAATGAGAGGGATTCCAGCAGGCCGCCGACAGCAGCTCCCAGCAGATTTGAGCCAAATGCGAGACTGCGATCATGAGCCCGTTGAAAAGACCGGATGAAGATGATCCCCGCGAAGAAGATCGGGAGGTTCAGCGCCAGACTCGCCAACGCTCCTCGGGCGACGGTCGGCAACACGTTGAAGGTCCCCAGGGGAATCAGGAAGAGGCAGGCGATGGACACGAACAGGCATCCGTAGAGCCATGGCGTTCCCAGGTGGGGCACGCGACCGGCCGCCCAGTTGGCGAACAGAATCAACGCCAAGATCGCTGAGATCGTCAGGGCGGTCACGAGCCACGTCGATCCAAACAACAGTGTGGTCTTATTGATGTTCTGGAACTCTAAGAGTAAGAACGCCGCGCCGAGAAACATGAAGTGGCGATCCAGCGCCTTGCCTCTGGGGATGACGAGACGCCGAAGGACGAAGAGGGTGAGCAAAAGAATCCCTGAGAGACACAGGTGCAGGGTCGGAATGCGAGGCTGTTCCACATAGAGGTAGGGCCAGTCATCCGTGGTCAGATGGAAGGATGGTCGGCTCGCTTGCTGGCGCTGCTCGATAAATTGTCTCAGTGCCGGTTGGCGGTCCCGGACACGCTGCACGCGGGCCATGTCGCGGCTCGTCACAAACATCATCCCGCCCGGCCCAAACCATCCGTCGCTCCAGACGTTGAAGACGAGGGGATCCTGACCGAAGGCGCCTCGTAATAATTTTGCGATGCGGTCGGTAATGTACGACTGCTTCGACTCGAAGACCACCGTCAGGACGCCGTCCTCCTTGAGCCGGTCCCGCGCTTCTTGGAAACTCTCCACGGTGTAGACGTAGTGATCGAGCCGGGTATTGTTGTAGGTCGACGCCAGGGTATGGGCGTCGAGCAGCCCGAAACTGATGACGTCATAGCGCAATCGGCTTCGTTTGAAGAAGGCCCGCGCATCATTGATGACGACCGTCACGCGAGAGTCATCATATGGCCGTTCAGGGTGTAACGTTTTACCAATCCGGTACACGCCGGGATCGATCTCGACCGCCGTGATCCGACGTGCGCGGTTTCGCAGTGCGCCAGCCACGTCATTCCCGCCACCCGCACCGACGATCAACACCTCCTCAGGCGCGTGCTCAAGGAACCGGTACGGCAAGTCGTACTGGCTGAAGGATCGCAGACGACGATCCACACCGATGGGCAGCATCTCGAGACCTCGCCGGGACAGATCAAGGAGGTTCATATACCCGACGTTGTTCACCGCCACCGTCTGCGCCTCGTAGGCCACACCGCGGCGCACGGGGATGACCTCGAGTTTTTGATACGGTGACCACACGATGTGCCGTTTGGTCAGACGAGGTGCCGCGGCCATGAGAGCCAGGAGGAGGGCAAGTCCGCTCCACCCAATGGTCTGCACGATGGACCGTTGGCGAAACGGCCAGAGCAGCACCCCGGCGATTGCAAACCACACCCAAGGAGGAAGGAAGAGAAATGACAAGCTGTTAAACAACCAGATCCCAACGAGGCTGGCACCGACGTTGATGGAGTAGGCGGCGACAGGGTTGGGGTGATCGTGGAGCAGGCCTCCCAGGAGACGGCCCAAGGAGATGAACGTCATCACCAGCATCCCGAAGATCAGGCATGTCGAGGCCAATCCCAGGAAGACTTTGAGTACCAGATGGGTTGGAGGTTCCCGAAACCAGATCAAGGTTTCCGAAAAGAGACTCAGCATGATCGGGGTGTCCCGAAATGGGTGAACGGATGTTCCGGCAATCGAGACGCTCATCGGCACGTTCACCACAGTCAGCAGGAGGAAGAGGGTCAAGAGGGTCGGTGTGAGACTGGCCCGCCGATTCGCGGAGTAGCAGCCCAGCCCGATTCCCAGGAAACACGCCAAGAGGACGAGGTTGTTCACGTAGGCAAAGATGCGAATCTCCGTGGAGATCCAACGGATGAGGGCGATTTCCAGGAAGAGGGTGACGACGCTGACGAGCCCCAGCCGGGTGGTGAGCTCGTTGGGACGAAGGTGACCCCGCAAACTCATGGAGTCGTCGGTAGTGGCGTCCTGCGTTGCTGGAAGAGCGTGAGGATATTGAGGAGGAGTTTCTCGTATTCCGTCACGACGGTGAGGGCGTTGCGTGGGGCGGTCCACCACCGTCTGGCCTCAAACGGATCATAGGGGGTGGGGTAGGAGAGGATCTCAACGCCATCATGTTGAAACACGCGGCGGAAGATCATCCGGGCGCGTCGAGAGGCGCTCTTGGACGTGATGATCACGAGGCGTTTGGGCAGACGACCGCTGAAGGCTTCCCGTACCCAGTGGGCTTCATTGATGGTCCCATGCGCAGGTTTCGCCAGCACCACGATGCGCTCGGGAGGAATCCCCATCGACATCAAGACGCGCTGGGCCCATGGCTCCCTCGTGGAATCAATGAGGCCGTGATGCACGAGCTCCTCGAACACCTCCTGACCGACCATCTCGCCTTCGATCTTCTGGACCGGTTCGGGAATCACCCAAATTTCCTCCACGAGTCCTTGGTGATACAAATCGCGCGCGGCAAACGCGCGGGAGGTCGGCAAACCTGAGAGGACCACCGCGACCTCCGAGCGCGTCAGAGGATCTTCGACGACCAGCCAGGAGCCGGCATGCGGGATGAACAAACCGATCGCCAGGAGGAGCGCAATAATCAGCACGAGGACGAGGCGACGCCATGCTCGTCGACTCATGGTTCGATTCGCCCCCCTGGCTCACTCACCATGACCCTGAGCGAAGTCGAAGGGGTCATCGAGGAAAGGCCTCGCGCAATCCGCCGTCGACTGTCAACACGCAGCCGGTAGTCTTCGCGGAGCGTTGCGAGATGAGAAAACACACCGCCTCCGCCACATCCGAAGGCAGCACGCGCGCCTTCAACAAATTGCGCTGCTGATAATAGGACTCCAACCGGCTCGTCGGCAGTCGATACGTCTTCGCGCGATCCGGCCCAATGGTCTTCCACAATCCCGAGCCGTCGAAGACCCCGTCCGGATGGACGATGTTGGCGCGGATGCCGTGCTCCCCGTTTTCGATGGCGAGGATCCGCGCCAGTTGGGTTTCCGCCGCCTTCGCGGCGCTGTACGCCCCGAAATCTTTGCCGGGAGCCGGAACGTTTTTCGAGGCGATGAAGACCAACGCTCCGCCCAGCTCTTGCGCGCGCAGCCACCGCACGACGGTTCGGGCCACCAGGAAATGTCCGGTGGCATTCACCGCGAGGCTGCGATCCCACGCTTCGCGCGAGAGGCGATCGATCGACGAGACGGTCGCAATGCCGGCGTTCGAGACAAGAAAATCCGCCCCCCCAAAGGTACGAATCGTTTCATCAAACGCCCGCTCGACACTCGTTTCATTTGTCACATCCATCACGAGCCCCACGGCCCTCCGACGTCCTGCGCGTTGATTCAGTTCTTGCGCGAACTGCTCGATGTCTCGATGTTGGAGGTCCGTCACCGCAACCGAGGCGCCTCGATCGACGAGCATCTGCGCAATCCCTCGCCCGATGCCACCCGCGGCTCCTGTGACGATGCCCACGAACCGCGAGAGCTCGGCCTCCGGTGGAGCCAACGACAACTTATACAGCTCAAGCGGCCAGTATTCGACGGCGAAGGCTTCTCGCTCTGACACGGAGGTGTAGCGACCGACCGTCGAGGCATTGCGCATGATCGCCATCGCATGCTTGTAGATGGTCGCCACCATCGCAGTCTCCGTGGCATCTTTGCCCGTCGTCAGCATCCCCACGCCAGGAATCAAGATGACCCGTGGATACGGATCACACATCGATTGCTCTGGCTGACGATGGCGTCGAAAATACCGTTCGTGGGCTTTGGCGTAGCGCGTGAGCTGAGCGACGACGTCATCCGTGCTCTTCATCACGAGCGGCAGGCGTTTGGTACGCAGCATGTGATCGGGTGTGGCCGGCCCAACCGAAGCCACCCGCGGCATACGTGAAGCATTGACGAACTCAAGCACTTCAGGGCTGTCATCGTAGGTCAGACACATTCGTTTGGAGTGACTGATGGTCTGCCGAATCGAAGGCAGCCGCTGCCGCAACCAGGCCATCCGCTCTTGCGTCGGCAGCGTCGTCCAACGCGAGGGAGACCACCGGCGTCGCCGTCGCTGTCTTGTCAGATACCGCTCAGCCAACGTGACGTAGTGGAGGGTGCGTCGGTAGCTCGTTGCGCCATCCGACCCCCACGTAATCAAGCCATGCTGCTCCAACGCCGCCCCGTGCGACTCAGGCGATCGTTGATAGGCCTCGAAGACCCGCCGGGAGAGCGCAAAACCCGGCTGAAGATACGGAATCCAGATCAGACGATCGCCCAGGACCGTTCGCACGAGGGACGCGCCGCGATCGGTATTGGCTAAGGAGAGTATCGCATCGGCGTGGGTGTGATCGATGTCGCGTTCCGGAATGAAGGCGTGCAGGAGGGTTTCCACCGATGGCCGAGGCGATTTCGGATCGACCAGACAACGCTCGAGGAAAGCAACCATCTCTTCGTCGGTCATGCGGGCACGCGAGGCGAGCTGACGCAACGGAGCCAACCGCAGCGCGGCAAAATGATGGCGTTGACAATCTTTTAAATCCACGCCACTGCCTTTCACCCACAAGACCGGTTCCGGTCGTCCGACGAGATCCGGAAGCTGGCCTTTGGTCGAGGTGTTGCCACCCCCGAAGAGACCGAGGTTGGCTTCCTCACCGATCAGCTTGGAGCGATAGACCAGAGAGCCTAACGGATCGGCAGGTACATGACGTGTCTTCCAACGACTGCGCATGAGGTTCAAACAGAGTCAAGAGAAGCCGGTGATCCCGATGGAGGCGTAAGGTAAGAAGCCGGCGAGAGGAGTTGAACCTCCGACCCGCGGTTTACGAAACCGCTGCTCTACCACTGAGCTACGCCGGCAGAAACTCTAACGCCTCCATCGGGACAACCCGCCCCGATCTTCGATCGGGGCTGCTCTACCACTGAGCTACGCCAGCGTCGCCAAGAAATGGAGAGGGCCGTCACTCCCGTTAGACATGCCCGGTTCGCAACTGCGTTGAATACCACCAATCCAACCCATGATGCGATGAAAGAGCGCCGTGCTGCTGCCTATACGCAGTTGTAGTGTCCCGTGGGGCAAACGGGATCGAGGACGTTTCCGTTGGCTAGCTCGGCTGAGCGTTCGGTAGAGCGCAAGGCGCTCCCGCGGAATACCGGTGATGCTGGACCAAAAACGGACGGCTTTTGGGCCACTCAATCCCGGCGCAAGAAACACATGGGCCTTAAATCGATCTCCCGGAACATGGCATATTTCCTTGAAGAAACGCATCATCAACGTGATGACGGCCGGCTCGGCGTTACTGAATTGGACACACCTGCCGCCGTGAGCTGGAGGCCGCTTGGTTCCCTCTGCCCAATACAAGGCTGCGCCGACTAATCGCAAATCTTCAAAAGAAAGCAGCCTGATATCTTTGGAAGCGGCCTCCTGAACAACTTGGGCTCGCGCGTGAGCAAGGACTGTCTGCCGTTTATTTCTCGCCACGAGCGCCCTCGTTCCCGCTGACCTCTCACGAGCATAGAGCTTGAGCCAGCTTGCGAGCGTACTCTTCGGTATGCCGAGTACCTTGACGATCTCGTTATAACTCTTGCCTACCCTTCTTAAGCGGATCGCTCTGGCTTTTTCAGGTTTCATGTCTCCATGCGCACAAAAGAAGCGCCGGGACCCAGACTTGCACTGGGGACGCCAGGTTTTTCAGACCTGCGCTCTACTACCTGAGCTATCCCGGCGGTATCAGGTGTGAGGTGAAAGCATTATAGGCTCGACGAGGAACGAGCGTCAATTCACTTCAGGAAGCTGCTGATCGTGTTCTGGAAACAAGCGCCGTGAGGAGCAAGGCGAGACCCATGCCGGCATAACCCCAGCAGACCAGCCAGAGTCCCTGCTCGATGGTGATGGCCACCAACAAGGCATCGGGATGGGTGGTGGAGAGCTTCCACCCGGAGAACCCTGCGAGCGCCAGCGCCGTCAGTCCGAGGAGGGCGCCGAGCCAGCGCGCGCTTCGAAAGAGCGTGACCAACACGCCGACCAGGAGAGCCAAGCCAGGGATGACGTACACGAGATAACTTTTCGCGCCAAGTTCGCGATGGCCGGTCCACATCTCGGCCAACGCCACGACGACGTGGGCGTCTTTCCGATTGGCCAAGCGCGGGATGTCCGCGCCGCTGATCTCGGTGGGGATGGTGGAGAGATCAGGCAATTCGCCGGTAATCGTTTCCGCCCCCTCCTTGACGGAAATCGTCACGCGCCCCACGCGCTCTGACAACGAGGAGAGGACATCGCCTAAACCAACTTCTTTGGCCACCGCATCCACGGCGCCCGTCACGTCGCGCGCCACGTCACGATATCTCACCTTGATGGACGCCCACGGCTGGACAAACCCCACCAATACCGCGGCCACGCTGACCCACACACCGACCACGCCGACCACGACGAGCAGACGCCTCATCACGAGACTCCTTTCACGCCGTCCACCAACAATTTCACGCCCATCAGCAAGAGCATGGCCAACACGAAGCGCTTGAACCACGACGGGGAGACGCGTCGAACGAGCCATTGCCCCACGAAGGAGCCGCTGAAGGCAACCACGGTCAAGCTCCAGATGACCGGGACGATGGCGGAGGGAATAAATTGTTGGCTCAGATATACCGGTAACCTGGTCGAATCCACCAGGAGCGCGATCAGCGCCGAGGTACCCAGATAGGCTTCCTTCGGCAGTCCGAAGGCGAGCAAACACGCGGAGCGTATGGCGCCGCCGGTGCCGATCAACCCCGCGATCGCCCCTGAGAAGACACCGCCCGTCACCAGCGCAGAAGTCGTCGCAGGGATTCGGATTGACGTCACGCGAAGACCCTCCGCAAGCCCATAGATCACAAGGAAGCCGCCTAGAGCGATGCGAATCTGATCGGCTGAGAGCCATGCCGCCAGATGGGCTCCGACGAACGACAGGGCCACCCCCACCACGCCGAATCGTCCTACGATCGACCACTGAATGTGGCGGCCAAAAAAGAGCAGACGCGACGCATTGCCAAAGAGATGGAAGCACGCCACCACCGCCACGGCCGTCTTGATGTCGAGAAAGAAACTCGCGATGGGGGTCAGGACCGTCGCGGCCCCGAAGCCTGCCATCGTCCCGATGACCTCGGCGACAAAGGCCCACACCAGAAACAGGATCAGCGAGCCGGTTTCCATGACAACACGATTATGTGTCAGACATGTGTCCAAATCAAGTACACAAAAAAATCCACGGCTCATGGGAGCCGTGGAGAAGATTGTGTCAGACACTTGTCACAGCCACGCCAATAGTCAGGAGACAAGCGTCAGACACATCATAAGGCCTGGGGGCCGATAAGGGCCAAAGCGCCCTCAGAAGCTTCGGCAGCTAAAGCCGCCATATCGCACGGGCGCGGATGTCAGACGCCTCTGCCCCGAAATAACGGTCGGGGAACGCTTCTCCAGCGCTCGTCTGCCGCGACACCCCAGCGACGTAGGCCCTCAGCTTTGCGGCCCATGCTTTCGCATGGTGTGCCTTTATCGGCTCCCAACGGGAAAGCGTACCATATTCGCCCTCACCGCATCAAGGGGGCAAGATGGACGAGACGGACTGGCTCTCACGCATGCGGCGTTTAAACTCGCGGTAGCGTGTGGTCGTCTTAGCCAGCGCGTCCTGTTCACTGAGGAGTCTGGCCGCAATGACATGGGCATCAGCCACTTTGACCCGGAGATCTAAGGAGGGCAGCACGGTGGTTGCGAATCGTCCCCACGACAGGGAGATAGACGAACCGGACGAGGAACACGAGCGTGGTCACAGCGGCTGTCGCTCCCAGGATGACCTTCTGACGCGTCTCAAGGCGAATGACCGGCAGTTTCCTGATCATTCGAGGGGGCTATCCGGCGGCACCTGGCTCAGCAAAAATTGCGAGAA
This sequence comes from uncultured Planctomycetales bacterium, assembly GCA_964624155.1. Classification (GTDB taxonomy): domain Bacteria; phylum Omnitrophota; class Gorgyraeia; order Aquiviventales; family Aquiviventaceae; genus CAZUWM01. Next base: position 11,841 of record CAZUWM010000008.1, read on the forward strand.
GCCCATGATCGCCCCAATCGGCTGGTTCAGCTCGTGCGCGATTCCGGAATATTCAATTGAGCTGTTTGAGCTTCCCGTAGTTCCTGATTCCTGCGCTCGACATCTTCGAGCAGATTAAGAGTCCCTAACAGCATGAGCACATGGCCGCGTTGCGCCAGCGAGGGAAAGGGCTGGGCTGAAATGCGTCGCCGCCCCACGTCGCTCGTCGTCGCCGTACCTCTACACGAAGGCGTTGAAGTCCAAGGACATTGATCTGCTCTCTGGCTCGCCTCAAGAAACGCCTCTTGGCTCTTCACTGATTTCCCATTGAAACATCCAGAATATCGTGTAAAATGGAAGTATGTATTCCAGACTGATCAACGCTCCAGAGGGGAAGAGCTTCTTTCTCTTCGGGCCACGAGGCACGGGGAAGTCCTTTTGGGTGCGACGGACCTTCCCGGAGGCGGTCTATCTCGATCTGCTGGAGGCGGAGCTCTACCTGCCGCTGTCGGCCGATCCCCAGCGGCTGTCCCACTACATCCCTCACGGGCACACCGGATGGATCATCATCGATGAGGTCCAGAAGATCCCAGCACTCCTCGATGAGGTCCACCGCCTGATTGAGACCCAGCGGCTGAGATTCATCCTCACAGGCTCCAGCGCCCGGAAGCTGAAACAGAAGTCGGTGAACCTCCTGGCTGGCCGGGCCCTGACGTTGTTCCTGCACCCGTTGACCGCCGGCGAGTTGGGCGACGACTTCACCCTGCGGCATTCGCTCCAGTGTGGCCAGTTGCCCTGCGCCTACACTGACGCCGACCCGCAGGCGTACCTGCGCAGCTATGTCAAGACCTACCTCCAGGAAGAGATCCAGCAGGAGGGCCTGACGCGCAACCTGGGCGCCTTCTCGCGCTTTCTCGAAGCAGCCAGTTTTTCTCAAGGGGCCATCCTCAACGTGTCGACGGTCGCGCGGGAATGCTCCGTGGAGCGCAAGGTCGTCGAGCAGTACTTCTCGATCCTGGACGATCTGCTGTTGGCCGCTCGGGTGCCGGTCTTTGCCAAGCGCGCCAAGCGGCGACTCCTCCACCATCCAAAGTTCTATCTCTTTGACGCCGGCGTCTACCGCACCGTGCGACCCAAGGGCCCGCTGGATCGCCCGGAAGAGATTGACGGGCAGGCGCTGGAAACGTTGCTCTTCCAAGAGCTCAGAGCCGTGAATGACTACCTGGGGCTTGGGTTCACGATACACTATTGGCGCACGCCTACCGGCCTGGAGGTCGATTTCGTCCTCTACGGGCCGCGGGGCCTCCTGGCCTTTGAGGTGAAGCGGGTGGCGAAGATCCGCCCGGAGTGGCTCCGGGGATTGTCGGCCTTCCTGAAGGATTACCCGCAAGCCACCGCCTACTTCCTCTACGGTGGAACCCGCGAGATGCGCGAAGGTCCGATCCATGTGCTCCCCTTCACTGCCTGCCTGAAGCGCCTGCCCGACCTGCTCGCCGGTCACCCAGCTGTACGCTAAACACTGTACGCTGTACTAGCGTAGAGCGTACAGGGTTCAGCATGCGATACGGCATGCCACCCGCCTCCCTCTGTGGTATGCTGACCATGCTATGAACAGCATACCGATCAACCAGATGCGGGGACTCGATGTTCTCGTTCGCGTACCCGCCTTTCGAAAATTCCTGAGCCTGATCCGCCTTCATCTCATCATCACCCAGGCGAAAGACGATGAGCTGGAGCAGGTTGGCCTCTTCGGCCGCCCCACTCTTAGGCCGTGGCTTCGGGGAATGACCCTTCGGGGATGCTCCTTCCAGCACGCCGATCGTCTTGAGCAATTCGGTCGAATCATAGCTATGCGTCTTGCCGGGCGTGGTTCGACGTGGCTCACCACACTCAAGGCAGAAGAGAAAACAAGCGATCGGCCCCCATCACATACAGTCCCTTCCCCTTCTGCTCACAGATCCCCTTTTTGTTGATGACCTGAATGGCCAGTTTCGCCTGCACCTTCTCTTGAAGAGACGCGACGCTCTTTGCAAGGGATGTCTCTGACTCCTTGGTTTCTACCAACAGCCATACCCTGTTTCGGTCCGCGATCGCGAAGTCCACTTCTTGACCATCCTTCGTTCTCAAGAAATGAAGCGTGAACGGGCCTCTGCCCTTTTCATTCCAACTCGCGATGGCACGTTGCAATTGAACGGCGACGAAATTCTCGAAGCGGGCCCCGGGATCAGCCACCATCCCCCAGTCCCAGAAGTACACCTTTTGCTCTTTCAGCACCGATCGTGAAAGACGCGCGGTCCACGGAGGGATGGAAAAGATCAGATACACCACCTTCAAGGCTTCCAGCCATGACCGGATCGTTCCATGAGCCGATTCAAGCGGCTGGCGCAGGGCGTTCAAGCTTAAGGGAGAGCCCACCCTGTCCGGTAGGAGGTAGAGGAGCGTTTCCAGCTTTCTCACTTGGACAATTTTGGTCAGGTCCCTCAGATCCTCCTGGAGGATCAGCGACACGTGGTTCTCCCTCCATTGCGTGCAAAACGCTTCCTTCCCAACGGCGAAGGGTTCCGGGTAGCCGGTGCAGTGAAGAAGGCTTTCCACCGCCTCACTCACCGCCGAAGCCGCGGGGGGGATCGCTCGGATGTCTTCATCCGGAACATGCTCTTCACTTTTGGACGATAGGCCAGGAACCACTTCACGGATTCCCAGGGGCAGCATACGAAAAAGGAAGTAGCGACCCACCAGACTGTCCCCCGACTTCCGGAAAAGATCTAATCGGGCCGAGCCGGTCACGATGAACCGAATCTTCTGCCGCCATTCGTCATAATAGCCTTTGAGGAGATTCTTCCACTTGGGATACTTGTGAATCTCGTCCAGCGCCACCCACACCTGTGGCCGTTCGGGGGGCAGGTCTTGCACGAAAAAGAGCGGATTTGAGGCGTATCGCCTTTTGACGGTCGGCGTGTCCCAGTTGTAATACAGATGGCGCTGTCCCTGCTCGGTCAGGAACCGTTGGACCGCGGTCGTCTTTCCAATCTGACGGGGCCCGGAAATAAAGGCCATCCGGCTGCCTAGGGTGTCGTCGGAAAGAGCCCACTGCATGACCCGCCGGTGGAAGTACCGCATGGTAGTGTCTATTTTAGACCACGATGGAAATCAGTCAAGTCAATTTTTCAGTCTTATGAAAAATGGACTGGGCGAGAGACGGAACCGAACCGCGGCGAGGGCCGACACCAAGCACGGGGTCA
>CAZUWM010000008.1:15161-41028 GCA_964624155.1 uncultured Planctomycetales bacterium
AGCGAACAATGTTGAAATGCAAGACCTGACCCTCACTTCCCCTTCCGTGACCCTCACTTCCGCAACCCATCAAGGCGCGCGACGCTGCGCTCCAACTGGGTCACGGATAACCGACCCGATTCATAGGCGGCACACAGAGCCTCAAAGACTTGACGCTGAAGTGCCAGATCCGAGCAGATCAATAACACATCATGTCCCGCTTCAACGGCCCGCACCGCCGCTTCGCCGATCGGACACAGCCCCCGTAACGCGCCCATCTCGAGATCATCACTCAGGATGAGCCCTTGAAAGCCCATCTCGATTCGCAGCAACTCATGGACCAACCGCTTGGAGAACGTCGCCGGCATCGCGGGAGTCGGATCCAGGTTCGGGTAACACACGTGGGACGACATGATCGTCGCCACCCCGGCGCGAATCGCCGCGATAAACGGGACGAGATGAACGGCGCGCATCGCATCCCATTCCAGAGTCACTGTCGGCAACTGCTTGTGGGGGTCCTTCGGCACCGCCCCCAGACCAGGAAAATGTTTTGCGCAGGCGGCGACGCCTTTGCCTTGAAGGCCTTGGATGCGCGCCATACCGAACTCGGCGACCCGCTGCGCCTCATGCCCATACGAGCGGTTTCCGATCACCGGGTCGCTACCTTCAACCAAGACATCCACGCAAGGCGCCAGGTTGACATGAACCCCGAGGGCGCGTAATTCCTCCGCTTCGATCTGCCCTTGACACCGAACTTCGTCGGGACCCTGTGTGGCGCCGACGGTCAGCGCGTCGGGAAAAAACGTGACACCGCTCGAAAACCTCACGACCCGCCCGCCTTCGTGATCCACCATGACGAACAGTTCACGTCCACATGCCTCGTGGAGGGACGTGATCAAGGCACGAAATTGCTCTGGCGACTCAACATTTCGGACAAACGGGATAAATCCGCCGACATGAATCCGCCGCAGGTGCTGCGCGACCTCATCGGTGAGATGCGTGCCTGGCAGACCCACCACCAGCGTTGAACCGATGAGTTCTTCAAGTGTCATTCGCTAGTCCGCAGTCCATAGACCATAGTCCATAGCAAGAACTATAATACCAAAATGCCAAGTTGGCGAATTTCTACTATGGACTACGGACTACCGACTATGGACTCAATAGGAGCCCCGTGTTATCCTCAACGTATGCCCTCAGCGGCGGAGTACGCACGCCTTCCAACTGAGCGAATCAATCCCCGAAGCCGGCAATTAGATCGTCTCACCACCACGCGGCTCCTTCGCTTCATCAATCAGGAAGATGCGACGGTCCCTCGAGCCGTGGGTCGTGTCATCCCGCATGTGGCTCGCGCAACCTCCCTTATCATCCGTTCGCTGCAGCGTGGGGGGCGCTGGTGGTTCATCGGTGCGGGGACGAGCGGACGACTCGGCGTCATTGAAGCGGCCGAATGTCCCCCGACCTTCAATACCCCACCGTCGATGATCCACGCCATCATCGCTGGTGGACGTCCAGCGGTCTTTCGTTCGCGTGAAGGCGCTGAGGATGACCGAGCCGCCGCGCACCGCGAAGTGGCTCGCCGTCTTCGACCTGGCGATGTACTCATCGGGATCGCGGCCAGCGGTGTGACACCGTTTGTCGAGGCCGGATTGCAAGCCGCGCGCACGAGGCGTGCCTCCACCATCCTGGTGACGTGCCATCGCACGAGCCGAGTCAGCCGACTGGCCGATGTGGTGATCGCGCCGCGAGTCGGACCGGAGGTCATCGCCGGCTCCACCCGCCTCAAAGCGGGAACGGCCACCAAGCTCATTCTCAACATGCTCACGGTCGCCTCCATGGTACGCCTGGGCAAGGTGTATGGAAATCTGATGGTGGACGTGCGTCCCACCTCCCGCAAACTGCGCGAGCGGGCGATCCGCCTCATTGAAACCGTCTCAGGCGCCTCACGCTCACGAGCCGCTGCGGCGCTACGACGAGCTCATGGGGAGACGAAGGTGGCGATCATCATGGCCGCTCTCAACGTCGACGCCTCCCGCGCCCGCCGCCTCCTCACCCAACACCACGGCCTCCTCCGCAACATCCTCCCCAACTCTCGCCCATGACCCGGTTTTTCTTTTCCCTACTTCCCACTTCCGACTTCCCACTTCCCACTTCTCTCTGATGGCTCTCGCCCTCGGTCTGATGTCCGGCACCTCCTGCGACGGCGTCTCCGCAGCGTTGGTGGAATTCCGCGGCCGTCGCTTCCGCCTCCTCGGGTATCGCACGACCGCCTACGCGCCGCCGCTGACGGAGCTGTTGCGCCGGTCGCGCGAATGGACCGTCGCGCAGGCGGCCCAGGTGAACGTCCTGCTCGGCGAGCTGTTCGCCCGATCCGCCGTGCAGCTGCTGCGCGCCACGCGCATCGATCCGCGGCGTGTCGAGGCCATCGGCTCGCACGGACACACCGTCTACCACGGGCCGCGCGATCCCATCCCGTGCACCCTGCAGCTCGGCGATCCGTCGATCATCGCGGAGCGCACTGGCATTCCGGTCGTGGCGGATTTCCGTCAGCGCGATCTCGCAGCCGGCGGTGAAGGGGCGCCGCTCGTTCCCTGCTTCGATCAGTGGATGTTTGGCGTTGGTGCGCCGCGAGCCCTCCAAAACATCGGCGGGATCGCCAACGTGACGGTGGTCGGTCGCGGCATCAGAACGGCCGCCTTTGATACGGGGCCCGGGAACTGCCTTATCGACGCCATTGTTCAACGACTGACTCGTGGAAAGCAGCCGTTCGATCGTCACGGAGCGATGGCCCAACGAGGACGCATCGATCAGGCGATGATTCGCCGGCTGTGGGCGCATCCTTACTTTCGTCGGCCACCGCCGAAATCGACGGGGCTGGAACTCTTCAACGAGGAGTGGCTCCACACGATCCTCGGACGACGATGGACACACGGTGGGCTCGATGTGCTGGCCACCGTCACGTACTTCACGGCGCACAGCATCGTGGAGAGCTACCGGCGGTTCGTCCCTGTCAGGCTGCATGAGGTCATCGTCAGTGGAGGCGGGGCGCTGAACCGAACCCTCATGGGTCACCTCGCGGTGTTGCTGGCCCCGATCCCGGTCTGCTCCATCGCTGCCTACGGCCTCCACCCCCAAGCCAAGGAACCGGTGGCCTTCGCGCTCTTGGCGCTGCGGGCTTTCCGTGGACGCATCAATCATCTGCCGCAGACCACCGGCGCCTCCGGCCCGCGCATCCTCGGGACCCTCACACCGAAATGACGTGGATTGATTGGTCGATCGTCGCGGTGTTTTTCCTCATCAGCCTCTGGTTAGGCACAGTCTTCACCAAACGGGCGGGCGAAAGTCTGGAGTCCTACTTTACCTCCAACCGTTCGCTCGGCTGGTGGTTAGCAGGCAGCTCGATGGCCGCCACCGCCTTCTCATCCGATACGCCCCTCCTGCTCACCGGCATGGTGCGTCGTCGAGGGGTGTGGGGGGTCTGGGAGGTGCTCGCGCTGTCGATCAGCACCATGTTGGCGGTCTTCGTGTTCGCCAAGCTCTGGAAACGCGCCAACGTGATGACCGAGGTTGAGTTCGTCGAGCGGCGGTACAGCGGACGCGCCGCCGCGTGGTTGCGCGGCTTCAAAGCCATCTACTGGGGACTACTGTACAACTGTTACGTGCTTGGGGCGTGGCCGGTCACTGGCTTGCGCAAAGTCCTCGAGGAAATGACCGGCGCGAACCGTGAGACGGCGATCATCCTCAGTGTCGTCCTGGCGACGATCTACACCTCATCGTCTGGCCTGTGGGGGGTGGCGCTCACCGATCTCTTTCAGTTCATCTGGGCGATGGTGGGGGCGGGCATCCTCGCGTGGGCTGCCGTGAGCGCGGTGGGCGGGATGACGTCGTTGCGCGAGTCGCTCGAAGGGACCTCGGCCCTGGCGATCATCCCACCCATAGAGGCATCCGCTGATGGCTCATGGCTCACTTCACCCTTCGGGTGGTTTCTCGGGTTGATCCTCGTGCAGTGGTGGGCGTGGAAGAACACCGACGGGGGCGGCATCCTCGTGCAACGGCTGGTCTCCTGTAAAGACGAACGGCAGGCGATGGGATCGGTCCTCTGGTTTAACATCGCGCACTACTGCCTGCGTTCCTGGCCGTGGATCCTCACCGCCCTGGCGTCCCTCCTCCTCGTGCCGAATGCGCACGTTACCGTGGACGGTTTCATTGACCATGAGCGCGCGTATCCCCGACTCATCACCCTGTTGCTGCCGGTCGGTTTGAAAGGCGTCATGCTCGCCTCGTTCTTCGCGGCGTTTCTCTCGACCGTGAGCACGCACCTCAACTGGGGCGCTTCGTACCTTGTCAACGATGTGTACAAGCGATTTGTCCGACGGGATGCCAGCGAGCAGCACTATCTGTCCGTCTCGCGCCTGATCCCGTATGGCCTGGCGATCGGGGCCGTGTGGGTGGCCTGGTCGATCCACAGTATTGGGCAGGCGTTCACCTTGATCCTCAACCTGACCGCCGGCATCGGACCGGTGTATCTGCTGCGATGGTTCTGGTGGCGGATCAATCCGTGGAGCGAGATCACGGCGATGTGCGTGAGTGCCCCACTGTTATGGATGCGCCCGCAGGCGATGGCGTGGCTGGGCTTGCCGCAGGGGCTGCTGCCCGAGTTGTTGTTCATGGTGATCGGCACTGCGTTGTGCTGGGTCCCGGTCACCTTGCTGACTCACCCGGTTGACCGACAGACGCTGACGCAGTTCTACTCGGCGGTCCGTCCACCAGGGTGGTGGAAGCCGATTGCCACAACGGGCACCGGTGAACGATGGGGACTGAGTCTCTTGCAGTGGGCACTGGGGACGATCGCGATTCTGACGACCACGCTCGCGCCACTGGCCATCGTCTTCGGTCACGCGCAGGCGGGGTGGGTAGGGTGTGGGGTAGCGTTGCTGAGTTGGCTTGGTGTTGCAAGAACTACCGGGATGACCACGTGGAGATGGCCAGTCCCGCTTCGTAGAGGAGCGCCATCGGAATCGTGACGAGCAGCAAACTGACGGCATCGGTTGTCGGCGTGAACACGGCCGCGAGAACCAGCATGGCCAGCAGCGCGATGGCGCGAGACCGCCGAAGCCACTCCGCTGAGACGACCCCAAGACGGGTCAACATGACCACCACCAGTGGCAACTCAAATAAGACCCCGCACAGCAGCATCACGCCGGTCACAAACGACAGGTACTGATTGATCGAAATCAACGGCTCAAGCGTTCCCCCACCAACGGTCAGCAGGAGTTTCAGAAATAACGGCAGACAGACCGTGTACGCAAACATCCCGCCGAGCGTAAACAACACGCTGCCCCACCCCACGAACGAGAGCCCGTAGTAGCGTTCCTTCCACGTCAGCGCCGGACGCACGAAACCCCACACCTGATACAACACCACCGGCATCGCCAACACGAGCCCTGAGACGAGAATCACTTTCAGGTACGCCGTCAACCCCTCGGTGGGACTGAAAAATACCAAGTGGGTGAGATATGGTTCGGCGGGTTGCTTGAGCCACGCGAGAATCCGACCCACGAAGGCGGCGCTGACAATCGACGCGACCACCACCGCGCACAGACTCACTGCAACTCGCCGACGGAGCTCATGGAGGTGCTCGGGGAGAGTAAACCGTCCTTCGACTCGCTCCACTCGCTCAGGACGGCCCTGAGCAACGTCGAAGGGCCGCGGCGGTCCAGACATGGAGGGGCGCGACGTTAGGAAGGCGTTGAGGACGACGGATCTTTCGGCTGCGGTTTGTGAAAATCCCCGCAGGCCCAACTCAAGGCCCAGAGACCGACAAACATCGCCCCCGTAAAAATCAAAATCCCTGTGACTTCGTCCATCTGGTTCAACTACTCCTTGGGAAGCATTTCCTTGATCTTGGACTCGAAGCTCGCGTAAGGCTGCGCGCCGACGATCGTAATCCCCTGGACGGTCGTGCCGGAGGCTTTGCCTAAGACGAAGGAGGGGGTACCGCTCAAGCCGATCGTTGCAGCATCCTGGCCGTCCTTGCGGATGACGTCGACATACTTTTGCTGGTCCATGCACGCCTTGAACGTGTCCGCGTTGAGGGAGAGCGTGGCGGCCTGCGCCATGATCGTGTCGGTGCTGAGGGTGCTGGGGTTCTTCAACAGCGCATCGCGCATCTCCCAGTAGCGTCCTTGATCGCCGGCACATCGAGCTGCCAGGGAAGCCTTCTCGGCCTCGGCGTGGAATGGCAGTGGCAGGTCTCGGCTGACGAACCGCAGCAGTCCCTTGTCGATGTAGTTGGTCTTGAGCTGTTCGAAGGTCTGCGTGTGGAACCGCCCGCAGAAGGGGCACTGGATATCCGAGAATTCCACCAGCGTCAAGGGGGCATCGTCGCGACCCATGGACGGACTGCCCTCGATGGAGACCGAGACGGTTTGTGGCTGCGAAGGCGCAGCTGGAGCTGCAGCCTGGGCGGCAGGCGGAGCCGGCGCACGCTCAACAGCGACACGAAGCTGTTTCAGCTCGTCCAGAATCTGCTGGGCTTCCGCCTTCGTGAGTCCGGGCGGGTTCGACGGCCCACTGAGCAGACGACCGGCCAAGACACCAATCAACATCAAGACAGCCCCGAGAATCGCAGATCTCATTCGACAGCCCTCCTTTGATGTTCACTATAACCTATCTGTCGCCGCGTGCAAGGGGTCTCATCAATTCGGAACCAGGACGATATGGCCATAGGCAGGGGAGTGCAAGACCGCGCGGTGGGCCTCGGCAGCCTGAGTCAGCGGGAATTCTTTCCCGATGATGGGACGCAGATAACCTGCCCGAAGGCCGTCCACCAGAAAGGCGTGGATCTTCCGGTACGCGGCCTTCGTGACGTTGCGCAACCGAAGGCCGAGGATCGAGCCGCTGCACCACATCAACTGGCGCGGATCGATTGCGATCGTCCCTCGGCAGCCGATGACCACCACACGTCCGCGATGGGCCAAGACCGTCAAATCCTTCGCCAGGTTTTCGTTCGCGAGCATCTCCAGAATGACACCCACCCCGCGCCGGCGCGTCAGCCGCATGATCTGTTCGTAGTGAGTCGGGTCATGATGATCCATCACGGTCTCCGCGCCCTGTTCCTTGGCAAGCCGACGTCCCTCCTCTGAGCCGGCGGTGGCGATGATCCGCACCGACCGCTGGCGCAAGATTTGCAGCGCGGCGGTTCCCACCCCGCCGCTTCCGCCATGCACCAACACGGTGTCGCGACGTTTGACCTTGGCTCTGAGAAAGATTGCGCCATACGCGGTCACATACGGGATGCCGAGACACGCGCCTTGCGCAAATGTCACCGCCTCAGGAATCGGCTGGACGTGAATCGCCTCAAACAACGCCTGCTCCGCATACGCCCCGCTGAGACAGCGCGCTCCGTAGACCCGCTCCCCGACCTTCACGTGCGTCACTCCCTCACCCACCGCTTCGACGATGCCCGCGGCATCGGCTCCTGGGGTGTAGGGCAGCTCAGGATGGTAGCCGTATTGCCCCGCCCGCACGTAGGTATCAACCGGATTGACGCCGGCGGCATGAACCCGCATCACCACCTGGCCGGGCCCCGGCGAGAGCGCTGATCCCTCTTCGAGCCGCATCACCTCCGGCCCACCGATCTCATGGACCCGAATCCATTTCATCGTGACCATTATACAGCGATTGGAGACGAGCGGGTCAAGAGTGACTGGGACGGTGGAACCGACGAGGGTGGGATGGCGTGTGGCGATGGAGCGGACGGTGGGGGGCCGGTTTGCGATAGTCAAAGTGCGGCAGCGTGACGCGAGGGAGGATGCGGTGTAGGGCCTGTTCGATCTGCGCCACCAACGGCTCTTCGTCCTTGTCGACGAGGCTGAAGGCATCGCCGGTGGCTTCGGCGCGCGCGGTGCGGCCGATGCGGTGGATGTACATCTCCGGAGTCTCCGGCAGATCAAAGTTAATCACGTGACTGATGTCGTCGACGTCGATGCCGCGCGCCGCCAGATCCGTCGCCACCATCACCTGGCTGCGACCCTGGCGAAATCGTTCAAGGGCGCGTAGCCGCTGCCCCTGGCTGCGGTTCCCATGGAGGACCGACACGGACAGGCCTGCCTGTTCCAGTTTCTGCGCCAGGCGATCCGCGTAATGTTTCGTGCGGGTAAAGACGAGCACCGAGGTCATGCCCTCGCCCCGCAACAGCTCGATCAGCAGCGTCGTCTTCAGGTGGCGCGGAACCGGATAGACCGCGTGGCGGATCCCCACCGGGGTCCGCAACTGCTGACCGACCTGAATCGTGATCGGATCTCGAAGGATCTGGCGCACCACGCGCAGGATCTCCTCAGGCACGGTGGCGGAGAACGCGAGGTTCTGTCGTTCTGTGGGCAAGAGCTTGAGGATGCTCTGAATGTCCGGCAGGAATCCCATGTCGAGCATCCGGTCGACCTCGTCGAGGACGACAACCTCCAAATCCACAAAATCGATCCGGCCGGCGTAGATGTGGTCCAACAGGCGTCCCGGTGTCGCCGAGATAATATCCACACCCCGTGCCAGCGCCGAGATTTGCGGCTCCATCGGCACCCCGCCGAAGATCGCCGCACCCTTGAGATGGACATAGCGGGAGAGCGCGCGCAGGTGTTCCATAGACTGGAGGGCCAGTTCCCTCGTCGGCGCGAGGATCAGCACCCGCAGATGCGGCCGGGACGGTTCGTGGAGCAGTCGGTGGAGGATGGGCAGGACGAACGAGGCGGTCTTGCCGGTGCCGGTCGGCGCGCAGGCCAGGACGTCGCGGCCCGTGAGGACCGCCGGGATCGCCTGCGCTTGGATCGGGGTCGGCCGGACAAACCCCAGGTCATGAATCCCCTTGAGCAGCTGGGGATGGAGGCGAAACGATTCAAACGTCACGACGCGGTGATCCGCCTGCGGCGTGGTCTCCTGTGCCGGAACCGATCCACCGGACCCGGGGTTCGTGTGGGCGCTTGGATTCATCGGGTGATCAGCCCGCCTCCCGTCGGGCTCGAAGACGCAGCTTGGCATCCGCGATGCGCTTGCGGATGCGCAGCGACTTCGGCGTCACCTCGAGCAATTCATCAGGCCCCAGATATTCCAAGGCGAGCTCCAGCGTCAGCTCGCGCGGCGGAACCAAGACGATCGTCGTCTCGCCCGTCTCGGAGCGAACGTTGGTCAGCTTCTTCTGCTTGCAGATGTTGAGCTCCACATCGAGATCTCGGCTGGCTTGGCCTACCACCATCCCCTGATACACCGCGACACCGGGCCCGATGAACAACTCGCCCCGTTCCTGAGCGCTGGTGATCGCGTAGGCGCTGCTCACCCCATCCTCGGTGGCCACCAACGAGCCGTGCGGCTCCTGCGAGGGCACGTTGTCCACCATCGGCTGGTAGGCGTCGAAGACGTGATGCGCGATCGCCGTGCCGCGTGTGCGCTTCAGCAACGCGCTCTTCAGTCCCAACAGGCCTCGTGTTGTAATGAGGTAGTCCGCGTGCAGCTCTCCGGTGGACGTGGGCGCCATCTCCTGCAGCTCAGCCCGTCGGCGGCCCAGCTCCTCGACCAGCACCCCTTGATACGTCAACGGCACGTCGATGGAGAGCATCTCATACGGTTCACAGCGCTGGCCTTCGATCTCCTTGTAGACGACCTCCGGCTGCGACACTTCCAACTCGTAGCCCTCACGGCGCATCGTCTCAATGAGAATCGCCAAGTGCAACTCGCCCCGGCCGGAGACGAGAAACGTATCCGCGCTGTCGGTGTCTTCCACGCGCAGGGCGACGTTCGTCTCCAACTCCTTGTGCAACCGCTCGCGCAACATCCGCGAGGTCACGTGCTGGCCTTCCCGACCGGCGAGGGGGCTCTTGTTCACCGCGAAGGTCATCCGCAGGGTCGGCTCATCGATCACCACCACGGGCATCGCCTTCGGATGCTCCGGGTCGGTCATGGTATCCCCGATGCCCACCTCGTCAAACCCCGCCACGGCCACAATCTCGCCGGAGGACGCCCCCGCGACTTCCACACGCTCCAACCCCTGATACGCCAGCACGGCCCTCGCGATCCCGGCTTGCCCTCGGCCGTCAGGCGTCAGGCGCAGCAACGGTTGCCCTCGGGCAATGGAGCCGGCGTGGATCTTGCCGATGCCCATCTTGCCTTTGAACGAATCGTAGGCCAGCGCGAGCACCAGGAGCTGCAGTGGCTCTTCCGGTTTCACCGACGGGGCTGGGATGCGCGCGATGATCGTCTCAAACAGCGGGGCGAGGTCCGTGCCTGGCTGCTGCGTCTCGAGTGTCGCGGTGCCCTGGGTGGCTGAGGTATAGACGATCGGAAAATCCAACTGTGCCGAAGAGGCCTGCAGCTCGACAAACAGGTCGAACGTCCGGTTCACCACGTCGTCGATCTGCGCATCGTGCCGGTCAATCTTATTCACCACGACGATCGCCGACAATCCCAAGCCGATCGCCTTGCGCAGGACGAACTTCGTCTGCGGCATCGGCCCTTCCTTGGCATCCACCAGCAGCAGCACGCCGTCCACCATGCGCAGCGTCCGCTCCACCTCTCCCCCGAAGTCCGCGTGGCCGGGTGTGTCGACGAGGTTGATCTTGTAGTCGCCGTAGCGGAGGCTGCAGTTCTTGGCTCGGATCGTAATCCCCTTCTCCCGCTCCAGATCCATCGAGTCCATGATCAACGCGCCCTCCGGGAGCTCGCCGCCGCGCACCGTCTTGGTTTCGCGCAGCATCGCATCGACCAAGGTCGTCTTACCGTGGTCCACATGCGCGATGATCGCAATGTTTCTCAGCGAAACCAAAACGGGGTTCATGGTCGAAGGAAGGAGGGCGAGGGTGTGCCGTCGGGCACGGCCCAACGGCATCCTCTCAACTCAACTAGCCGCTGAAGGGTCGCTTACAGTTTGACCACGTTGCTGGCCTGCGGACCTTTCGGACCGCTGGTCACCTCGAACTCAACCGACTGGCCTTCACGGAGCGACTTGAAGCCATCGCCCTGGATCGCCGAGTGGTGGACAAACACGTCCTTGGAGCCGTCTTCAGGGGTAATGAAGCCGTAGCCCTTCTGGTCGTTAAACCACTTCACGGTACCTCGTGCCATTGACACTCACCTCCTTCCATGAGCCCCGCACCCAGCCGAACCAACGGCGGTCGGCTGTGTGTGAGGTCTGCTCAGTTCGAAACGCGCTGAAACTCATTTCACGCTCCAATGTCCGTTGCGCTGGGTGCGGGGTCATGTTCGGCCCTGTCACTTACGTTCGCTTCGCTCCGTAAGTGACGGCCTCACAAGAAAAAACGCCGCGGAGCAGCTGACAGCTCCACGGCTTGTTGACGACACGTCACACCTGACTCCAAAGCTGAAAAGCACGGACGTAGTGTAGCAGACGAGACGGGGCGGGTCAATGGACATCCTTAGGTGGAGGTTAGCTGACGGTGACGGTGACTACGGGGGCTCCAACGGAAGGGATCCCGCCGGCTTGAGTGATGACGCCCGAGACGTCAAACTTGACGACGGCCGTGGCGGAAACGTCTCGGCTGACCGGAATGGAAACCGTCATGGTATTGATCCGATTATCCGCTGGAACGGTGAACGTCGAGGTCGCATAGGTGCCCCCCGGGGTATCCGCGGCGTTGGTGTTGGTGGAAAACCCGTCGCTGCCGGTGCCGCCGTTGGTGAAGATCGTTTGTGAGCCGTTGTTGACATACCCTTTCAGCAGGAGGTTGGCCCCGATGGTGACGCGGAGGCGAGTATAGGTACCGGTTGCGAGATCTGCCGCCTTCACCAGTCCAGCGGCTGTGGCCCCAGCGCTGACGCTGGCGATGTTGATCGCCTGGCTGCCGCTGAAGACGGTCGTGTACGTGGATCCGCCATCACTGGACATTTCGATCTGGGTGACCGTGACGGTATAGGTCCCGTCCGCATTGCCTGAGGCGGCCTCACACCACGCGGCACCGCTCAGCACCAGGAATCCGACCGCTAGAAGCCGACCCGCCGCATGTCGCATTACGTGCCTCGCCCGATTTCCACGGTGATCCCACCGGTTTCCTGCCGGCGCTCCACCACGATCTCATGGTGGCGCTCTACCAACCGGAATAGGTGCTCGCTGGCGTCACTCTCCGGAAACATCGCCTCATCCAGGTGTAGGAGGGAACGTGCGGTCGTGGGGTCGTTGCCGCCGAAGGGAAGGCGCAGTGCCACGGTCATGCCCCAGTCGAGGTTGCTCTTGGTGTCATTGCTCAGCAACCCATCGATCACGATGAAGGGCACCGGCGTATACTCGGTCCGCATCGTCCACCCGGAGCGGTTCTTGAATTTCTCGAAGTTATACCAGTTGTAGCCCATGAACACCTTCAGCCGCGAGTAGTGCGGCACGGGCGCGCCCAGCTCGAAATCAAATCCGTCCACCGCCTCCTCGATAGTTCGCACCGAGCCGATTTCCTCGACGAGCCGCTGTTGGGAGAGCGCGAGGTAGTAGTTGAGCCGCGCCTCCGCGTAACTGCTCAGCGCCTCAAGCCCCCAACCCAGACGATAGTGGGAATGCTCCGTTTCATAGTCATGAAACATGTTGGCGCCCAACAGCCATGCGCGGTTCGACACGAGCTGCCTGAGGCCGAGGCCGGTGTTAAACAGGAACTCCCCGTCGGCATAGCGCAGGCGCGGTTCGACGAACACGAGCTGCTCGCCGGTCGGGTTGCGGTAGAGCGGCAGGAGGGGGTCGATGAAGTAGTCGGGGCCGTCGTCCTCCTCGACGTTCATGGCGAATTCCCAATGCTCCATCCACTCAGGGAGTTGGGCGGCGGAGAGTGGTGGCGCAAAGAAGAGGAGACCAACAAGCAGAATGACAGGCATGCCGTCAACATATCGTATCAATCTCACTACGGAATGCAAGTCCAAAAACAGCGTGGCGCGCAGAAGGGCGGTATGATATGCTGATCACGATGGAACGGACCTTGGAAACCCTCGCCACCTATCTCAAGGGGCGCGTCATCGGGGATGGGACGATTCTCATCCGCGACGTGAGCAACGTGGATCACGTCGGCGAAGGGGAAGCGACCTTCGCGGAGGATCCCAAACATCTCCTCAAAGCGCTGGAGACGAAGGCCTCGGCGATCATCGTCACGCCGTCCCTGACGGACCTGCGGGGACGACCCGGGATCAGCGTGGAGGATCCCAAGCTGGCGTTTGCCCTGCTGCTGGAGTTGTTTCATCCATCGGTGATCCCGCAGGGCGGCATCCATCCGAGCGCGGTGATTGGCGAGCAGGTGCAGCTGGGAGAACAGGTCGCGATCCGCGCTCATGCCACCCTCGGTGATCGGGCGCGCATCGGCCACGGCACGATCATTGAGCCGGGTGCGTGCGTGGGGGATGACGTGACCATCGGCGAGCGGTGCCTCATCGGCCCGAACGTCGTCATCTACCGACAGACGCTGATCGGCGACCGCGTGCGCATCCACGGCGGCTCGGTCATCGGCGGGGATGGATTCGGCTACGTGTTCCACGTCGATCACTACGTCAAAATCCCGCAGGTGGGCAACGTCGTCATCGAGGACGACGTGGAGATCGGTTGCAACGTGTGCGTGGATCGGGCGACGATCGGCTCCACCCTGATCCAACGCGGGACCAAGCTGGACAACCTCGTGCAAATCGCCCACAACGACCGCATCGGCCGTCACGTGGTCATGGCAGGCCAGGTCGGATTGTCGGGGAGTGTGACAGTGGGCGATTATGCTCGATTCGGCGGCAAGGCGGGAGTCGTCGATCACATCACGGTCGGCGCGCAAACCGAGGTGGGGGCTGCGAGTGTCGTCATCAAATCCGTCGGCCCGAAGCAGAAAGTCTGGGGCTTCCCCGCCCGTCCCTCTACTGAAACGCTCCAACAGATGGCGGCGTTGAACCGCCTACCCGCGTGGCTGACCCGGCTGGCTGGTATGCTGGCGCGACTGATCAAGGTTGAGCAGCGGCTCGATCGCCTGGAAGAGACGCGACCAGGGTCTCAGCGATAGCCAGTGAGGCGGTCGCCGCCGGGGAGGGGGCGTTGTAGACATGCAGGGCGTTGGGCGATTGGCGAATGGCAAAGTCATCGAGCAGCGTCCCATGGGCATCAACCGCTTGGGCCCGCACCCCGGAAGGACTCGGCAAGAGATCCTCGGCTCTCAGGTCAGGCACCAGGCGCTGGGCTGCGCGAAGAAACGCCCGCGGACTGAGCGAGCGTACCAGTTCCAAGACGCCCGCGCGCCAGAAGCGCACACTCATCTTCCAGAATCCCCCGTACGTCAAGCACTCCACGCAATCGCGTAACGACACCTCTCCCCGGCGATATCCTTCCCGCTGCAGCGCCAAGACGGCATTGGGTCCCACATGCACGCCGCCGTCGAGCATCTTGGTGAAGTGGACGCCCAAGAAGGGGAGTGCCGGATTCGGCACGGGGTAGATCAGCCCGTTGACCAACGATGTGCGCTCGGCTCGGATGGTGAAGTACTCGCCGCGAAACGGGATGATGCGAACACTCGGCTGATCGCCCGCCATCCGTCCGAGGCGATCCGAATGCAACCCGCCGCAGTTGATGAGAAAGGTCCCTTCGACGTCGCCGCCGGTCGTCTCGATCCGCCACGTGCCGTGCGTGTGTGAGAGGCGCATGACACGCGCGCCCGTCCGAATCGCTCCACCGCTTCGCTGAATATCATCGGCCATGGCCGCAGCCACTTGCGTAAAGTCGACGATTGCCACGTTCGGCAGGTGCAGCGCGGCGATGCCTCGCGCGTGCGGTTCAATCTCTCGAAGACGCGCCGCGCCGATCCGCGATAACCCTGGCACTCCATTCGCCCTTCCCCGCTCTTCCAACGTCTTGAGCGCCGGCAGCTCTCGCTCTTCCACTGCCACGATGGCCTTGCCCACGCGCTGATACGGGATCTGATGCTCATCGCAGAACTGCGTCATGCGCCGACCTCCATCGACGCACAAGTGGGCTTTCAGGGAGCCGGGACGGTAGTAGACGCCGGAGTGAATCACCCCACTGTTGTGCCCGGTCTGATGGGTCGCAAGCTGCGCCTCTTTTTCGAGGAGGAGCAGCTTGGTGTGTGGGGAACGCAGGAGAACGGCTCGCGCCGTCGCCAGCCCGATGACCCCTCCCCCAATGACAATCACGTCGTACATCTGATCAGGCTTGAAAAATGGGGAGCATTACAAGGGTAAAGCAAAACGATCACCGATAATACGCAGGCTCATTTCCCTTCTTCCATTTAATATTACAGCCAGCGCTGGGTTGCTGCTTGGGATTGACGGATTGGCCGGCCAGCACCGCCTCCATCGCGGCGCGCAGGTCGCGACCGGTCAGCGGCTTGCCGTTTCCCGGACGGCTGTCATCAAGCTGTCCACGGTACACAAGCTGCCGGTCTTTGTCGAAGAGGAAGAAATCCGGCGTGCAGGCGGCGGTATAGGTTTTCGCCGCCTCCTGCGTTTCGTCGTAGCACAGCGCAAACGTAAAGCCTTCTTCCTGCGCCATCGCCTTCAGACGCTGCGGCGAGTCATCGGGGTAATTAGCCGCGTCGTTCGAGCTGATCCCCACCATCCCCATGCGGGCGTGATAGTCCTTGCCCAATCGGGCCAGCTCGGTTTTGACGTGCTGCACATACGGACAGTGCCGGCAGATGAACATCACCAGCAACGCCGGCTGACCAGTAAACGTCGAGACTGCAATCGTCTTTCCCGAAACCACGTCGGGCAACGAGAACTCCGGCGCCCTCGTTCCAAGCGCCAACATGGTCGACAAGGTGAGTGCCATCGCTTACTCCTTTCGTGGAATGACGGGGGCAGCGGCTCCAAACCACCGGCAGACATCACACTCGGCCCCCGGTTCGGGCAACTGGTCGGACTGCGCCAGGTGAACGGCTTGTTCAAAGAGCAGGGGCACGCGCTGCGGTTTCGGGACCACCTCCAGGAGCTGAGGGCGAAACGGCAGGCGTCCGTTGAATCCGTCGTCCTTGACCGCGAGAAAGAACGCCAGGAACGCCGTGGGAGCGATGGCGTAACCCAGTTGCTGCAATAAGAAGGTATAGACATCAAGCTGCAACTGATACGACGGATACACGGTCGCTTCTCTGGCGCCTGAGGATTTGTAATCCAGGACGGCCAGTGACCCGTCAGGAAATTCAAGGATGTCATCGATCGCTCCGAAGAGCGTATGGCCGGTCGTAGGATTGGTCCACCGTAGCCCTTGGAAATTGTTCCGCCACGCCTCAAGCCGCTTGGTGTCGGCAAACAGCTTGGCGTTGATCCGATACTCCACGAGGATCGGGTGGGGCTCACCCTTGGCGCGGTACGTATCAAACTCCGCTTTGAGGAGCCCGTCCATCGCCGTGTTGAGCGCCATCGGGTAGCCCTCCGGCTGTTTGATGTTGTGGTGCTTGAGCAGCCAGAAACAGCGCGGGCACTTAGAGAAGAGTTCCAGTTGCCAGCGGGAGAGTGTGATGGCGCGTTCGGTCTTGGTCAGCATGTTTAGGGGACCTCAACCGTTGAGGCGTAACGGCGGTCGGTTAAGGCATCGAAATGGTACGTCACGTTCACCGCAGCCTCCTCACGGAGATCCTCCACGGTGATCGGCCGGTAGCCGTGACGGATTTTCGTGTTCGTGGTCACCACGATCGGCACGCGCTCGCTGAGAATGTCTTTCACAAGAATCTGCAACCAGCCCTCGTCCGTCTCGTCCATCTGGACCAACTGTCCGCTGATGCGCAAATCGACGTCGAACGCCTCGGGGAGCACATCCGTGGGCGCCGGAGGAGCCAGCGGACTGACCGACCGACTGACCAGTCGTCTTCCCGGCACGGCGGGAAGTTCGTCAACCTCCACTCGGCCGTAGGGTCGTCGCGCGGCCTTGGCCAAGCGTGTGAATGGTCGGATCAGCGTCGGTGTCGGATCCGTGTCGATGGGATGGCGGGCCAACCACGAGGTGCGGAATGGTTCGTTCAACTCATCGACCCGCTGATGGTAGTTGCGGCGCAACTCGCCACCATCATAGCCGAGGGCATTGACATACGCCACCGCTTGGCGATCGGCCGCGCGTTCCTGCATCAGGCTGAAGTGCGCGGAGACGATCGGTTCAAGCGGCTGGGAGTGCTGGCTCAAGGGCGCCCCCCCTCCCATGGGCACCAGGGGCTGTGCCGGGCTCAACGGATTGTCAAGATGCCCCAAAGCCCCGTGGGCTAGCTCATGGGCCACGGCGAACAGGACTTCTTGATCCGAGTACCGTTCGAAGACCTCGGGATCCACGTAGACGACTGGTCCGCTGGTACACAACCCGCACGAGGCGCGCTCAACCACCAAATGAATCGACACCCATCGCGGAGGAATGACGCGGCTCAGGAGCGAGGTCAAGATCGCGTAGCGGCTATAGGGATCGTTCGTCCAGACGACTTGGGCCCTCGGTCGAACTGGTACGAGAGGCGCATAACCCTGGGCGAACTCCGGCAGCCACCGGCTCCACGCAGCGCACCCCATCATGGCCAGACTGCCGACCGCGACGAGGAAGCGCCTGATGTCCCGCCTATGGATCTCCATGAGGGTGCACTCAAGATAGCATCTCTGCTTTTCTGATACAATAGCGCATCATGGCGATCAATCGACTGGGCACCGACGAGTTTCTCATCGAGGAGTACCTCCACTCAAAACCCTTCGCGAGCTTCCTCCCCGGCATCGCCGGATTGTGGGGGATCCCGATGTGGGTGTTTTACGTCAACCGCGGCCAGGCCATCGCCGGCTTCGGGATTCAAGACAAGGAACACCCCATCATGGAATTTCTGCCCGCCAACCGCGCCTATCGCGCGACACCGCTCTACGGCTTCCGCACGTTTCTCAAGCTCGAGGGACGATCTGAAGCGCTCTATGAGCCCTTCGGGCTCCATCTCCACGAAGCCCCCACTTCCACCGTGACGCGTCGGATGCGCATCCGAACGCACGATCTCATCCTGGAGGAAACGCACCACCGCTTGAAGCTGGAAACCCGCGTGCAGTATTTCACGATTCCGAATGAACCGTTGGCCGCCTTGGCGAGGATCGTCTCCGTCACGAACCGCTCGCGCACCACTCGAGCGTTGGAGCTCCTGGATGGTCTGCCCCTCATCATCCCCTACGGGATGGGGGATCGGTTTCTCAAATCGATGAGCCGCACCATCGAAGCGTGGGTCACGGTGACCAATCTCGACCAGGGGGCGCCATTCTACCGACTGAAGGTGGAACCCCACGATCGGCCTGAGGTCATCCCGATCCGCGCCGGAAATTTTTTCACCGGCATTGCGACCGTCAGAGATCACACGATACCCCTGCGACCGATCATCGATCCATCCATCGTCTTTGGATTTCGAGAAGATTGCACGTGGCCGGAACGTTTCGCCGCTCCCAGCTTCCGAATCCCAGGACGCCAGCTCGCTTCCGAAAAAACCCCGTGCGCGATGGGGTACATCAAAACGGCCTTGGCACCGGGTGCGACGTGCACCCTGTCCACCCTCTATGGCCATGCCGACACGCAAGAGCAGCTCAATCGGATGCTGCCGAAATTCCGTGAGCCGTCGTTCTTTGCCCGCAAAGCCCAGGAGAATCAGCGCCTGATCTGGGACGTGACGAACCCCATGGCCACGCGCAGCGGACAGCCGGTCTTTGATCTCTATTGTCGGCAGACGTTCCTCGACAACGTGCTGCGGGGTGGCGTGCCGATCACCTTCAGCGCCGCATCAGTCTCGGATCCCAAGAAGGTGGTGTATGTCTACTCCCGCATCCACGGCGATCTTGAGCGTGACTACAATCAGTTCGTCATCCCGGCCACGTATTTTTCGCAAGGCAACTCGAATTACCGCGATGTCAATCAAAACCGACGCAGCGACGTGTGGTTCTACCCCGAAACCGGCGAACACAACATCATCACGTTCTTCAATCTCCTTCAGGCTGATGGCTACAACCCCCTCATCTACAAAGGAACCCGCTACAGCGCGACAGACCACCTCGCTGACACCCCGCTCTTGCGGGAGCTCCTGGCCAAGCCGTTTGCTCCCGGCGAGCTGTTGAAACAGATCGAGCGACGGCACTTGAAGCTGTCCTGCTCCCCTGAGGAGCTGCTCCATCAGGCCTTGCGCATCGCCCGGGAGACGCTCGACGCCGAGCATGGTGACGGGTTCTGGACGGATCATTGGACCTACAACCTCGATCTCCTGGAGAGCTACCTCGCGCTCTATCCAGAGCGCCTTCGGCCCTTGCTCCTGGAGAAGCCCGTGTTCAGCTTTTATGACAATCCGTACGTCGTCGTGCCTCGCGCGCAGAAGTACCGGTTGGTCCAGAATGAGGTGCGACAACTGCACGCCGTGATCCGTGACACGGAGAAGGCCGCCTTGATTCAATCCCGAACCGAGGAGCCGCATGTCATGCGCACGCAGCGCGGCTGTGGGCCGATCTACACCACCATCCTGCTCGTCAAAATGCTCTGTGTGATCGTCAATAAGCTTGCGACCCTGGATCCGTTGGGGATCGGGGTGGAGATGGAAGCCGATAAACCCAACTGGTACGACGCGCTCAATGGCCTGCCGGCGCTCTGCGGCTCGTCGGTGTGCGAAACGTTCGAGCTCAAACGATGGATGGCGTTCCTGCGCGAGGCGTTGGACCGAGCAAGGGCAGGCGACCAGCTCTCGGTGTTGCTGCCCGAAGAGCTTCACGAATTGCTGATCAGCGTGCGCTCATCCTTCGAGCTGTCAGACGCCGCCTACTGGCACCAGACCGCCGAGGCGAAAGAACGGTATCGACAGCGAGTTCGGTTGGGATTTACCGGGGGGGAGCGGGCGTTGTCCCTTCCAGAAATCCGCGAGTTCCTCTCCCAGGCGCTGGCGAAGGTGGAGCACGGGATCGCCAAATCGTACGACGCCAAGCTGGGTCTGCCCCGTAGCTACTTTGCGTACGAGATCACGGAGTATGACACGGTTGAGGGTTCTCCCCCCACCATCAAGCCGACCAAATGGCGACAGCATGCGCTGCCGCTCTTCCTCCCTGGCGTCGTCCATGCGTTGCGGGTCGAACCCAACGTCCAGCGCGCGAAAGCCCTCTATCGGGCGGTACGACGCAGTGACCTCTACGACGAGAAATTACACATGTACCGTCTTTGCTCGTCGTTGGAGGATGAGCCGGAGACGATCGGCCGCTGCCAGGTGTTCAATCCGGGGTGGCTGGAGAACCAGTCGATCTGGTTGCACATGGAATACAAGTATCTGTTGGAGTTGCTTCGAGGGGGGTTGTATGAGGAGTTCTTCGACGACCTCTCCAAGACGCTCATTCCTTTCCAGCCGCCTGATCGCTACGGACGCAGCATCTTGGAAAATTGTTCATTCCTCGTCAGCAGCGCCTACGCGGATCCGTCGTTGCATGGAGCGGGATTTGTCGCGCGACTGAGTGGTGCCACGGCGGAGTTCTTGCAGATGTGGGTGTGGATGACGGTTGGACGGGAACCGTTTGCCCTCAATGAACGGGGGGAGTTGTGCGTGCGATTGGCGCCGATCCTCTCAAAAGAGCTCTTCACGTCCGACGGACGATTCGAGTGCCTCTTCCTGGGAAGGACGAAGATCGTCTACCACAATCCACAACGACTGCCGACCTTTGGCGCTCGTCGGGCGGCGATCCACACGGTTCGCCTCATCCCCACGTCCGGCGATCCGATCGAGTGCCAGCATGGATTCATCCCTCCACCCTACGCGGCGATGATCCGCGACGGCATGGTCGACCGCCTTGAGGTCGAGCTTGTTCCCGAACGTACCGCTCAACGTGTCAGACACTCAGAGACACGTGTCAGACACTCTTAGCACCAAGCGCAGTGGCGGGACATCTTGCGGACCCGCTTCTTCGCCGTCGGACGCTTCCGCGTCGAAGATTTCCGTTTCTTCATGGATTCGCCACACCTCCTTTCACGGCAAGCCCGTGCCGAAGAGCGTCTTCCAGTTGCGGGTAGCGAAACGCGTAGCCTGAAGCGAGCAGCTTGGCTGGGACGACGCGGGCGCTTGCCAAGAGTACCTCGTCGGCCATCTGACCCAGTAGGAGTCGCAAGGCAAACGCCGGCGCGGGAATCACCGTCGGACGACGGAGCAGTCGACCGAGCACCGTCGTGAACTCGCGATTGGTCACCGGGTGAGGCGCCACGGCATTGATCGGACCTCGCAGCGAGGGCGTGAGGAGGATGTGTTGAATCGCCCCCACCAGGTCATCTAACGCCACCCAGCTCATCACCTGCGTCCCTCGGCCGAGCGGGCCACCCAGCCCCAAGCGAAACGGCGGCAAGAGCTTCGCCATCGCCCCGCCCTTGGGGCTGAGGACGATCCCGATGCGAAGGTTCACTACACGCACGCCCCGCTGCAACGCCGGCTCGGTCGCTCGTTCCCACTCCCGACATACCTCGGCAAGAAATCCCGAGCCTGAGGGGCTCTCTTCGGTCAACCCCTCCTCCCTGCGATGGCCATAGTAGCCGATCGCTGAGGCGCAGATAAACGTGCGAGGCGGGTTGGAGAATCGGGGGAGGGATTCACAGAGTCGGTGCGTACCAGTCACACGGCTGTCGCGGATCGCGGCTTTCTTGCTCGCGGTCCATCTGCCGGAGACAATGCTCTCGCCGGCAAGATGGACGACGGCCTCGACACCGTCGAGCCCTCGCGGATCAGTCAGGCCGGCCGCAGGATCCCATCGCGCGGCGTCGACACCGGATCTCGGCTGACTGCGAATCAACCGTGTGACGCGATGGCCTTGCTGGATCAGGAACTCGACCAGCGAAGAACCGATAAATCCTGAGGAGCCTGTCACCGCGACGCGCATGCAAGAAATGATTTCACAGATTAATCTGTGCAATCGTATGCGGTTATTTCGTTGCGCAGCTGCCCTTCTGGCACGGACAACACTTACACAGTGAGACGAGCTTGAGAATGCCCGCCAGCCCGACGATCGCATAGACCACTTTCGCCGCGGGGGTCATCAACCCGAAGACCGACGCGACCAGATCGATCTGGAACACGCCGTAGAGCCCCCAGTTGAGCGCCCCGAGCCCCACCAAGAGGCCGACAATCTTACAGACCATGCACGACTTGCCTGCCGTCATGCTTCACCCCCTTCTGTTGTCTGACGCGGCTCCGACTCATTCGTAAAAACGTATTCCGGCTGGACGATCGGGCGGTAATCGGGTGGCGCAGGAAACGGGAAGGTGACGATTTCGTACGCGCCCGCGGTGGTCCGGACAAATCCGTGACCCAGACCGCGCAGCAGTCCGATGGTCAGCGCAGGACCTAAACTGGAGCGCTTATTGGTTTCATCCATTCGCTTGGGGACCTCGACCCATCCGGTGATGAGGTTGATGAGTCCGCGACCGAGTTTCTCCATCGCCTTGCGTCCATCCATCGGCATTCCGGGGGCACGGGCAGGCGCCACAGATGAGAGGATCGGTGCCACGGAGGCTGGAGAGGCTGACACGCCTTCAGCGAACAGGGGTTCATTGAACGCGGTGACCGGGCTGGTCGAGGAACCGCTGACAAGCGGCCCATAGCCTCGACTGAATTCCAGCTGGTCGACACGCTGCTCGACGAGGGCCGCTTGAGATTGCAAGCGGGCCAGGCGCGTGCCAAACGGATTCGCAAGAAAACAGCCGCTCAGCAGCAAAGCGGAGAGACTGATCGCAACGATTCTGGACATCCGGAGGCTCACTCCCGGGCGATGCCCTCGATCTCCAAGATGATCTCCACCTCTTCCCCCACGAGGAGCTGCCCGGTTTCCAGGACCTTGTTCCACGTGAGGCCAAAATCTTTTCGGTTGATCGTGGTGGTCGCGGTAAAGGCACTGCGGACTTTGCCCCACGGATCAGTCACGACGCCGTGGATGACCAGATCGAAGACGACGGGACGCTCGACCCCATGGATCGTCAATAGACCGTGAAGCTTGGCGCCGGTCGGTGTGACGTCGGTCACCTGCGTGCTGACGAACGACAGCGTCGGGAACGTGGCCGCGTCGAAGAAATCCGGGGAACGCAGGTGGGTGTCGCGATCCGCCACGCGGGTATCGATGCCGGCGGTTGGGACGGTGGCGGTGACCTTCCACGTCTCCGGCTGCTCCGGATCGTAGTCAAACGTCCCCTCAACTTCGTTGAACTGCCCGCGGACGTACACCAGGAGATGACGGATCTTGAACTCCACGGTCGTATGCGTGGAGTCCACCGTATAGGTCGTCGCCCACGCCGCCGGACAGATCGTCAGGCTGCCGAGGAGCAGCGCATACATCACTCGTTGGCGCATTCCTTCCCCCCCATTGGTTTGAACGTCTGTGTGACGAATGTCCTCAGATGATACTCGCACCCGGCGCATTTGGCAATGGGCAGGGTTCATCCGCTCAGCAGGCGATAAGCGCCTGCGGCGACCACCGCGGCGAGCGGCAACGTGCCCACCCAGGCGGCGACGATTCGATGGATCATTCGCCATCGCGCCTGACCGGTCACCGCACCGAGTCCAAAGAGGCTGCCGCAGGAGACGTGCGTCGTTGAAACCGGCAAGCCCCAGTGCGAGGCAACCGTCACAAGCAATGCGGTCACCAGGTTCGCCGTAAAACCCTGCCCGTGGTTCATGGCCGTCACGCGCTCGCTCATGGTCAGCGCCACCTTGCGGGCGTTCAGAAACCCACCCGTCGCCATCGCGAGGCCGATGACGAGCAGGCCGGTGGAGAGTGGGATCCGAAATGCGTTGGCGGCGAGGAGGAGGGCGACGATTTTCGGCGTATCGTTCAGTCCGCGGGCGAAACTGACCGCCCCGGCTGAGACGAAATGGAGCCGATCCAAGATCCATTGCGAGTCGATGCCGAAGACGTGCCCGTGATAGCGCTCGGTACAGGCCTGCAATTGCCCCACGCTGAGCGAGACGCCGCTGGATCGGAGCACGGCAGTCCCGTTGGGTTGAACCGCCACGGGCTGCGGTAGACCTCCATCCACACAGAGACACATCTGCCGTTCAATGCCAAGGCGCAAGCGGGCAACCCGGAACAGGGGATAGAGCGCCGCAGTTAACCCAAAGCTCAGAAACGGACTCACGGCTAGCGGCATGAAGAAGCTCTGCCCGAGCTTGCCGGCGTTGACGGCGCCGGCGGCTGTCATTCCCGCGCCCACCAATCCGCCGGTCAAGGCGTGCGTCGTCGAGATCGGAAACCCCGTCAGGGTTGCCAGCATCACGGTCAGGGCCGCGCCCAAACCCACGGCCAGCAAGAATCGGGGGTCATGCGTCAGCAGATCCGGGACCAGCCCCTTGCCGCTGAACACCTTCACAAGGCCGCCCGAGAGGAGGACAGCGGCACAGGAGCCGACCAACGTCGTCCCAGTCGCCCACCAGAGGGCTTTCCGATAGTCGGTTGTGCGGCTGCCGAAGAGCGTGGCGACACCTTTGAAGTTGTCGTTCGCACCGTTGGCGTAGGCCAGAAACAGCACGGCGAGCAGTACCCAGATGATCATGTCACCCTCCGACCATCGCCATAAGCTCGTGCACATGCGCGGCAATTTGATCACGGATGTGGCGTGCGGCTTCCAGCGTCCCGCCGGCCGGGTCGGACAGCTCCCAGTCAAGACGATGCGCCGCCGGCAGCGTCGGACACTGATCGCCGCAGCCCATCGTGACGACATAGTCCCACTGGCGCCCCGACACGGCCTCCAGCCCCTTGGAACGGTGCGCGGAAAGATCGAGCCCGATTTCCTCCATCAGCCGCTGCGCCATCGGATGCACGATCCCGCTGGGCCGGGAGCCTGCGCTTGCCGCCTCCCAGGTGCCGCCCCCGAGCGACCGGGCGATCGCTTCCGCCATCTGGGAGCGGAACGAGTTGGCGATGCAGATGAAGAGGACGCTAGGCATCGGACCGTTTGAAAATCGCCTACTCTTTCGTCAGGAGGATCGGGCCGCAGCCGATGCGTCCACCCGCGTTACCAGTAGGTTGACTAAAATCGTCCACATCCGCATGCAGAATAATCGCCCGGCCCCCGACGCTATATGTCCCGCTGCCAAGCATCACTCCCGCCAAGACGACGCTCAGAGAGCCAGTGCCGTCTTGGCCGACGTCAATGTTACCCAGGTCACCTGGATGGGCTTTCTGCAGTCCATCCAACGGCAGAAAGCCGTGCGGTACGCTATCGGGATTGAAATGACTCCCGGCCGCATTGCCGGCTTCTTCGCAGCTCCCATATTGATGGACGTGAAGACCGTGCCTCCCCGGTGAGACCCCGGTAACCCGCACGTTCACCTGAAGACCTTGAGGTGTGTCGGTGAGTGTTGCGGTCCCGCTGACGGTGGAACCCTCGGTAGTGGCCCGAATCACCGCATTGCCCGTTTCGGCAAATGCGGTCACGTAACTCATCATGATGATCAACCCTCCGATCATGACGGCCCGGGCTGGTTTCATAGTATGCCCTCCTTGTTGTGTAGGGTGATGGTCTGCCCCAACGCGTTGAGCGACCAATCATGGTCGAGAAAGCCGATGGCAGGCTGCTCGCGTTCGATGACGAGGATCAACTCCTCCTTGACGTACGGCTGGATCACGGGGAGAAGCTTTGCCAAAGTCAAACGCTTCGCACCCCGCACGAAATCTTGCACATACCATGTGAAGATCTGTGACAAGAGGAGCCTTCGATCATCCAGGTGAATACCACGGGTGCTGTCAGCGAGAAAACGTCTCGTCTGATCCGATAACTGGTCTTCGAGACGATCCGCGACGTAGGCTTCTGCACGGAGGGGCGGACAGCTCGCCGATGCGCACACGAGCGCCATGTGCAGGCGCCAATCACCCAGCGCCCGCCCGGCCGACTCGATCTGATTCAACGTGAGCTCACGACCCGCGATGCGATAGCGGAGCC
>CAZUWM010000009.1:0-40485 GCA_964624155.1 uncultured Planctomycetales bacterium
TCTACTCGAAATAGAGGGCTCAATGTATGATTGCAAGACCTGACCCTGCTGACTGACCCTGCTGATCTTTGCTGTGACTGACCCTGATCTTCCGTGAGGAACGTTATGACATGACATGAGTAAAACAATTTTTCTGCAAACTTATGGTTGTCAGATGAATGAGCGGGATTCCGAGGAGGTGCTCGGGATGCTGACGGCGCAGGGGTATGAGATCGCCGAGCGGCCGGAGCAGGCCGACGTGATCCTGCTCAACACGTGCTCGGTGAGAGAGCATGCGGAGGAGCGGGCGTACGGGAAGATGGGGAAGCTGTCGGTGCTGAAGCGCGAGCGGCCAGAGCTGGTGCTGGGCATCATCGGCTGCATGGCGAAGTTGCAGCAGGAGCGGATTTTCAAGCGGCTGCCCGCCGTCGATTTAGTGGCGGGGCCGGCGGAGTTGTATGACCTACCGTACCTGCTGGCGGAGATTCAAGAGAAGCGCCAGGCTTGGGACAGGAGACATGAGACAGGAGACATGTCCCATGTCCCACGTCCCATGTTCCAAAAGGCGATGGCTGTTGGCCGCCCATATCGGCCTCTTGATCAGCGGCCGGCGGGGGACTACCGGCGGCCGGGGGTGAGTGCGTTTGTGACGATCATGGAGGGATGCGACAAGGCGTGCACCTACTGCATCGTGCCGATGACGCGCGGGCAGGAGATCTCCCGGCCGGCCGAAGACATCATCCGCGAGATCAACGTGCTGGTGGAGGCCGGCTACCGGGAAGTGGTGCTGCTGGGGCAGAACGTGAATTCCTACGGCAAACGGTTTCCGGACGGCTCAGGCTTCAAGGGGCCGCTGGGCCGTTTGCGGCTGTTGCAGGCGGCTCACGCAGGTGAGCCGCCGGAAATCCCGAGCGCGGTTGGAATCAACCAGACCGCGCGAGGGACTGGAGAGGTTCCTGGGCTGCTGGATTTCCCGCAGTTGCTGCGCCTAATCGATGCTTCGACTCGGGCTGCGAGGAATGGCAGCCCTCGCTCAGCATTCCGCCCCACGGACCCATCGTCCGTGGGGCTCCATGTGCCGCGCGTGCGGTTTACGACCAGCCATCCGTTTGACGCGCATGAGCGGTTGTTTGAGGCGATGCGGGACTGCGAGTCGGTGTGCGAGTCGCTGCACCTGCCGGCGCAGTCCGGTTCGACGCGCATCCTGCGGGCGATGCGACGGGGCTACACGCGCGAGGCGTATCTGGAGAAGATCGACGCGCTGCGGCGCCTCGTGCCGGAGATCACGCTGTCGACCGACATCATCGTGGGATTCCCGGGCGAGACGGACGAGGACTTCGAGCAAACGGTATCGCTGCTGCGCGAGGTGGAGTACGAGAACGTGTACGTCTTCAAGTATTCTCCGCGGCCCGGCACCGACGCGGCGGCGCGGGAGGACGACGTGCCGACGGAGGTGAAGGAGGCTCGCAACCAGCGGCTGCTGGCGCTGAAGGATGAGATTTCGTTGAGGCGGCATCGGCAGCTCGAGGGCCGGACGGTGGAGATTTTGATCGAGGAAGCGGGTCGACAGCCGGGCCAATTGTTCGGCCGCACGCGCGGCAACCACGGCGTGATCGTCGAAGGCGCCCCATCGTTGGTGGGGAAGATTGTGGATGTGGCAATGACGAAAGCAACGGCTCATACACTTTTTGGACGTTTGATGGAGCCTTCGACGATCACAGACCATAGTCCATAGTTAAAGGATCAAGAGTTTGTCTATGGACTATGGACTATCGACTGTGGACTAAACCTATGATTCAAACTCTTGCGCTAGTTGGTCCCACCGCCTCGGGCAAGACTGACATCTCCATCGAGTTGGCCAAGCGACTGTCCGCCGAGATCATTGGTTGCGACTCGATGCAGGTCTACCGCGGGATGGCCGCCTTGACCCAGCAGCCGATCGAGGCGCAACGCGCCGAGGTGCCGCACCACCTGATTGATTGCATTGAACCCACCGACTCCTTCAGCGTGGGCCGGTATCGACAGCTGGCCCTCTCGGCGATTGAGGCCATTCACCGGCGGGGAAAGACGGCGTTGATCGTCGGGGGAACCGGCCTGTACCTGAAGGCGCTGACGAACGGCTTGTGTGAGGCGCCTGCGGCCGATGAGCGTCTGCGCGCTACGCTGTGGGAAGCGGTGAAGGCTGAGGGCAGCGAGGCGCATCACCGACGGCTTCAAACGATCGATCCGCTGGCCGCCTCGAAAATCCACCCGCATGACGCGCGCCGGGTCGTGCGGGCGCTTGAAGTCTACGAGACGACCGGCCAGCCGCTCTCGAATTTCTGGAAGCGGACACCCGGTCAAGGGTGGGGCCATTCAATTGGTGAGGTGAAGTCGCCGATGGTCGTCATCGGCCTGACGAGGGATCGGCAGGCGTTGTATGACCGTATCAACCGCCGGGTTGAACAGATGCTTGCCGATGAGCGCGTGTTGGAGGAGGTCAGAGCGCTGCAGGATGTTGCGTTGAGTCTGACCGCGCAGAAGGTCCACGGCTTACAATTTCTTGAGCGGTATCTCAGCGGCGAGGCCACTCGGGAAGAGACTATCCGTATGTGGCAGCAGCAGGTGCGTAACTACGCCCGGCGGCAACTGACCTGGTTCCGCGCCAGCGCCGAGATTCAGTGGCTGACCGTGGGTGCGGCCGAAGCCACGGCAGACACCGTCACCCGAGTCGTGAACGAGGTGTTGTTGAACCATTAATGGAACGCGCCCTGCTCGTCGTGATTGAATTTGACCGTTCGCGCCTCTGGCCGTTAGCCGATGAAGCCAAGGAACTGGAGGAGCTGACCCGTTCAGCGGGTTGTGAAGTCGTCGAGTGCATGCAGGTCAGGCGACACGATCCCGTGTCAGGCACGTTGATTGGCTCGGGCAAGCTTGAGGAAATCCATCAACAGGCCCACGACGCGAAAGCGCAAGTGGTGATCTTCAACGAAGAACTCTCTCCCGCCCAGCAACGCAACATCGAAGAGATCGTCGGTGTCAAAACCATTGATCGCACCCAACTCATCCTCGATATCTTCGCTCAGCGCGCGAAATCACAGGAAGGCAAGCTGCAAGTCGAGCTGGCGCAGCTGCGCTACCTGATGCCGCGGCTGGTCGGCAAAGGGGTGTTGTTGTCGCGCCTCGGCGGTGGAATCGGCACGCGAGGGCCCGGCGAGCAAAAACTTGAGATCGACCGCCGGCGCATCCGCCAACACATCACGAGGCTCGGTGACTCGTTGAAGCAGTTGGAGCGGCGGCGCGAAGCGACCCGTCAACAGCGAAAAGACGCCCAGGTCCCGGTCGTGGCATTGGTCGGCTACACGAATGCGGGCAAGAGCACCCTGCTCAATCGGTTGACCGGTGCCGGGGGGCGGGTCGAAAACCGGCTGTTCACTACACTGGATCCGCTGGCGAGGCGCCTGCGTCTTCCGAACGGACAAACGGCGGTGTTGACCGACACCGTCGGGTTCCTCCACCGGCTGCCGCATCATCTGATCGAAGCGTTTCAAGCCACGCTGGAAGAAGCCAGGGATGCGGATCTCTTGCTGCACGTGCTAGATGCCAGCAACCCGCTTGCCCTGGAACAGGCGCACGCGGTGGAGGAGGTCTTGCGCACGTTGCAGCTTGATGCGAAGCCCATCGTGACGGCGCTCAACAAGTGCGACCAACTCGCGACGCAGGACCAGGCGGCGGCCCTCCAGCGGCACGTGCCGGAGCCCGTCGTGATCTCGGCTCGACGAGGCGATGGGCTTGAGGCGCTGCTCGACACCATCAGCCGTCATCTTTCCTCTTGACACCTGCCGCGTGTTCGACTAAGCTTGTGTTTAGCACTCTATGAGTGAGAGTGCTAACACGATGAGAAATGAACGTAACTGATTTAGACAAAAGAAGAAACGACATCCTCGAAATTATCGTGGAGTCGTACATTAGCAGCGCCAGTCCCGTGGGTTCTGAGCTGATTAGCCGCAAGCTGCGCCAGCATCTCAGTTCCGCCACCATTCGCCATGCGATGGGGGAGTTAGAGCGGGATGGCTTGTTGGAGCAACCGCACACCTCGGCGGGTCGCGTCCCCACCGACCGAGGCTACCGGGTGTACGTGGACTCGATCATGGAAACCCGGCGGTTGGCACCGGAAGAAATCCGCCGGCTCCAGGCGTTGATCGAACCGGAGGAGCTGGACGTCGAGCAAGCCCTGGAGCGCGTCAGCCAAGCCATGGCGTCATTGGCCCACCAGGCGGCGTTTGTGGTGATGCCCACCATCAAGCACAGTACCGTGCGGCAGATCGAGCTGGTTCCGTTGAGCGTCCGAAGGGTGCTCTGCGTCCTGGTCGCCAACGATGAGATCGTGGCCTCGCATGTGGTCGAGATCGTCGAGCCGATGACGCGCGATGAGGCGATGTCGCTGGCGCGCTTCATTAATACGGAGTTGGTGGGGCTGCCGTTCAACGATCTGCTCGGCTCGCTGGAGCGGCGGCTGTTGGCCGAGACCGATTCGTTCTACCATCTGATCAAACGCTCGCTGGCCATTCTCCAGCACGCGTTGGCCATCGAGCCGAACGAGCGTCTCTTCTTGGAAGGCACAAGCTACGTCATCTCGCAGCCGGAGTTCAGCCGCAACCCGCGCAAGGCGCACGAGCTGCTCAAGCGGCTGGAGTCGCAGGAGGAATTACTGCGCTCGCTTCGGCAGGACATCACCTCTGAACAGTTACGGGTGCGCATCGGACGCGAGGTGCCGTGGACGGGATTCGATGACTGCAGTTACGTGACCGCGCCGTTTGCCATCGCAGGCGCCGTGGCCGGCGGGGTGGGCGTGTTGGGCCCGAAGCGGATGGATTACCGCAACCTCAAGGCGTTGGTCGAAGGGATGGGCCGCTGTGTGACCGACTTGCTGGCGCGCTGGGGGGTCGAGTAAATGACCGACGAGAGCCACAAGGACGCGCACGTGGTGCATGACCGACGCCAGCGGGGCGACGAAGACGACGCCTCCGGCGCCGAGGCGCCGAATGAGATCGAGCGTTTGAAGCAAGAGGCCAAGCGCGCCAACGACCAGTACCTGCGCGCCGTGGCCGAATTTGAGAATACCAAGAAACGGCTCCATCGCGAGAGGGACGAGTTCAGCAAGTACGCGGCCGAGACGATCATCCGTGAGCTGCTGCCGATCATCGATGGCCTGGATCAGGCCGTGGCGACGATTGACCAACACGCTGAGGCAAATGCCATCGTCAAAGGCGTGCACCTCATTTACCGACAACTCTTAGGGGTCTTGGAGAAGGAAGGGGTCAAGCGGATTGTGACGATCGGGCAGCCATTTGATCCTCATCAGCATGAAGCGGTCGGGCACGTCGAGGCGACCGATGGCCAAGCGGAGAACATGATTGTGGAAGAAGTGCGGGTCGGTTACACCATGCAGGGCAAAGTGCTGCGGCCCGCGCTGGTGAAGGTGGCGAAGAAGGCAGCGACAAGCGACAAGTAAAGAAGAGTCCAAAGACCACACAACGTAAGGGAGGTTTTAGAAATGGCTAAAGTGATTGGCGTTGATCTCGGGACATCAAACAGCGCGTGCGCCGTGATGGAACACGGGCGGCCGGCCATCGTGCCCTCGGCGGAGGGTACGAGCGTCGGCGGGAAAGCCTTCCCGTCGTACGTCGCCTTCACCAAGAACGGACAACTATTGGTCGGTGAACCGGCGCGGCGCCAGGCGGCGACCAACCCGGAAGGGACGGTCCTCGCGGCGAAGCGCAAGATGGGCACCGACCACGTGTACCGCATCCACGGCAAGGAGTATACCCCACAGCAAATCTCCGCCTTCATTCTGCAGAAGGTCAAGCGGGACGCGGAAGCCCACCTGGGCGAGCCGGTCGAGGAGGCGGTGATCACCGTGCCCGCCTACTTCAATGACAACCAGCGCCAGGCGACCAAGGATGCCGGCGAGATCGCTGGGTTGAAGGTCCTGCGCATTATCAATGAGCCGACCGCCGCGTGTCTCGCGTACGGACTCGATAAGACAGGGAAAGAGCAGAAAATCCTCGTCTTCGACTTGGGCGGTGGCACGCTCGATGTGACGATCATGGACATGGCTCAGGGGGTGTTCGAGGTCAAGTCCACCAACGGCGATACCCAGTTGGGCGGTACTGATATGGATAACACCCTCATCGACTATATCGCCGGTGAATTTAAAAAGGAATCCGGCATCGATGTGCGCAATGACAAAATGGCGACCCAGCGCATCCGCGATGCGGCGGAGAAGGCGAAGATCGAACTCTCGAATGTGCTCGAGACGGATCTCAACCTGCCGTTCATCACGGCGGATGCCAATGGCCCTAAGCATCTGACCACGAAGCTCACTCGCGCGAAGCTCGAGCAGTTGATTGCGCCGATCATTGAGCGCTGCCGCGGGCCGGTGGAGCGGGCGCTGAGCGATGCCAAGCTGCGGCCGTCGGACATTGACCGCATCATTCTCGTCGGCGGACCGACGCGCATGCCGGTCGTTCAGAAATTCGTCGAGCAGACCGTTGGCAAGAACGTTGAGCGCGGTGTCGATCCGATGGAATGTGTGGCGACGGGTGCCGCGATTCAGGCGGCGGTCATCAAAGGTGAGGTGAAAGACGTACTGCTGCTCGACGTGACCCCGCTCTCGCTCGGCATCGAGACCCTCGGTGGCGTATTCACCAAGCTCATCGAGCGCAATACGACCATTCCGACGAAAAAGAGCCAGGTGTTTTCTACGGCAGCGGATAACCAGCCGGCGGTCACCGTGCGCGTACTGCAGGGCGAGCGGCCGATGGTGGCGGACAACACCGAATTGGGCCGCTTCGACCTCGTGGGGATTCCGCCAGCACCCCGCGGCGTGCCGCAGATCGAGGTGACGTTCGATATCGATGCCAACGGGATCGTCCATGTCGCAGCCAAGGATCTCGGCACCGGCAAAGAACAGTCGATCCGCATCACGGCACCCGAGAAGCTCTCGAAGGACGAGATCGAGAAGATGGTCAAGCAGGCTGAGCAGTTCGCAGAAGCCGACAAAAAGCGCCAGGAACTCGCCGAGGCCAAGAACCAAGCGGACAGCTTCCTCTATCAGACCGAGAAGAGCGTGAAAGAGTTCGGCGAGAAGCTCTCACCCGCCGACCGCGAGAAGATCGAGGAAAAATCCAAGGCGCTGAAGGAAGCGCTCACAGGCGATGACGCCGAACGGATCAAGAAAGCGACGGATGAGTTGATGCAAGCCTCGCACAAGCTGGCGGAGGAGATCTATAAGAAAACGCAGAAGTCGGAAGGGGGAAGTGGGAAGTCGGGAAAAGCTCAAGAGACGGAGACGGCAGGGAAGACGGGTGGCAAGGCGGACAACATCGTCGACGCCGACTTCAAGGTGCAAGACGAGAAATAATAGCGGATAACGTAGAATGACTGAATTGAGGAACGGAGGGGAAGCATGTCAGTTCGAGTTGAAACCATTTCCTCGTTGAAGAAACGATACCCCAAGGAGTGGCTGCTTCTGACCAACGTCACGGCTGATGAACTGACACGGCCCGTCAAGGGAAAGCTGGTCGCGCATAGCAAAAACCGGGACGATATCTATGACCGCCTTGCTCGCACACGTGCGAAAAGCGTATCTGTTGAATATACGGGGAACGTTCCGAAGGATCTCGTCGTTGTTTTCTGGTGTCGATAATCCATGGGACAACAGGCGTTTGACACGACGCTGCACATTATTATCGTTCGGGTGAAATGTGAGGATAAGAGCGGACGGCTGTCGTATCTGAACATGGCGCTCGATACGGGCGCGTCGATGAGCGTTATTCCATGGCAGGCGGCTGAGCGGTTAGGACTCGATCCCGCGAGGACTCGTCGGAGAGCCCGATTCATGACGGGGAGCGGAATGGAGGTAGCACCGGTTCTCACCGTGCCTGTCATGGAACTTATTGGGGTTCGGGTGACCAATGTGTTGGCGCTCTGTCATGACTTGCCGCAACGCAGTCTGGTCGATGGGTTGTTAGGTTTGAGTTTCTTGAAGCACTGCCGTTTGTCCATCGACTTCAAGGCCGGCGTCCTTTCCCTTGAATCGTAGAGATCATCACACTTCAGTGTCTGACGGCAAGGCGGACAATATCGTCGACGCCGACTTCAAGGTCGAGGACGATAAGTGACAATTCATATTATTCGGGAGCGGGCGACGGCTGAGCAGATTCGTGAAATGCTCGAAGCGTTGCAGAGTTACATCAAGCTGGCCGTTGACATTCGCCGAAAAATCGTAGCCGGCGGTGGCGGAATGCACGCCGACTGCGAAGCGGTGCTCTTAGAGGATGGCAGCCAGCAAGCCGACGTCTGGGGTGCTGATTGGCTGCCGGATGGTCGGGAGGTGCGGTTTGAGTCGCTGATTAATATCCGGCCAAAACAGAAGAACCGCTCCATGCGGATTGAAGATAAGGTCATGCGAGAGAAGATTGAAGGAATCGCGCGAGAGCGATTCCAGGGCTAATGGTATCCGAAGCGATTCGTGAGCGATTTTTGCGTGATCCGCTTCCGGGACGGCTGGGCAGTTTGGCCGCTGATCTGGCGAGGATCGCATCGTTTTCGGAAAACCCGAAGAATCAGCGAGCCGTCGCAAGTCTGTTAGAGGAAGGGAAATATTTTGCGGAGTGGGCTGCGCCGGACGCACCACTTGAGACACAGGCCGTCCTCGCTGAGGTTCAATTGGCGTTAGCCGTGTGGGAGCGAAACTGGCGGAAGGGGTCGCCTGTAGCGATGATGGGTGCTGATGCCAAACGAAAATCCGACGAATTATTGGCTCTCTCTGGTCTGATAGCTAAAGTGTGATTGTGATGTCTATGGACTATCGACTATCGACTGTGGACTGAACGATGCCGGTGACCAAACGAGATTACTACGAAATCTTAGGTGTGAGTAAGGGCGCCTCGGTGGAGGAGATCAAGAAGGCCTACCGAAGCCTGGCGATGAAGCACCATCCGGATCGCGTGCCGGCCGAGCACAAGAAAGAGGCCGAGGAGAAATTCAAAGAACTCTCCGAAGCCTATGCCGTCCTCTCCGACGCGGAGAAACGCCAGGTCTACGATCAGTACGGCCACGCCGGATTCGACCAGCGCTACTCCACCGAAGATATTTTCCGCGGGGCGGACTTTTCCAGCATCTTCGGGGATCTGGGCGGGGCCGGGGGGGTCTTCGAGCAGCTCTTCGGCGGGGCGTTCGATCTGTTCGGCGGCCGCAGCGGAGGAGGCGGCCGTGGCGCCGACTTGGAGTACGAACTGGGGCTGTCGTTCGAGGAGGCCGCGCGCGGCCTGACGAAGACGGTGCATATTCCTCGACGGGAACTCTGCACCGACTGTCGCGGCCAAGGCGGCGAGCGGACGGAGTGTGGAACGTGCCGCGGGACGGGACAGATCCGGCAGTCCGCCGGCTTTATGGTGATCGCCCGCACGTGTCACAAATGCGGCGGGCAGGGGAGTACCCTCAAGAAGGCTTGCCACCGCTGTCGGGGTCACGGGCGCGTCGAGGTCGAGCGAAAAATCCAAGTGCGGGTGCCGGCCGGGATCGAGAACGGCATGCGCCTGCGCATCGGGGGAGAGGGTGAAGGGGGGACGCACGGTCGCGGGGATTTGTACGTCCTGGTGACGGTGCAGCCGCATGCCGTGTTTCAGAGAGACGGTGTCCACCTTATCGTGGACTACCCGGTGCATATCGCCCAGGCCGCGTTAGGCGCTGAGGTGGAGGTTCCCTCATTGAATGGACGGGTGTCGATGAACATCCCAGCAGGGACGCAGAGCGGGACGGTGTTTCGTGTGAGAGGCAAAGGGCTTCCGGATGTGCGCGATGGGCGCGTCGGGGATCTGCTGGTTCGTGTGGTCGTGGAAACGCCCACCAAGCTGACGGGACGACAGCGGCAACTCTTGGAAGAACTGGGGCGGACGGCTGACGAGAAGGCCTATCCGAAGCGCCAATCGTTTGTGGAACAGCTCAAGCGCATGGTCAAAGGTGAGTGAGCATGCCGACGTATGAATATGAGTGCCGGAAGTGCGGGAAGCGCCACGAGGCGTCTCAATCCATCACGGCCAAGCCGTTGACGAAATGCCCGAAGCCGAAGTGCGGGGGACGACTCAAGCGATTGCTTGGCAGCGGCGGTGGGTTGCTCTTCAAGGGCTCCGGATTCTACATCACCGACTACCGCAGCAAAAGCTACCACGACGCCAAGAAGAAGGACCAGTCCTTCGGCGCGGCTCAGGACAAGCCATCTTCTTCGAGTCCCTCATCCTCCTGCACGCCTTCCGGCTGTGACAAACCGTCTTGTCCCTCAAAGTAATCGCGCCATCTATTGGTGGAGTATCACCGGCGCCTACGGGACGCTGATCGCTGTCGTCTCGCTGTTACCGTTCCCATCGCCCGCCGTTGAGCGGGTGGCGTTTCTTGACAAAGCCTTCCACCTCTGCGAATATCTGCTGTTCGCGTGGTGTTTCATACGCGCCTCGCTCCTTTCAGGATGGTCTCGCGCACGAGCCTCCACAGTGGCCTTCCTGGTGTCGGCCGGATTGGGTGTGGTGCTTGAAGGGCTTCAAGGGTTGGTGCCGTACCGCACCGCAGAGTTCTGGGATGTCGTGGCGAACCTCGTTGGGACGATGGGAGGTCTTGCGTGCGGACTGAAGAGCGTTCGATCATGAATCGGTGGCGAACAGTCATCGTGGAACTCTCCCATCATTTGCCCTACACGATCATCAGCTCCTTGATCGCGATGGGGATCGTATGGTATTTCGGCACGACCAAGCCCGAGACGCTGGTGATCCAGGCGCAGGGTTCCTTCCACATCCTCCATGCGCTCCACGTGTGTCTCAGCGCGATTGCTACCACGTCCGTCTTCTGGCGCTACGAACGCCGAGTGGCGAAGGCCCTCGTCGTCGGCCTGCTGGGAACGATTGTTCCGTGCGGGCTGTCCGATTACCTCTTTCCATTCATCGGCGGCCGAATCCTGGGACAGGCCATGGAACTGCATCTCTGCATCGTGGAGCATCCGACCCTGGTGATCCCCTTCGCGGCGCTCGGGGTCGTGGGAGGCTTGATGTTTGAGGAACGCATGGCGGGCAGTTCGTTCTTTTCCCACGGCGCCCACGTGTTTGTGAGCAGTTTGGCCTCGCTGTTGTATTTGGTGTCCTTCGGATTCACTGCGTGGATGACGAACATGGGGCTGGTCTTTCCGGTCTTCCTCGTGGTGGTCCTGGCCGTCTGGATCCCATGCTGTATCAGTGATATCGTCATCCCCGTGAGCTCCGCCCATGGTCGCGATCGCCCCATTCCGGGCGCTTCGGTATAATCTCGATCGCGTGCGCTTAAGCGACGTCGTCTGTCCACCCTACGACGTGATCGCTCCCGCACAGCGTCAGCAGCTCTGTCAGCGATCCCCGTATAACTTTGTCCGCCTTGAGGTGCCAGCGGATGGGACGACGGGAGATCGGTATGCGAGCGCCCGTCAGATCCTCGAGGCATGGACCCAGCACGGCGTTCTTGTCCGCGACTCGCAGCCCGCGGTTTACCTCTCTGAACATACCTTTACCTGGAGCGGGCGATCGTGGCGCCGACTGGGATGGATCGCCGTGTTGTCGCT
The DNA here is from genome assembly GCA_964624155.1 of uncultured Planctomycetales bacterium. Classification (GTDB taxonomy): domain Bacteria; phylum Omnitrophota; class Gorgyraeia; order Aquiviventales; family Aquiviventaceae; genus CAZUWM01. The sequence continues at coordinate 11,606 of CAZUWM010000009.1, forward strand.
GGACGGCCCGGTCACACAACGGGTGCTGTCTCATGAGGCGACGTTCGAAGCCCCGAAAGCGGACCGCACGCGGCTGCTGACGAGTGTGCGAGCCCAACTCAGCCCGATTTTTTGTGTCGTGCCTGACGCGACATCTCTTCTGTCATGGTTGCAGGACGTGATGCACGCGAGGGCACCCACGGCGACGGCGCAGGTGAAATCCCATGCGGTTTCGGAGGAAATCGTCCGTCTGTGGACTGTGACGGACCCTCAGGTGATTGCGCGCCTCCAACAGGAACTGACCTCCAAGGCGGTGCTGATTGCCGATGGCCATCATCGCTTCTCCGTGGCGCTGAATAACCGCGACCTGTGTCGGGGGGTGATGACCTATTTCGCCTGTGCCGAGGATCCGGCGTTGCACGTCCATCCCATCCATCGCGTTGTGCGGATGGCGCCGGTCGATCCTGCCGTGTGGGAAGGGAGGTTGCGAAACCTGTGCGATGCGACCCCGATGTCATCGCTGGATGAGCTGACCCGGCGACTGGAGGATGCGAAGGGACGTGGACAGTTTGGGTACTACGCCCACGGGCGGTACGCCCATGTGGCCGTGCGCCCCACCCCCGGCGAGATCACGGGTGAGGCTGCGGGGATCGCGAGCCTCGATGTGACGGTGCTCCACAAGCTGGTGTTGCCGCACCTCTTCGGTGAGGCCCCGAAGGCTGAGACCTTCCAGTACACCCCGTATCAAGAGGAAGCGATCCGCCTCGCGGATGAGTCATCGGGGGGGTGCGCGTGGCTGTTGCGTCCGTTGCCGCTCTCCCACGTCTTTGCGCTGGCTTCCCAACGCGTCGCCCTCCCGCAGAAGTCCACCTATTTCTATCCGAAGGCCTTCGCCGGCCTCGTCGTCTACCCCTTCGACCCCGCCTAAAGGGGCGGGGGAAATTGACGGTGGGCGAGAGTCTGTGTTACCATAAACATTCGTCCCATGAAGCTCTTCGGCCGATCACGCAGTGCGTTTTCCCGAACCCCCAAGCGCGAGATCCCCGCAGGCCTGTGGAGCAAGTGCGAGGCCTGCGGTCAAGTGCTCTATAACAAAGCGCTTGAGGAGCGTCTCAAGGTCTGCTCGAAATGCGAGTTTCACTTCCCCCTCACCGCCAAGGAGCGCATCGAGCTCTTGATCGATGGGGGGAGTTTCGAGGAGTGGGATGCGGAATTGGCTCCGCTCGATCCCCTCGACTTCCAAGGCCCAAAATCCTACCGCGAGAAGATCAAGGAAGATCAAGATCGGTGTCAGATGCGCGATGCCTGTCTGACCGGCACGGGGACGCTGGACGGACGCGCCGTGGTGTTTGGGGCCACCGATTCGCGGTTCATGATGGGTTCCATGGGATCGGTGGTGGGGGAGCGGTTGACGCGGGCGATTGAGCGGGCGATTGACCTGAAACGCCCCGTCATCATCGTGTCAGGGTCAGGTGGCGGGGCGCGCATGCAGGAGGGGCTGCTGAGTCTGATGCAGCTCGCGAAGACGGCCAGTAGCCTCATGCGATTGGATGAAGCCGGCGGGATGTTCATTTCGGTGCTGACGCATCCGACGATGGCGGGGGTGTTGGCCAGCTTCGCCGCCCTGGGCGATCTCATCGTCGCGGAGCCGAAGGCGCTGATTGGCTTCACCGGCCCCCGCGTGATCGAGCAGACGATTCGCCAAAAACTTCCGGAAGGTTTTCAGCGATCCGAGTTTCTTTTGGAGCATGGGTTGATTGACCTCATCGTGCATCGCCGGGATCTCAAGGCGACTCTCTCGCGCTGCCTCGGTTATTGGACCTAACCCCCAATGGCCCAAGTCAGTCTTCGTCACGTCTCGAAAATCTATCCTGGTGGCGTCGTCGCGGTGAAGGAGGCGAACCTCGGGGTGGAGAGCCGAGAGTTTCTCGTCATCGTCGGCCCCTCCGGCTGCGGCAAATCCACGTTGTTGCGGATGATCGCGGGACTCGAGGACGTCACCACCGGCGAGGTGTGGATCGGCAGCAAACTGGTGAATCTAGTCCCCCCGAAAGACCGTGACATCGCCATGGTGTTCCAGAACTACGCGCTCTATCCCCACATGACCGTCTTTGACAACATGGCCTTTGGCTTGAAGCTGCGAGGATACGGGAGGCGGGAAATCGGCACGCGCGTCCTGGACGCCGCCCAAATCCTCGGCATCGAGCACCTGTTGCAACGCAAACCGAAAGAGCTCTCCGGTGGGGAACGGCAGCGGGTCGCGGTGGGGCGGGCCATTGTGCGCAAGCCGATTGTCTTCCTGTTCGATGAGCCGCTCTCGAACCTGGACGCGAAGATGCGGGTGCAGATGCGCACCGAGATCCGCAAACTCCACCTGCGTCTTCAGACGACGATGGTCTACGTCACCCACGATCAGACCGAGGCCATGACGATGGGGGATCGCATCGTCGTCATGAACAAAGGCCTCATCCAGCAGGTCGCCGATCCGCTGACGATCTACGAACATCCGGCCAATTGGTTCGTCGCCAGCTTCATCGGTTCGCCCCAGATGAACTTCGTGAAAGGCACCATTCAACACGTCAACGGCCAACTGTTCTTCAAGGAAGGGGCGTTTACCTTGCGCCTTGTGGACGACATGATTCCCCCCTTGCAGTCCTATGAAGGGAAGGAGGCGATCTTCGGGATCCGTCCTGAAGATCTGTACGACAAACTGTTCGTGACCGAAGCCCCGGTCGACAGCATGGCCGTTGCCACGGTGGAAGTCGTCGAACCCATGGGCTCGGAGGTCTACCTCCACCTGAAGGTCGGTCGCCATCCGTTGGTCGCGCGGGTTGGCCCACAGGCCCGTCCCGAGATCAACCAGGATATGGACATCGTCTTCGATATGGGTAAAGCCCATTTCTTCGATCCGCAAACCGAACAGGCCATCGTGTAGTCCTTCCATCTGATGAAGCCGCGAGGACTCTCCACCAGATCGATGACGCTGATCGCGGTGAAATGCGCCACCATGGCCCTCACGCTCGGCACATGGGGACGGTTGCTTATCCTCCTCGTGTCTCCCGCTCCGCCTGATCCCACGGGACTCCACGGACTCCTCATCCTGTTGATCGCGGTGACCACGGTGAATTGGTTGCTCTTTTCACTCCCCGTCGCGGGCAGCCTGGGGGTCGCGGCAGGTTTGATGAGTCTGTGGGTGCTGAGTGCCGGCCGTGGCGCGGGTCTGTTCTGGGGTGATCTGGCGGCGTTGCTGGGGTTGAATGGCCTGGCCGGCTGGCGGCAACACCAGTTCCACCGTCGAGCTCATCGGCTCAAACAACAGGTCGACGATGTGGACGAGGGACTCTCCCAGCGGGCGCAGGAAGTGCGCGCGGCCGAGCAGAGCCACCACGCCCTCCAACGCAAGCTCGCGAAGTACCAGAAGCTCCATACCATCGCCGAGCAGTTGATTCGGGTGGTCGAGTTGGATGCGATCGCCCGGCTGGCGGTGGAGCAAGCGTTTTCGCTCATCGGGAAATCCGACGTCTGTCTGCTCTTTTTAGTTAACAAGACGCGACAGGAACTGGCATTGTGCGCCTCACAGCGTGCCGAGGGAATTCCGGCGATTCGGACCAAGTTGGGCGATCAGTTTGATCACTTTATCTTGCGCACCCAACGCCCACTGCTGGTCAACGATGTCCGTCGAGATTTCCGCTTTACGGTCTCCGCCACGGCGGATCGGACGATTGGCTCCGTCATCGCGTGTCCCATCGTGATCGGTGAGACGGTCGAGGGGGTCCTGCGACTCGACAGCGCCCAGCCCCAAACCTACACGCAGGATGACTTGCGATTTCTCGATATCTTCCTTGATTTGGTGAATACCGCCGTCGCCAATGCCCGGCTCTTTGCCCAGACCCAGCAGCTGGCGATGACGGATGGGTTGACGGAGCTCTATCGTCGGCAGCCGTTCCTGGAGCAGCTCTCCCGCGAAGTCGCCCGCGCCAATCGGAGTCGGGAGCCCTTGGCGGTCCTCATGCTCGACATCGACCATTTCAAACGCTACAACGACACCTACGGTCATAGCGCCGGCGACCTCATCCTGAAAACGGTCGCCTCCCTCATGCGCAGGACGGTCCCTCCCGACGGCATCTGCGCGCGGTATGGCGGGGAGGAATTCGCGATCCTGTTGCCGAAGGCGTCCAAGACCGTCGGGGTGGACATCGCCGATCGGATTCGAGAGTCCGTCGAAGCCCATGTCCGTCCGGTGGGGAACGGGAAAGGCGATTCGGTGACGATCTCCCTGGGTGTCGCGACGTTTCCGGAGGATGCGACATCCGATCTGGAGCTCATCCGTCGGTCGGATCAGCGGCTCTATCAGGCGAAACACGCCGGCCGGAACCAGGTGTGTGCCACATGATACGAGTCCATAGTCCACAGACCGTAGTCCATAGCAAAAGCAAAAACGCAAAAAGGAATTTGGCTGTGGACTATCGACTATGGACTATGGACTGCCTGCGGGGTTCGCGATGGCGGTGATGGCGCTGTGGGTGTTGGCGATAGTCGCCGGCTTGACGTGGAGACGGTGGGCGGCGATCGGACTGAGTGCCTTGACGGTGTTGGTCTGGTTCCTGACCACTCGAGGGCCGTGGGCGGAGCCGATGGGATGGATCCAGTTGGCCGTCGTGGGGATGACGCCGTGGTGGATCGCGACCCTTCGCGCACGCGTTGACAAACGACTCAGACGCCTGCTCCATGCCGAGGCCGTGAAACTCAGCGACTTGAAAGTCCACCAGCAGCGCCTCCTCGAACTCCAAGGAACCAATCAGCGATTGGAATCGCAGATTGCGCAGATTACGGATCTCTACCATGTGACGAAGCAGACCGCGAAAGCCGTCCATGTCGATGAGCTGTTTCGGCGATCCTTGGAGGTGATCCCCCGTCTGCTGACCGTCCGTGGGCTGCGCCTCATCGATACCGAAAGCGCCCTAGAGCACCCGCTCGTCCTCCGAGCTGTTCGTGGTGAGCAAGCGTCCTTCGATTCGGCCACCGGCCTCACTCAGGACAGTCCCGAGCGGAGTCGAGGGACGGAGCGAGTCGAACCACGAGGCGACCGAGAGCCGCTGACAATAGAAGCACCGGCGCCGTTGTTGCCCTTCGAGCGAGCCATCCTGAACGAGGTTCTTCGGAGGGGGCAATCAGGGGTCGCCTCCCGTGACCAAGGCTTTGAAGGATGGCCCCCGACGCTCTCGACGATCGCGTGGGCTCCCTTCTGGCACGAGCAACGTCCCATCGGCGTGCTCCTGGCTGACGAGTTGCCCAGCGATCAGATGACCACTTTGTCGATCGTCGCCAACCAGTTGGCCTTGCAGCTCTCCCGGGTGCACTTCTATCAAGCGGTTGAATCGATGGCCGTGACGGATACCTTGACCGGCTTGTTTGTCCGACGCTATTTCATGGAACTGGCGGTGGAAGAACTCCAGCGATCTCGGCGTCACGGCCTGTCGTGTGCTTGTTTGCTGGTGGATCTCGATGAGTTCAAGCAGAAGAACGACACCTACGGCCACCTGACCGGTGACGTCGTGCTGCGGGAAGTGGCTCAGTTGATGCGGCGCAATTTGCGTGAGGTGGATCTGATCGCTCGATTCGGGGGCGAGGAATTCGTGTTGCTGCTCGTTGAAACGAGCGCGGAGCCGGCGATGGCGGTGGCCCAGCGTCTTCGCCAGCTCGTGGAAGTGCACCCCATTCGGGCGTATGATGAAGTCTTGCGGCAGACGATCAGCATGGGGTTGTCCATCTTCCCTGACGACGGAGACGATCTCCAACAGCTCATTGACCGCGCCGATGGCGCGCTGTATGCGGCCAAACGCGCCGGTCGCAACCGAGTCGTCCACTGGTCCCCATCGCGATGACAACCACCAGTCTGGCTGTAGGCTTAAGGCTGAAGGCTGAAGGCGCGCTGTTGCCTGGAGCCTGGAGCCTGGAGCCTTGAGCGAAGGCGCGCCGCCGATGCGCGACGTGTGGGGAGGGGTGGATTTTGGCGGGACGAACATCAAGCTGGGGTTGGTCACTCGCGAGGGGCGGGTCATCGCTCAGAGGATGCTGCTGACTCGGCAGCATGCGCAGCCCCGGACATTCGTCGAAGGGCTGACCGCGGCCTTCACCGCGCTGACGCGCGCCACGCGTTCACGTCTGCGGGGGGTTGGGATCGGGGCTCCCGGATTGATCGATGCACGGCGTGGGGCGATCTTTCAATTGGTCAATGTGCCGGGGGGATGGCGCGGCGTTCGACTGGGATCGCTCGTGGAGCGGCGACTGGGCTGTCCGTGCGCGGTCGATAACGACGCCAATGTCGTGGCACTCGGGGAGTGGTCGTTTGGCGCCGGACGAGGGACTCAGCACAGCGTGTGTGTGACCCTCGGGACCGGGGTGGGTGGGGGTCTCGTGATGAACGGTCGATTGGTTCGCGGCGCGATCGGATCAGCCGGTGAGATCGGCCATACGAGCATTGCCCTGACGGGTCCGCCATGTGCGTGTGGCCGCCGGGGATGTCTGGAGGCGTTTGTCAGCACGAGGGCGATTCTCCGACGCGCTCGACGGGCGATCCGCGGAGGTGCGTCGGTCTTGCGATCGCTGGTCGCACGGGAAGGCACGCTGACTCCTGAGGTGGTCGCCCGTGCGGCGGCCTCCGGCGATCGAGCCGCCCGTCAGATCTGGCAGGAGGTCGGGGTCTCTCTGGGTCGCGGCTTGGCGAACGTCATCAATTTGTTGAATCCTGAACGCGTCGTCCTCGGCGGGGGTGTGGCCAAGGCGTGGCGCTTCTTTGCGCCATCGATGCACGCCACGCTGGACGTCTATGCCTTTGACGCCCCGCTCAACGCGGTTCGGGTGGTTCGCGCGCAACTCGGCGATCGAGCCGGCATCATCGGCGGAGCCTGTCTGGCGTGGGAACGGAGGTACGTATGAAACTATTCTTGGATTCGGCGAATCTGAAAGACATCGAGGAGGCCGTCAGTTGGGGGGCGATTGACGGGATCACGACGAACCCCAGCCTCGTGGCGAAGGAGCAACGCGAGTTCATTCCCCTCATCCAAGAGATCTGCCGTCGGGTGAACGGGCCGATCAGCGTCGAGACCGTCTCACGTGACGCCGAGGGAATGGTCAAGGAAGGACGAGCCTTCGCGACGATCCATCCGAACGTCATCGTCAAATGTCCACTGACGAAAGAAGGCTTGAAGGCCACACGGCAATTATCCTCTGAGAAGATCCGCGTCAACGTGACCCTGTGTTTCTCAGCCAACCAAGCCTTGCTGGCGGCCAAGGCCGGAGCGTACTTCATCTCGCCCTTCGTGGGACGGCTCGACGACGTCAGCCAGGACGGGATGAGCTTGATTCAGGACATCAAGACCATCTATACGAATTATCACTTCTCGACGCAGATCCTGGTGGCGAGTGTGCGGCATCCGTTGCACGTGTTGGAAGCCGCCAAGATCGGCGCGGATATCGCCACACTGCCCTTCAGCGTCCTCGAAACCCTCGTCAAGCACCCCTTGACCGATCTTGGGCTCGATCGATTCCTGAAGGACTGGGAGAAGTTGCCTGAAGCCGCTCGTCAATGGCAACAGCAGCTTTCAACAAGCCCCAAGACCCCGTCAACACGTTCCTCGCCAACCCTGGAGCGGATTCCTTCGTGACCCATTCGACGCGGCCTTCAGCCTTGCTCAGGGTCATGGTGAGCGAGCTTTGACGAGTCGAACCATGACCTCCGTACGCGCGTGCCTCGTCGCGGTGCTACTCGGGGCTCTGACCCAGACAAGCTTTGCTGACGAAGCGGCGAAGACCCAGTGGCAGCAGGTCAAACAGTTTATCGCGCAAGGATCGTACCGCGACGCGCTCAGCGCCCTCGAGCGTCTGGCGACCGTTGCCCCCGACGATCCATTTCTGCCGGCCTACCGGGCGCTGTGTGAGAAACGCTTGCGTGCGGAAGACCAATGGGTTCGTCTGACGCCGGCGCAGTTGATGACCGCACACGAGGCGCTCAATCGGGAGAACGCGTCCCAGCGACGAGCCCAAGCCCAAGCCGAGGCGATCGAGCGTCAGATCCGTCGGGAACAGGCGGGCTGGGATGCGCAACTGAAGGTCCTCAGACGACAGAGCCTGAGGGAACAGCACGCCCAAGAGCGAGCGAAGAAGCTGGAGGTGAAGCGGCGCCGAGAGAACGCGAGACGTGTTCGCCAACTCGTGCAACGTCAGTCGCCACCGACCGTCGTGTCACCCCCGATCTCTCCGCAGCCGGCTGTGAAACTGCCAGCGCCTTCCCCCGTAATTCCTCTGGAGACGTCCACACCCGAACCGTCAGTAGCCGTGACGATTCCCGCGCAGCCGACCCCTCCCGTCCCTGGAGCGGTCGAGTTGGAATCCGTGCAGGTTCAGGTTGAGGTGCCGGCTCGTCCCCCCGGTGCGGTGCAGATTTTTGCGGATCAGATGAACATGATGCAAGAACGCAACCTGGCCGATGCCCGCGGGCATGTGCGGGTCGTCTTCGAGGGCGGGGAACTGACCTGTGACCACATGACGCTCTTTACCGATACCAAGGACGTCTACGCGCAAGGCAACGTGCGCATTGAGCAAGGGGCGGAGGTCTTCCGCGCGGAGACGGCGCATTACAACATGAACACCCACAAGGGCCGTTTCTTGCAGGGCCATACCGCCCAACCCCCGTGGTATACCGGGGGGCAGGTGTCGGAACATCTTGCGGAAGGCGTGACACGGGTCATCCCCGGTTATGTGACGACGTGTTCCCATGACCCGCCGCACTTTCGTTTTCAGGGACGCTCCGCCCTCGTGTTTGGGGATGAGAAGATCGTCCACGGCCGTCATGTGACGCTGTTTGTGGAAGACTTCCCCCTCATCTACCTGCCGTGGCTCTCCGTGGCGGATCGACAATCGCCGTTTTTCTTTATTCCCGGGAAAAATAAACTCTGGGAGCACTTTCTACTCATGGGCTATCGCTATGAGTGGCCCGCCGATCACAAAGGGGCCTTGCGGTGGGATTGGCGCCGAGCCTTCGGATGGGGATTCGGCGTGGATCACCGATTTGAGACTCCGCCCGAGAAGTTTGGGAAAGGCTTGATCAAGCTCTACTACAACGAAGAGCGCAACATGCGCCGCCCGGAAAGCGATCTGCCCAAGGGGGCGGCGATGTTTCGCTACCGGGCGTTGGTTCGTCACCACTGGTACCCTCTCCCCGATACGTCCATGGTGACGGATTACCAGCGATTCAGCGACGAGGATTTCCGGAAGGAGTTCCTCTTTCGTGAAGAGTACCTCGAGGATAAAATCTCAGACGCGATGGTGTCCACGATCACCGGCACCGATGGCTACAGCCTGGGTGTGTTGGGGACCAAGCGGGTGAATCGATTCCAGGGCATGGACGAAGCCCTCCCGCAGGTAACCCTCGATCTACGACCTCAGCGGATCGGCGAGTCAAACCTCTTTTCCGAAACGAAACTCGATGTGGCCAATTTGAATAGAAAACGCGCGCGCTCCGACAACGATACCGATGTCAACCGGGTGGATTGGTTTCAACGACTGAGCTACGCCGTCAATTGGTTTCGGCCGGTGGAGACGACTTCAAAAGTCGGTGTCCGACAGACCTATCACAGCAAGGATATCCAGGGAGGTGCCGAGCGGCCGCAGGGCAAGCGCGATGTGATCAGCGGACAGTTTTCGATGGGGGCGGATGCGAGCCTCAAACTGTTCCGGATCTTTCCCGTGGTTAGTAATCTGGCGGGACTCAACCTCAACCTGTTACGCCATGTGGTCACTCCCACGCTCGCCTACAGCTATGCCCATCGGCCGACCGCTCCCGCCAGTCTGTTTACCTTTCCGACCTCCGAGGGCACGGGCAATGCGGTGACCATGGGGCTTGAGAACAAGCTCCAGACGAAACGGTCTCGAGAAGTCGGAGGAACACCGCAGAGCGTTGATTTGGCCCGTTGGAGCCTGTCGCTTCCGTATACCTTTCGTGGGCATGGCAACAAGCAGGGCGGCCGGTATGGGGATTGGGCGTTTGATGTGGAGTTGACTCCCTGGCCGTGGTTGCGAATCGAATCCGATTGGAAATACCCGAGCCACTTTGTGAAAGGATCGCGGGATCGGCGGTTGACGGCCTGGAACCTCGATGTCGCCATGGTGGGCGGCACACGTCGGGACACCGGAGGGGAGAAGAAGGGGACCCTTCAGAAAGAGGCCTCTCGAGCTGATCTTCAATCGTTTCCTGTGCAGGGCTACCAGCCAGGTCCTCGTGGGGCGCTGGCGAGCTTGCTGCTTCCGGAAGGGCAGTGGTACGTGGGACTTGGCCATCGCTACTCGCATAACGACAAGACCGACGAGGTGATCCAGTTTGACCGACGGCTAAGCAACAAATGGGAACTGAGCACCTACCACCGCTTCACCTTCAAAGAAGTCGCTGGCAGCTCCAAACGGTTCAATCGCGTCCGCGAATATCAATACACGCTCCGTCGAGATCTCCACGACTGGCTCGCCGAGCTGATGTATCGAGTCGACCGGGAGTTTGGAGAAGAAATCTTCTTTACCCTGACCCTGAAGGCCTACCCGGAGATGCCGATCGAGTTCGGTGAAGCCTACCATCAACCCAAGCTCGGCTCGCAAAGCAGTCGATTCTAGGGTAGTGCCTTAAGTTGGGATTTCACAGATTGACAAGGGCGATTACACAGATGACGCAATCTGTGTCATCGGAGCTGTTCACATCTGTGTAATCAAATTCAGGCAGTACCGATTCTAGCTAGGAATCGTTGATGGACGGAAAATTTGCTATACTATTCGCCTCGTCCCTCGACACCGTATTCTAGACCCTCATGGATATCAGTGTGATTGGATCAGGACATGTCGGATTGGTGACCGGGGCGTGCTTTGCCGATCTGGGGCATCGTGTCCTGATGGTCGACCATGACCGCAAGAAAATCGCCCTCTTGAAGTCGGGGAAGATGCCCTTTTATGAACCAGGGCTGAAGGAACTTGTCCAGCGGGGTGTTGAGGAAGGTCGATTGCGGTTTACGACCTCAACCGCTGAGGGGGTGCGTCGTGGCGCGGTGATCTTCCTCTGCGTCGGCACGCCAGCTCGGGCGAACGGGGAAGCCGACTTGACGGCGGTGGAAGAGGTCGTTCGCGACATCGCCAAGGCCATGCGGTCCTACCGTCTCATTGTGGGGAAGAGCACCGTGCCGGTCCAGACCGGTGAATGGATTGCGCGCATCTGCAAGCTGGCTGTCCGGCGGGGCGTGCCCTTTGATGTCGCTTCAAACCCGGAGTTCTTGCGTGAAGGGCAAGCCCTTCAGGATTTCCTCCATCCGGATCGGATCGTGATCGGTGCCGCGAGCAAACGAGCCAAGGAATTCCTGCTTGCCCTCTACAAACCATTGAACGCCCCCATCGTGGCGACCGACGTGAAGAGCGCGGAGCTCATCAAACATGCCTCCAACTCGTTTCTGGCGATGAAGATCTCCTTTATCAACTCAGTCGCCCAGATTTGTGAACGGGTGGGTGCGGATGTCACGAAGGTCGCCGAGGGCATGGGATTGGATCGGCGGATCGGTCGGGCGTTCCTCGATGCCGGGGTGGGATACGGCGGGTATTGTTTCGCGAAAGACGTCGCCGCCTTCACTCAGATCGCCGAGAAGCTGGGCCTCGACTTCCAACTACTCAAGGCCACAGCCCGTGTCAATACCGAACAACGACGGCGGCTCGTCAAGCGAGTCGAGGAGGCCTTGTGGAATCTCAACCGAAAGACCATCGCGGTCCTCGGCCTCTCCTTCAAGCCGGATACGGACGATCTGCGCGATGCGCCATCGCTCGACATCATTCGGTCGCTTCTCCAGGAGGGCGCCGTGATCCGTGCCTTTGACCCGAAGGCGATGGCACACGCCAACGGGCTGTTACACGGTGTCATGTTCTGTAGGGATGTGTACGACGCCGTCCGCGGCGCCGATTGTCTCGTGGTCGTGACCGAGTGGAACGAATTCAAGGAAGTGGATTTTGCGCGCCTGAAGCGGTTGATGCGCCAGCCGGTGATTGTCGATGGTCGGAACATCTACAACCCTGAGGCGCTGCGACGGTTGGGGTTTCGATACGTGGGGATCGGCCGAGGCGATGACGTTGATTAACGGGGTGCGGGTCAAGCCGCTGAAAATCATTGCTGATGAGCGAGGTCGTTTATTCGAGATCCTGCGTCGGGACGAACCGTTCTTCACCAGGTTCGGGCAGGTCTACTGCACGGCCGTCAACGTTGGCGTGGTAAAAGGCTGGCACTACCACAAGAAACAGCTGGATAACTTTGTGTGCGTCAATGGGATGATTAAACTCGTTCTCTACGACGACCGGCCCCGCTCCGCAACTCGCGGAGAGATCAACGAGTTCTTCCTCGGCGTCCACAACCCGCTCCTGGTCCAAATCCCCGCCAAGGTGTGGCATGGGTTTAAGGGCATCAGCCATCCCGAAGCGGTGGTGATCAACGTGCCGGATGAACCCTACCACCATCAGCGACCTGATGAGTATCGCCTCGATCCTCGTACCAAGAAGATCCCGTATGATTGGAACCAAGTGGACCGGTAACAACCCAATGCGGAATGGGGAATGGGGAATGCGGAATGAAAAGTTCTTTATTCCGAATTCCGAATTCCGAATTCCGAATTCGAAATGAAGGGCGTTATCTTGGCCGGCGGATTGGGCAAACGGTTGGAGCCACTCACGCGGATCACCAATAAACACCTCCTGCCGGTGTACGATCGGCCGATGATTTACTATCCCATTCAAACCCTGGTGGATGCCGGCCTCACTGAGCTCATGCTGGTGGCCGGCGGCAACCATGCCGGAGAGTTTCTTCGGCTCCTGGGCAACGGCGGGGAGTTCGGCCTGCGCCATCTGAACTATACCTATCAGCGCGGCGAGGGCGGGATTGCGGATGCGCTGAAGCTGACTGAGCATTTTGCCGACGGCGAGAAGATCGTCGTCATCTTGGGTGACAACATCCTTGAGCAGAGCATCCGCCCCTCGGTCGAGCGCTTTGCCGCCCAATCGGCTGGTGCGCGCCTACTCCTCAAAGAGGTTGAGGATCCTCATCGGTTCGGCGTGGCGGAACTGCGCGATGGAACGATCGTAGGAATCGAGGAGAAACCCAGCCAGCCGAAATCACCGTTCGTCGTGACCGGCGTCTACATGTATGACGCGCAGGTCTTCGAGATCATCAGAACGCTGAAGCCCTCCGGCCGCGGCGAACTGGAGATTACCGATGTGAACAACGCGTATCTGCGCCGAGGGCAACTGGCCTACGACCTCCTCGAGGGGTGGTGGACAGACGCCGGGCTGCCGGAAACCCTCTACCGGGCGACAACCCTGGTGCGCGAGAAGGAAATGCGGAATGCGGAGTGCGGGGTGCGGAATGAAAACATTCCGAATTCCGAATTCCGAATTCCGAATTGACGACGATGAAATTACTGGTGACTGGGGGCGCAGGGTTTATCGGGTCGCATTTCGTGCGGCATTGGCTCACCCGCCATCCTCACGACGAGGTGGTCACGCTCGACCTGCTGACCTATGCCGGGTTGCGGAATCGTCTGGAGGACATTGACGGCAATCCCCGGCACCGCTTTCTTCATGGTGACATCTGCGATGTCGCCGCGGTGCGCCAGGCGATGGAAGGGTGTGAGATCGTCGTGCATTATGCCGCTGAAACCCATGTGGATCGCTCCATCACCAACGCCGCCCCCTTCATCCGCACCAACATCGAGGGCACGCGGGTGCTTCTGCAGAGCGCCAGAGACCTCGGGATCGCGCGGTTTGTTGTTGTGAGTACCGATGAAGTGTATGGTCCCATCGTGCAGGGCAGCCACACGGAAGAGGCCATGCTGCGGCCTCGCAGCCCCTACGCGGCGAGTAAAGCGGCCGCGGATTTGCTGGTCCACGCCTATCAGGAAACCTATGGGTTGCCCGCCATCATCGTCCGCCCCACGAACGCCTTCGGGCCGTGGCAATTTCCCGAAAAGTTCATTCCCCTCTGCGTGACGAATGCACTGAGCGATGTCCCGCTGCCGATCTATGGCGATGGCCTCCAGCGACGGAGCTGGTTGGATGTGCGCGAAGTCTCCCAAGCGATCGAACGCGTCCTGCAACGAGGCGAACCAGGGACCATCTATAACATCAGCAGCCCATGGGAACGAACCAATCTCGAAGTGGCCAAGACGATCCTTCGACTTCTTGGAAAGCCTGAGACGCTGATTCAACTCGTCCCTGATCGACCTGGTCATGACCGCCGCTACGCCATGGACGGCTCGCGTCTGTCGCAGCTCGGCTGGCAGGTTCGCACGCCGTTTGACGAAAGTCTACAGGCTACACTGGAATGGTACCGCAGCCACGCCGTGTGGTGGCAACCATTGAAAGACCGACTTCGTGAAGATCCTTATCACTGGCTCAACCGGCCTGTTAGGTCAGGCACTCGTGAAGCGACTGGCGCCGTCCGGTGAAGTCGTCGGACTCTCCCGCCATTTGGTTACCTCTCAGGGACGTGCGAGACACGTGGTGTGCGATTTGACCGATGCCGAGGCGATCCGGCGGGTGGTCCGAGAGACGGTACCGGAGGTGGTGATTCATACGCAGGCGCTCTCCGATGTGGATCGATGCGAACAAGAGCCCAGGGAAGCGCAGCAGCAGAACGTCCAGACAATCGAGCACCTCTGTTTCGCCTTGGAGGAACGCGAGTCGCTGCTGCTTATGCTGAGTACCGACTACGTGTTTGACGGCGTCAAAGGCCGTCCCTATCATGAACAAGATGAGCCCAGACCCTTGAGCGTCTATGGAAGGACCAAGTTGGCGGGAGAACAGCGAGCACTTCGCTATGCCAAAGGCTATGTCATTCGTCCTAGCACCCTCTTCGGGGGTGGACGCATGAACTTCTGCGATGCGATCGTCCAGCGCGTGCAGCACGGCGAATCCATCGAGGCGTTTGTGGACCAGACCACCTCACCAACCTATAGCGATGACTTGGCCGAGGGCATCGAGACGCTCATCACGACGATGAGAGGACAGTCTCTGCAAGGCTTGCCACGGCTCTATCACATGACCAACGGCGGATGGGCGACTCGCGTCGAATTCGCGAAGCGGGTGGCTGGGCTGCTAAAACAGGATGACTCGCTGATCCACGCGGTGCCGATGAGCCAGCAGCGCCGTCCAGCCCAGCGCCCTGCGTGTTCTGCTCTTGTCAGCCGCCATCTCGGGCGGATCATTGGAAGGACATTGCGACCATGGGACGAAGCGTTGCAAGCGTATCTCAGACAACAAGCCTTGATCAATTAGCCAAGCGCATTACCGCGAAGACCGCCCGGATCGGCGTCATGGGCTTAGGCTACGTGGGCCTGCCGCTGGCCGTGGAGTTTGCCCAACGGGGGTTTGCGGTCATCGGCTTTGATCTGGATACGAACCGGATCGAAAGCGTCAATTGCGGTCGCTCGTACATCCCCGATGTCCCCAGCGATGACCTCATGCAGTTGCGGCGCGCGAAACGGCTCATCGCCACGACCGGCTTCGCTGACCTCGCGACCCGTGACGCCATCATCATCTGCGTGCCGACGCCCTTACGGAAAACACGGGAGCCGGATATCTCGTTCATCTTGTCGGCCGGGCAGGCCATCGCCGCGTCCCTCCGACGAGGCCAATTGATTGTGCTGGAAAGCACGACGTATCCGGGGACGACGGATGAAGTCATTCTGCCGATGCTCGAAGCGGATGGTCTGAAGGTGGGCCGCGATTTCGCACTGGCGTTTTCTCCTGAGCGGATCGATCCCGGCAATACGCGGCACACCACACGCACCATTCCGAAAGTGGTGGGCGGGGTGACGCCGACCTGTCAGCGGCTGGCGGTGCGGCTCTACAACCAGATCATCCAGACCGTCGTGCCGGTTTCCTCCACGAAGGTTGCGGAGATGGTCAAACTCTTGGAGAACACCTTCCGAGCCGTGAACATCGGCCTCGTGAACGAAATCGCGCTGATGTGCGACAAGCTCGGCCTGAATGTTTGGGAAGTGATTGAAGCCGCCAAGACCAAGCCCTTCGGCTTCATGCCCTTTTATCCCGGCCCCGGAATAGGAGGCCACTGCATCCCAAGCGACCCGATGTACCTGGCGTGGAAGGCGCGGGTGCATGGGTTTGACGCGCGGTTCATCGAATTGGCGGACCAGTTGAATCGGTCCATGCCGCACTATGTGGTTGATAAGGTCGGCCGTGCGCTCAATACCCGCAAGAAAGCCCTCAACGGCTCGCGCATTCTCCTCATCGGGCTGGCCTATAAGAAGGATGTGAACGACACGCGTGATTCCCCTGCGTTCGAGATCGCGCAGGAGCTTTCGGCGCGGGGTGCGGCGGTCGGCTTCCATGACCCCTATGTGCCGACGGCGTGTTTCAACGGGACGACGACTCGCTCCGTGGCCTTGACGTCTCAGGGGCTGAAACGTATCGACTGCGCGGTCCTACTGACCAACCATTCGAATGTGGACTATGAGTTCCTCCTGAGGCATGCGCCGCTGATCGTCGATACCCGCAACCAATATGGCTCAGCCGAGCGCCCGACCCACGTGGTGAGCTTGTAGGATGGCCCGGTATCTGGTGACCGGAGGAGCGGGGTTCATCGGCTCGCATGTCGTCGATCGACTCGTGGCCGACGGCCAGACCGTACGGGTCCTCGACGATCTCTCAACAGGGCGACTCGAGAACCTCCAACAGGTCCGCCAGCAGATTGACTTTATCGAAGGAGACATCCGTGATCGTGAGCGGGTCGCTCGTGCCTGTCACAATATCGATTACGTCATCCATGAAGCCGCCTGGCGCAGCGTCCCGAAATCGATGGGCGATCCGGTGGGGTATACCGAGGTCAACGTGTTGGGGACGGTCAGCCTCTTGGAAGCGGCGAGGCAGGCGAAGGTCAAGCGCGTGGTGTGCGTGTCGTCCAGCTCCGTGTACGGCGAGGCGACCCAGATGCCCTTGCGGGAGGATCAGCCGACCCGTCCGATCTCGCCCTACGCCGCCTCCAAACTGGCGGCCGAGCTGTTCTGCGGGATGTTTGCTCGAAGCTTCGGCGTGGAGACGGTGTGTGTGCGGTATTTCAATGTCTTTGGTCCTCGGCAGAGCCTCGAGAACGAATACGCGGTCGTCGTGCCGAAGTTCATCACGTGTCTGCTGCGGGGCGAGTCGCCGCCGGTCTACGGGGACGGCACGCAATCCCGCGATTTTACCTATATCGACAACGTCGTTGAGGCGACCATCCTGGCGGGCTGCGCGCCCGGGGTGAGCGGGGAGGTGTTGAACGTCGCCTTGGGTGAAGAGCACACCGTGCTGGAACTGCTGCAGGAATTGAATGCCATCATGGGCCTTTCCATCGCGCCGACCTTCAAACCCGCCAGACCCGGCGACATGCCGCGGACCATGGCCGATCCCTCCAACGCGATACGGGTGTTGAGGTGGAGCGGCCAGGTGGGATTTTCCGAAGGGTTGCGACGGACCGTGGAATGGTTCCGCGCCCATCCAGGACACTGGGCGCCGACCGTGTCAGCTGCTGCGAGATAGGTCGGATGACTCCCGTGGCGATTCTTCCCACCATGCGCATTCCCCTGATCGATCTCGTGGCGCAATACCGCGTCCTCAAGCCCGAGATCGACCACGCCATCGAGGCTGTCCTGGGTCGCGGACAGTTTATCCTTGGCCCTGAGGTGGACGCGTTGGAACGCGAGATCGCAATCTATTGCGGGACGCGGCATGCTGTCGGGGTCGCCTCAGGGACCGATGCGCTGGAGCTCGCGCTGCGTGCCTGGGGGATTGGTTCAGGCGATGAGGTGATCACCAGCGCGTTTTCGTTCATCGCCGCGGCCGAGGCCGCCATCGCCGTGGGGGCTACACCGGTCTTTGTCGATATCGACGCACGGACGTTCGCGATGGATCCCGCGCCGTTGGTCGGAGCGATCACCTCGAAGACCAAAGCGATCATTCCGGTGCATCTCTTCGGGCATCCGTGCGACATGGAGCCGATTATGGACCTCGCCCGCCGTCATCGGCTGATCGTCATCGAAGATTGCGCCCAGGCGATGGGAGCGCGGTATCAGGGTCAGCGGGTGGGGTCATTCGGAGACGCCGCGATCTTGAGTTTCTACCCGAGCAAGAACCTCGGTGCCTACGGTGACGGAGGCATGGTGGTCACCCATGACGAGGAACGCGCGGAACAGCTTCGGGTGCTGCGGGTGCACGGGAGCCGGCGACGATACCATCATGACGTGTTGGGGAGAAACAGCCGGTTGGATGAGCTGCAGGCGGCGATTGTGAGGGTCAAGCTGCGGCATCTGGATGAGTGGAACGCGGCTCGACGGCGTCACGCCGTCTCCTACGCCCAGGCCGTGGGGCGCCATCATCTGGAGCGCGTGATGCTGCCAATGGAGGCCCCCTCCTGTGAGTCGGTCTACCATCTCTATACGATTCGTGTGCCGGATCGCGATCGTGTCCAACAAGCACTCGCGGCCTCCGGCATCTTGACCCAGGTGGCCTATCCGTCCATCTTGCCGGAGCAGCCGGCCCTGCGTGCGCGCGCCCGGTCGGTGGGCTCATGCCCAACGGCCCGTTGCGCGGCTGCAGAAGTCCTCTCGTTGCCGATGTATCCTGAATTGAGCGCCACCCAAATCAACGATGTGGTCCAACAGCTTGCGAGCGCCCTCCAACGACGTGACTGAGACGAACCTCTCCTCGGTGACGGCGGCCATTTTGGTCGGCGGTCTCGGGACGCGGTTGCGCGCCCAGCTTCCTGATCGTCCCAAAGCGTTGGCGGAGGTTGCCGGACGGCCCTTCTTGAGTTATCAGCTCGATCGGTTGAGCGCCAAGGGCGTTCACGACGTGGTGCTCTGCACCGGCTATCGCGGCGAGCAGATTCAACAAGCCTTCGGGGATTCGTATGGGTCCATGCGCCTGCGGTATTCCCAAGAGACGACACCGTTGGGCACCGCGGGAGCGTTGCGGCTCGCGCTGCCCCTCCTGCGCTCAACGGTGGTGTTGGCCATGAATGGTGATATGTTTTTGGAAGCCGATCTGCAGGCCTTTTGGGTGTGGCACCGTCGTCGAGGCGCCGAGGCGTCGCTCCTGTTGATGTGGATGCCGGAGACCTCGAGATATGGACGGGTCCATCTGGATCGCGCGGGACGCGTGAAACAATTTGAGGAGAAGTCCATCGCGGGACCTGGCTGGATTAGCGCGGGGGTCTATCTGCTCTCGCACCGAGCCATCGAACAGATTCCTGCGGGGCGCCCCGTGTCGATCGAACGTGAGGTGTTTCCCCGTCTCGTGGGTGGCGAATTGTACGGCTACCGAAGTCGCGGACGCTTCCTCGACATCGGCACACCGGAGAGCTATCGGATGGCTGAAGCGTTTGTTCAACGTCATCAAGAGGGCTTCAGAAGGCTTGAGAGGGCTTGAGAAGGCAAGAGGGCGTAAAGATCATGGGGCGGCGATTCGTGATCTTGGATCGGGACGGGACCATTCTCGTTGAGCGGCATTACCTGTCTGACCCTGACCATGTGGAGTTGCTCGACGGGGCGGCAGAAGGGCTTCGCCAGTTACAAACGCTCGGCTTAGGATTGGTGGTCATCACGAACCAATCGGCCGTCGGCCGAGGCCTGTTTGATGCGGCCCGTTTGGACGCCATCCACCGTCGATTCCGTGAGCTGTTGGAAACCGAGGGGATTCGCATCGATGGGCTCTATGTGTGCCCTCATCGTCCTGAGGATCAGTGCGCCTGTCGCAAACCAAGAACCGGGTTGTTGGAACAGGCGGCTCGGGATCTTGCCTTCGCGATGCGTGAGTGTTTCGTCATTGGCGACAAGGCGTGCGATCTCGACGTCGGCCGTGAGGTTGGCGCGACCACGCTGCTCGTTCGAACGGGATATGGGGCTGACGTCGCCCGCGATCCCTCGGTGAAGCCGGACTATATCGTGGACGATCTGGTTGACGCGGCGTCGGTGATCCGACGCCTCGTGACGACCGCAGCCGCCCCATGTCCCCGTCCCTCCCATGCCTGACGTGACGATTCACACTCAGCCCAAGCCGATCACGCGTACGATGTATGTCGCGGGACACACGGGCCTCGTCGGGTCGGCGTTGGTGAGGCATTGGGCTGGACGATCTGATGCGCGCCTGGTGTGTGCCACCCGCGCGGAAGTCGATCTGACCGATCCCCATCAGGTCGATGAATGGCTCGCGCACACCAAACCGGATACCGTGGTGGTGGCCGCAGGACGGGTGGGCGGCATTCTCGCCAACAGCCGATGCCCGGCGGACTTCATCTACGAGAACATGATGATCGAGGCGAATCTCATTCACGGAGCCTGGAAGGCCGGGGTGAAACGTCTCCTGAACTTCGGGAGCAGTTGTATGTACCCGAAACAATGTCCTCAACCGATGCAACCTGAACACCTCATGACTGGTCCGTTGGAACCGACCAGTGAGGCCTACGCGATGGCCAAACTCGCTGGATGGTCTCTCTGCATGTCGTACAATCGTCAGCATCGCACCAGGTTCATCACCGCCATCCCGGCCACGGTGTACGGACCAGGGGATTCCTTTGACCTCGACGACGCGCATGTGCTCTCCGCGTTGATTCGGAAATTCCACGAGGCCGTCCAACAGCATGCCCCTGAGGTAACCCTGTGGGGCAGCGGCCAGGCAATTCGAGAATTCCTCTTTGTGGATGACCTCGCCGAAGCCTGCGAGGTCATCCTGGAACGCTACGAGGGGGACGACCCCGTCAATATCGGAACGGGCCAGGGCTGCACCGTTCAGGAATTGGCGCGCCTCATTGCCGAGGTGGCGGGATTTCGCGGGACGATTCGTTGGGATGCCTCGCGGCCGGATGGGACACCGGTCAAGCTCTTGGATGATTCAACGATTCGGACTTTGGGGTGGAAGCCTCGAACCGATTTGCGCAGCGGGGTGGAGCGGACCCGCCAGTGGTGGTTAGCGCACCGGAGCCGTGAGTGATGCACGTTTTGGTGACGGGTGGAGCCGGGTATCTAGGATCCGTGCTCGTCCCGACCCTGCTTGCAGAAGGGCACGAGGTGACCGTGGTGGATACCTTCATGTACGGTCAGGTCTCGCTCCTGGATTGCTGCCATCATCGCGGCCTTTCAATTGTTCGAGGCGATGTGAGAGATCGGTCGTTGCTCTCCACCCATGTGAAGCAGGCGGATGCCATCATCCCCTTGGCCTGTTTGACCGGCGCCCCGCTGTGCGATCGCCATCCGACCGATGCACGCAGCGTCAATCTCGAGGCGATTCGCCTGCTGCTGGAACTGCGCAGCCGTCAGCAGGCGGTGATTTTTCCCACCACCAACAGCGGCTATGGCGTCGGTCAGGAAGGGATTCATTGCACGGAGGACACCCCTCTGCGGCCGGTTTCCCTGTATGGCCGACTGAAAGTCGAGGCGGAACAAGCGGTGCTCGATGCTGGGAACAGTGTGACGCTACGCCTCGCGACAGCCTTTGGCGTGAGCCCGCGCATGCGGCTGGATCTACTCGTGAACGATTTCGTCTATCGGGCGGTCACCGATGGCTTCTTGGTGCTCTTCCAAGGGCATTTCAAACGCAACTACATCCATGTGCGGGATATCGCCAGAGCCTTTGTGCACACCCTCGCGCGTATTGACCAGATGACAGGGCAGCCCTACAACGTCGGTTTGAGCGATGCGAATCTCTCGAAACTGGAACTGTGCGCGGAAATCAAGAAACAACTGCCCCAGTTCTACTATGTTGAGGCGGCGATCGGGGAAGATCCCGACAAGCGCAACTACATCGTCAGCAACGAGAAGATCGAACGCACCGGCTTTCGGCCGCAGGTCTCGCTCCAGTACGGCATCGCCGAGCTGATCAAAGGCTATCAGATCGTCCGCCGCGGCGGATACGGCAACGTCTGATGCGCGTTCTCATCACGGGGGGAGCCGGCTTTATCGGGTCGCATCTGTGCGATCGCCTGATCGCCGAAGGACATGAGGTCGTGTGTGTCGACAACCTCATCACGGGGCGACTGACCAACCTCGCGCAGCTCTCGACCAACCCGCGGTTTCAGTTCCTCCAGCATGACGTCAGCAAACCGTTCGAGGTGCCGGGTCCACTCGACTACGTCCTGCACCTTGCCTCCCCCGCCAGCCCGAGTGATTATCTGAAATACCCTATCCAAACACTCAAGGTCGGCTCCGTGGGGACGCTGAACACCCTCGGCATCGCCAAAGCCAAACGCGCGAAGTTCCTCCTCGCCTCCACGTCTGAAGTCTACGGTGATCCACAAGTCCATCCCCAACCGGAGAGTTATTGGGGATATGTTAATCCCGTCGGGATTCGAAGCTGTTACGATGAGAGTAAACGCTTCGCCGAAGCGCTGACCATGGCGTATCACCGCGAGCACGGGCTTGATACACGAATTGTGAGGATCTTTAACACCTACGGCGAGCGGATGAGACTCGATGACGGGCGGGCCATCCCGACGTTCATCGGACAAGCCCTGCGAGGCGAGCCGCTGACCGTCTACGGCGATGGCACCCAGACGCGAAGTTTCTGCTATATCGAGGACTTGATTGAGGGCATCCGTCGACTCATGGACAGCGATCTCCACGAGCCAGTGAATCTCGGTAACCCGGATGAACGTCCGATCTTGGAGATCGCTCGAGCCATCCTCAGGCTGCTTCCAGACGCGAAGAGCCGCATCGCCTTCCGCCCGTTGCCCGTTGACGATCCGAAACAGCGCTGTCCTGACATTGCCCGCGCCCAGGCGCGGCTCCATTGGCAGCCTCGGGTTGGTCTGGACGAAGGCCTGCGCCGGACCATCGCGTGGTTCCGCGCACACCATACTGCTGTCACCTGAGATGACCTCCGCCCGTTCCCGTGTGATGCTCCTAGGGTTATTGGCAGTTGGGCTCTGCGCGCTCTTGTGGATGGAGACAACGCACTGGCGAGGCGGCATCCTTCGCCTGCCTTTCCCAATCGCGCTCGGCCGGGGGTTGCCGGTCCCGTTATTCTACTGGATTGGCGTCCTCCTGTACAGCTGGGCGTCGAGCGACCTGCTTGGTCTTCCCCGGCAGTCCCAACGGACGCGTGCACTCTGGCTTGGTTTTGGGCTGCATGCCATGGCGCTCATCGCCGCGCTGCCATGGTGGTTTGCAACGCCCGGCGCTGAGTTTCCGGGCTTGACGGTGTGGTACGTCCGCTACTGGCAGGCAGTGTGGGTGCTGGCGGTTGCGTTCGGAGGTGTCGGGTTGTGGGCCGTCATGTCTGCGAGACGGCGCTCATGGGCGACCGATCCCCTCTTGTTTTTCCTCCCGTGGGTGGGAGGCTATCTGGCGCTGTGGCTGAGCGCCAGCACGATGCCGACGGCCATCGCGCTCGTAGCTGCGGGACTGACCATCGGCTTCGTGATCGCCTGGCATGTGGATACCATCCGGCTCGGGGGCACTCATCTCCTTGAGTGGCTCAGCCGAGAACGCATCTTTGTCGCTGTCATCCTTCTGATGGCTCTGGCGTTTCGACTGTTCTACATGACCCGCATCTTGTCTTCGCCCGATTTTCTCAACACCGGATCCGATGGGCCAGCGTATGACGCACTGGCATGGGCCGTGGTCCATGGGGGAGAGACCCAGTGGTCGCACATGCCGATGTTTGCCGCTGGCTATGTCCGGTTCCTCGCGGCGATCTACTGGCTCGTCGGCCGCAACTACGTCATCGTGTGCGCCGTCCAGTCGTTGCTCGGCGCTCTGGCGTGCCTGCTGCTCTACGCGGTCGTGAAGCGGCTGTTCGATGTGGCGGTCGCCCGGGTCGCCGCCGTCTTCGCCGCGTTGAATTTTCTCATGATCTTCTCAGCAGCGGCGATCGGTCACCAGGCGGTGGACCTCTTCTGGACGCTCCTGGTCGTCTGGTGCCTGGTCGGGTACCTGGACGATCCCCAGCGTTGGGGCCGGTGGATCGTCGGTATCGGCCTGCTGTTGGGATGGGCAGTGGTGACCCGAGAAGTCAACGTCTTCGTGTGGATGTTCCTCCTCGGCTGGTTTGCCTTTGGGGTTCGGCGTCGAGTGGGCTGGCCGAGGGCGTTGTGCCATGCGCTGCTCTTATCCGTGGGAGTTCTCGTGGTGTTGCTGCCGTTCATCTGGGGAACCGGCGGGGGGCTCAAGGGGAGAGTAGCGTACCACTGGTTTTACTCATCGCCCGACTTCCGGCTCTGGTTCAATCCCTGGCTCGATCCTGCGGCGGCTTGGACGCTGCTGCGCGAGCAGCCGCTGGAGGTTGCGGGTCGGATGACCCGCGCGATTCTCCATGCCGTTGTGATCATCTTCTTCAACCAAGAGTACGGCGCCTTCGATCCGATCTTTCTCGTGCGCGGTAGCCCCTACTACCTCGGGATGTGGACCTACGCCTACGCCGCCGCGTTCTACGGCCTCGCGCTGATGTTCTGGGACGCATGGCGGGCGCCCCGCGAGCGGCTGGGGTGGTGGCTGATCCTCGGCGTGCTGGCGTCAAGGGCGTTGCCGCATATCTTTCTGGAAGGCAACTACCGGCACCGCACGCCGATCGAGCCGTATCTCATCGTACTGATGGCGGTCGGGTTGGTGTCCGCCTTGACGAACAGACATGCGTCAGATGCGCGCCCATCGTAACGCGCCGACACTCACCACCCTCGTCGGCGTCCGAGTCATCCTGGCGGCCTACGGGTCCTTCTTTCTCGTTGACAAACCCAAAGGTTCAATCAAAATAGCATGAGGTAGTCAGAAGAAGCCAAGGTGTCAAAATGGCCAGAGTGCTCCTCATCAGCCCAAAATATAACGGGTATATCGTCGCCCCCCATCTCGGGCTTGGCTACCTCGCGTCCGCCCTCCTGAAACGAGGGCACTCCGTACGGGTGATTGACGGCCTTCGGGAAGAGGTGACCTATGACCCGAAGGAGTACGATTGGGTCGGGTTGACCTCGATGACGACCTACTTCCCGGAAATGGTTGAAGCAGTCAAACTGGCCAAATCATTTGGCCTCCCGACCGTGATCGGTGGGCCCCATCCTATTGCCAATCCTGAACAAGCCCTCGTCCAGTCAGGAGCTGATTTTGCGTGTATGGCAGAAGGGGAGCTGCTGATCAACGAGCTGGTCGAAGGGAAAGCTCCATCACACATTGAGGGGCTGGTGTATTGGAAAGACGGAACACCCTGTCGAACCTGCGCCAAGCCGACCTTCTATCCTGACATCGATGATTTCGGGGAACCCGCCTGGGATTTCATTGACCCGCGAAGCTACCCGAAAGCCCCCCACGGGATGATTGCGCGGCGATTTCCCTTAGCGCCCATCATCACCTCCCGAGGCTGTCCGTATTCCTGCACCTACTGCAGCGCCCCGATTACCGCCGGCAAAAAGATGCGCTGGCGCAGTGTCAACGCCGTCATCGATGAAATCGCGATGCTGCATGGGAAATACGGCGTTCGTGAAATTCAAATTGAGGATGACAACTTCACGATCAAACGAGATCGGGTGTTCGAGTTCTGCGAGGCCCTGATCCGTCAGAAGCTCGACGTCATCTGGAGCCTTCCCAACGGGGTGCGGATCGATCGGCTGGATCCGGACATGTTGGGGCTCATGAAACGTTCCGGCTGTTACCTCATGTCCCTGGGG
The DNA here is from genome assembly GCA_964624155.1 of uncultured Planctomycetales bacterium. Lineage (GTDB taxonomy): Bacteria > Omnitrophota > Gorgyraeia > Aquiviventales > Aquiviventaceae > CAZUWM01. The sequence goes on from CAZUWM010000009.1 coordinate 37,296, forward strand.
ATTGAATCCGCCAACCAACGGATCTTAGACCTCGTCAAGAAACGACTCAATGTCGAGCTGGTTCGAAAAGTCGTGGGGTGGGTCAGTGATGCCGGCATTGAGTCCTGCGGGTTTTTCATGATCGGATTTCCGACAGAAACTCGCGAAGAAATTCAAAAGACGGTGGACTTCGCGCTCTCCCTTCCGCTCTCTCGTGCCAATTTTACCAAGGTGACGCCTCTTCCCGGGACAGAGCTCTACGAGCTGTGGAAACAGGAGTATGCTCAAGGAGAAGAGGTGGACTGGTCGACATTTAATTTTTATACGTTCAATCCAAAAATGGCAAAAGTCAACCCTGAGGAACTGTCAAAAATCCAACGCCGTGCGAACCGGAAATTTTACCTCAAGCCGAGCACCATTCTCTGTTTGATCACGCGAATCCGGTGGGATCAATACCGGTATTTCTTCCGGAGAATATTCAATTTGCTCGGTCTGTACAAGATCACGGGCAAACGCGTTGACTCCCGTCAATATCTCGCCAATCCCAAAGCCATCCTCGTATCAAGTGGTCCTGTCATCCCTGCGCCATGAGATCATAGCGGGTCTTCTCCATCAGGCGCCATCGCCTCCCGCTCAGGGTGGCCTCCGGCAGCCTCCTCCAATGAACCGAGCTCGGGTCGTGCTGGTGTCGTTGTTGAGTCTCGTGGTCTGGGCCGTACTGCTGGTTGAGCAGTGGGCGTGGAAGGGAGGGCTGATTCGGGTTCCCATTCCTCTGGGTGGGGCCGAGGGCTTTCCCCTTCCGCTGCTCTACTGGCTCAGCGTTGCAGGCTATGCGTGGGCCTACGGGATGCTGTTCCACCTTCCTCACCGCGAGCGTTGGTCGTGGGCCATCCGGTTGGGGTTCGGGCTCCATCTGTTCGTGCTGATCGCGAGCCTCGCCTGGTACCTCGAAGAAAACCCGGAGGTCGCGCTCTTCCGATGGTACCTGTTCTACTGGAACGTCGTCTGGGCCGCGGCGATCGCCTTCGGGCTCGCCGGTTTTAGCTGGGTGCTCGCGCAGTGGCGCTGTGCGAGAACGGCCGATCCGTGGCTGTTTTTCCTTCCGCTGGGTGGAGGATATCTGACGCTCTGGATCAGTGCCTCGACGATGCCGATTCCTCTGACACTGGCCGCGACGGCGGGGGGTCTGGTGCTCCTGGAGACCTTCCGGATGCGCCGGCTGCAAGTCTGGAGTGGTTGGCTGCGCGATCGGTTCGAGAACGAACGGGTGTTTCTCTCGTGCGTGGTGCTTCTCGCCCTTGCGCTTCGACTGTTCTACACCAGCCGGGTTATGGCGAATCCGGATTTCCTGAACACCGGATCGGATGGGCCCATCTACGACGCCTTAGCCTGGGCGCTCGCGCAAGGGCAGCCCACGCCGGTTGAATCGGTGCCATCGTGGGCCGCGCAGTTCTTCAGCCCCGGCTATGTCCGCTTCGTCGCCCTGATCTACTGGCTGGCCGGGCGGAGCTACCTCGCTGTGTGCGCCGTCCAGTCGGTGTTGGGAGCCGCCTCGTGCCTGCTGATCTACGCCATCGCCAAGCGGCTCTTCGGCTGGCCGGTCGCGCGCCTTTCCGCCGCGTTCGGAGCGGTGAACTTTTCCATGGTGTTTGCCGCCACCGCGATGGGGCACCAAGCCTTGGATGTGGTGTGGACGCTCGCGGTCGTCTGGTGCCTGCTCAGGTACCTGAACGATCCTGTGCGATGGGGCCGATGGATCGTTGGCATCGGCGTGCTGTTAGGATGGGCGGCGCTGATTCGGGAAGGCCACATCGCGTTCTGGATGTTTCTCATCGGCTGGTTCCTCCTCGGCATGCGGGCCAAGCTGGGATGGAGCCTGGCGCTCCTCCACGCGTCCGGGTTGTCGCTGGGGTTTCTCGTCGTCCAGCTCCTGTATGCCTCGGGGGGGGTGGGGGGATTGGTCGACCGAGTCGGCTCCCTCTGGTTCTATTACCAGCATACCGATACCCCCATTAACACCTGGTTCAACCCGTGGCAGAGTCCTGGGGCTGCGTGGGCGCTGTTCCAGGGACAGCCGCTGACCGTCATCGTGAAGGTCGGCGAGGCGATGGCGGGCAACTTCACGGCTATGTTCTTGCACCAGGGCTACGGATCGTTCGACCCCGTCTTCCTCGTGCGAGGGAGCGCCTATTTCGAAGGGATGTGGTTCTACGCGCTCTTCCTGGCGTTGGTCGGCCTGGGGGTGGTGTGCCTGGAAGCGTGCCGGAAACCGCGGGAGCACCTGGGTTGGTGGCTCATCATCGCCTTGCTGGTTTCACGCACTGCCGTGCATCTTGTGCTCGCATCCGCCTACCGCTATCGCGCTCCCTTGGAACCGTATCTCATCATGCTGGCCGCGGTCGGCGCGGCTCAGCTCCTGGATGCAACCGACGCGACCTGGACGGGGAAGCGGAGGCTTCAGCATGCAGCAAGCCCGGCGTGATGAATCGTTGACGCGGCGCAACGACGGGCCACTGCGAGCCGTCCTGAAGCGGCTGCATGCGCCGATTCACACGTGGCGCATCCAGTCGCTGGCGCGCTATGTGATCCCGTACCTCCGGGAGGGTGACCGCGTGCTGGACGTGGGCTGTGGGACGGGATTTCTCGGCAGGGCAATTCTCGAGACGCCGTCGCGTCCTTCGCGTATCGACATTCATGGCGTGGAACAGCGCCGACGGGACCATGAGGTGATTGACGTGCAACCCTACGACGGGGTGACGATCCCGTACGCGGAGAAGACACACGATGTTGTCATTCTTGCGGATGTCCTCCACCATGCGGGTGAACCGGAACGGTTGATGAACGAGTGCATTCGGGTATCAAGGCGTCTGGTGATCATCAAGGACGTGAAGGTGACGGGGCTCATGACGAGGCAGTGGCTGATGCTGCTCGATGGGGTGGCGAATGCCCCCTTTGGGGTCCCGTGCTTCTATCGGTTTTTGACCGCCGCACAATGGACCGAGACGTTGCGACGCCATCGTCTGACGGTCGAGGATGAAGTCGCCTCGATGGATCTCTACCCGTTTTGGCTCAACCCGCTCCTTGGTGGAGCGTTGCACTACTTCGCCGTTTCCAGGGTTCCAGACACGAGTCCTCCAGGTTCCTCCTGATCATGTTTTTTGAAGCTTTCCCGAATTTGTGGCAACAAAACGCCGTAACTGATTGTCGTTAG
>CAZUWM010000010.1:0-37236 GCA_964624155.1 uncultured Planctomycetales bacterium
AAGACGTCTATGAAGTCGCCAAGAAGCTCATTCGCCTTCGGCTCATTTAACAATTGCTGTTTTTCCTGAACGCTGGACGCTAAGATAATGATTACACTCGTGCTGGATGGGTATAACGTGATTCATGGGGTGGCGGAGCTGGTGCGGAAGATGGACCGCAGCCTGCAGACGGCTCGTGAAGGGCTGATCGGCCTCTGCCAGGCGTATAAGGCGCGGCGCGGGGATGTGGGGCGCATCTACGTCGTGTTCGATGGGGATGAGACGGCGGGAGACAGCCCGCGCGCTGAGCATGGCGGCGTCAATGTGTTATTTACCCGGAAGCGTGAGGAGGCGGATGACCGGATTATCGGCTTAATCCGGGAGGACGCTGGCCGCAGCCGGTTCGTGATCGTGTCCAACGATAACTACGTGTTCAACAACGCCCGCGGGCAGGGGGCGCGCGTGATGTCGGTCAGCGAGTTTTATATTCAGACCCGCGCCGTCACCCCCGCTGGCCTGAGCCATTCAGAGGTCGAGGACAAACCGGCGCTGTCTTCCCGCGCCGCGCAGCACATCACCAGCGAGTATCGAAAACACCTTGAGGGACATTCGAGATGAAACGAACTGCACGCTAGAAAAAAAAGGAGAGGGGATGGCGTATGACAGTAGTTTGGATCAACAGATGTTTGCGAAATCGTGGGAAGGTGGGAGTTCCAAGCTGACGGTGGCCGTCTACTCGTACAACAACGGCCCGAAGAAGATACAGATCAGCCGCGCGCTGCTGGATCAAGAGCCGGGCCGGCCCAGCTTCGCCAAGTTGGGGCGGATGACGAAAGAGGAGTTGCAAGGCATCCTGCCCTTGCTCGAGGAAGCCCTCGCGACCCTTGGTTGACCGTATCTTGACGCTTCCTCCTTCCATCGGGCATACTTTATTAAACAAAGAAGAACAAGGAGGAATCCAATGAGCCGTTGGAACGCCATCATCATTCGAACAGTCATGGGGGTGGGTCTGATGTGTCTCGGCGCGGGATCGGCCATCGCGCAGGAGGATCGCCCGTCCAGGCCTGAGTTCGCAGGACCGGAGGGCCGGCCGATGCATGAGCCTGCCGGCGTGAAGCCTGAGATGCAGCATGAGATGAAACACAAAATGCAGGAAGCCACGCCGGAAGAGCGTCAGAAGTTTCTCGAACATCACCCCAAGCTGCGCGAGAAGATGCACGACCGTCTCGAGGATCGCCGTGACCGCCTCGAAGATCGTCGCGACCATCGGGAAGATGTCCGCGACCGGATGGAGGACGTTCGAGATCGGAAGGAGGATCGCTTCGACCGTCAGCACGACGGCGGAGCGCGCGATCGCCTGGAGGATGTCCGCGACCGACAGGAAGATCGGATGGATCGTCGGGAAGACCGGATGGACCGGCGGGAGGATCGCCGCGATCATCGGGAAGATGTCCGCGACCGGCATGAAGATCGCATGGACCGACGCGACCGTGGCGGCGACCACCTGCAGCGTCCCGAGGGACGACCAGGGGTTGATGGACGTCACGACCGCGGGGTGCGCGACCACGGTCAAGGCCAGGGTCGCATGGGAGTCGGCCAGGGTGCCGAGCATCGTAGTCCCAGGGCTCCACAGAGTGCACCCGGCGTTGGAGGGGGACATCGTGGAGGTGGTGGACGTGGAGGCGGAGGTCGCCGGTAGTTCCTTTGTTCCTCATCACGACGGTCATCTTGTCACGGCAGTCCTTCATGGACTGCCGTGATCTATAATCAGCTCATGCTTCCCAAGTAAATCTTCATGTGGACACGTCTGTTCCTCGTGATCAGTTTGGTTGTCTTGAGCGGATGCACGGCGCGCCTCTCGACGTTTTCCATGCGGCAGGCCGATATGAATCAGGTGCGCATCGGCGACACCACCGATCAGGTACGGCAGAAACTCGGAGCACCAAAGCAGATCATCACGGAAGCCGAAGATCGCGAAGGCCAACCGCTGGCAGTGACCTGGGTGTATGATGCACAGGCGATGGCTGAGCGTGGCGTGGTCGGCAACATCCAACCTGACCCACACCGTCCCGTCTCTATCGACTCGACACAACAGACCCAGAACGTCGGCGGGACCACCTATCATATTCTGTTCGTTGACGGCCAGGTGTCGCAGATCCTTGAGCGATGACTTGATTAGGAGACATATGTCTAGTATCATAATAACAACATGGAACCACAACGGATATGGAACCCACCCAATCCGTATCTTACCGAGCATCGCGACTGGATTGGCGAACCCCCTGCTGCTGAGTTAGAAGTCTACGAAGACCACTCGAAATCCATTCTCTCCCATAACGACAGCCCCGATTTGGGATTTCGCTTCAGCGTCAATCCTTATAGAGGATGCAGCCATTCGTGCGGTTATTGCTACGCTCGGCCGACGCACGAATATTTTGGCTTCGGGGCAGGGACGGATTTCGAGCGGAAGATCTTCGTGAAACCGAAAGCCCCTCAATTGTTAGAGGCCGCCTTGCACAGACCGTCCTGGCAGCGGGAGCGGATCATGTTTTCCGGCGTGACGGATTGTTATCAGCCGCTTGAGGCGGCGTGGAAACTGACGCGTGGGTGTCTTACGGTGTGCGCGGCCCATCGCAATCCGGTCGGGATCATCACGAAGTCGATGCTGATTCGTCGGGATAGCGACTTGCTGCAAGCCCTCAAGCGGGAGGCGGAGGTGTTTGTGTCAATCAGCATTCCGTTTTTGAACGAAGAGGTCGCACGGATCATTGAGCCGGGCGCGCCCACGGTCCATCGGCGCTTCGAGACGATGACGAGGCTGGCGGAGGCCGGGATTCCGGTTGGCATCGGGGTGGCCCCGATCATCCCTGGGCTCAACGACCAGGATATCCCTGGGTTGTTGAAAGAAGCCAAACGCTGCGGTGCGACCTCGGCGTTTAAGACGCTGCTGCGATTGCCGGGGAGCGTGAAGCCGGTTTTCTTCCACCGTCTCGAGGAACAGATGCCGCTGGCCGTCGAGAAAATCGAGCATCGCATTCGGGAAACCCGCGATGGCGCGCTCTCTGATGGCCGATTCGGATCTCGGCATTGTGGCAGCGGCGAATACTGGCAGATGATCGAGCAGACGTGGGAGATTTGGATGCGAAAACTGGGATTCGACTCCTAGAGCGGGCAGAAACGGTTCACGAGGCGTTCCAGATCTGAAGGGGTAATCGGCTTGCAGACGTAAAAATCCGCGCCCAACGCCAGCGCCCCCTTGACCACTTCGGCGTGATTCACGGTGCTGACCATGAGGATTTTCGGGGAAGGGTTGAGCTGCTTGAGGTGTTTCAACGTGACCACCCCGTCCATGCCTGGCATGAGGAGATCCAACAGGACGATGTCAGGATGGAAGACGCCCGCTAAGGCGACGGCTTCTTCGCCACCGCAGACCCCACGGACGTCATAGCCTTTGTCGGCAAAGAACTGCTCCAGCAGGCGACAGACTTTTTCCTCATCATCGACAATCAAGAGCTTCCGTCTGGTTGTCGCGTGTTCCTGTGCGTGGAACGGTTCCGTCAAGATCGCCACCACCCCCTTCTAGTAACTATACCTGAGCAAGGCCTCCTCAGAAAAATCGTGATCAGGCCTTGAAGTTGCCGGCAGCGGTCAGGCATACTTTCGTTGAAGGATGCTTAAGAATACGTAAGGCTTCTTAACTACCGCGGAGGTTGAAATGAATCGAAACCTGGTCATGATGGTGGGCGCGGCGATGACCGTGGGGATGACCACAGCCGTGCTGGCGGCAGAACGTAAGCCAATCGACCAGCTTCCGGGCGATGTCGTGCGATGGTCGACCACGTGGATGGAGATTCCGAAACAAGTGGCCGAGGTCAGCCGCAACGAAGGCCCCCTGTCGGGAGTCGTGTGGGGACCCGCCAAGGGGACGGCGCTCATGATCCGCTCCACGACCGCAGCGCTGTGGGAACTGGCCCAACCGGAACAGCAGCCTGTCCCTCAAGGACGAGATCGCGAACCGGGCATGATCGTGCGCTACGAATTTTGATCCGAGGCTCTGGGTGCCGGACCCGGTCAGCCGCCAAGCGTTTGCTTGGCGGCTTTTTTCTTCCTGTGTTATACTGAGCGTCGACATGTCGGGCCATTCGAAGTGGGCGGGCATCAAGCATAAGAAAGCCGTGGTCGACGCCCAGCGGGGCAAGGCCTTCAGCAAGGTCATGCGCGAGATCATGGTCGCCGCCAAGCATGGCGGCGGCTCTCCGGATACCAACCCTCGATTGCGATTGGCGGTCACCAAAGCCCGCGAAGTCAATCTCCCGAAGGACAAGGTCGAGCAGGCGATTAAAAAAGGGCTCGGGGAGCTGCCCGGCGTCTCCTATGAGGAAATGGTGATGGAGGGATACGGGACGGGCGGGGTGGCGATCCTCGTTGAGGCGTTGACGGACAACCGCAACCGGACCTCGGCCGAACTGCGCAATGTGTTCTCCAAACATGGCGGCAATGTCGCCGGTGCCGGCAGCGTCTCGTGGTTGTTTCAGAAGAAGAGCGCCATTCTCGTGAAGGTCTCCCTCATCGATGAGGATCGCTTGATGGCCATCGGGCTGGAGGCCGGGGCCGAAGATATTCAGTTGGAAGGCGATACCTTCGCGATCACCACCGCTCCCCAGGATTTCGAGACGGTCAAGCAGGCGCTCACCGCGAAAGGGATCCAGTGGGAATCGGCCGAGTTGACGATGGTGCCATCCTCCTCGGTGCGCGTGGACGATCCCCAGACTGCCAAGAAGGTGCTGACCTTGTTGGATGCGCTGGAGGAGCATGACGACGTCCAGCACGTGTATGCGAACTTCGACATCCCTGAGGCCATTCTCGCAGAACACTCAGCGGCCTGACTCAATGGTGATTCTCGGGATCGACCCTGGCCTCAATGCGACAGGCTATGGGATCATCTCGGCAGAGGCAGGACACCTCCAACTCGTGGATGCCGGGGTGATCCGCCCATCCCCTCGTCAGTCTCTCGGCGTTCGCCTGGCCCACCTCTATGAGGCGCTTGAGAAGATCGTGATGACCCACCGTCCGACCGTGGCCGTCCTGGAGGCGCTCTACACCCACCATAAATACCTGACGACCGCGGCACTCATGGCCCATGCGCGGGGGGTGGCGTGCCTGGCGATGGCCCGTCATTACGTGGAACAAGTGGACCATCTCCCGACTCGGATCAAAAAAGCCCTCACCGGCAACGGTTCCGCCTCCAAAGAACAAGTCGCTCGGATGGTGGCCGTGTGGCTGGGGGTGGAGGATCGTTCGTGGTCTGACGATACGACGGATGCGCTGGCCCTGGCCATTGCCCATGCCCATATCAGTGAATCAGGGTATCAGGGGATCCGGAGATCGGGACGTCGGGAAGTCAGGAAATCGGGAGAGAGGACTTCCCGATCGCCTGGTATCCTGATTCCCCGATAACCAATTACATGATCTGTCGACTGCGGGGCATCGTGCGGGAACAGACCGACTCCTCGCTCATCATGGAGGTTCACGGTCTCTCCTATCAGGTGTTCGTGCCGCCATCGATTCTGCGCTCGCTGGCCGACAAACTTGGCCAATCGGACCATCGCGAAGTGGAACTGATCACCTTTCATTATCAACAACTGGAGGTTGGCCGGGGGGTGCCGGTGTTGATCGGCTTCCTCAATGAGATTGAACGAGAGTTTTTCGAGCGATTCATCACCGTCTCCGGCATCGGTCCGAAAGCGGCGCTCAAAGCCCTCACCAAGCCGATTCCCACCATCGCTAAAGCGATCGATGGAGGCGATCTCAGCGTCCTGCGATCCTTGCCGGGGATTGGGGAGCAGCGCGCGAAAGAAATCATCGCAAAACTCCAAGGCAAGGTCGGCAAATACGCCCTGATCCAAACGAAGACCGAGCGCCACCCGCCGTCCACCGAGGCGCAGACGGCCCTTGAGGAAGAAGCCGTCGCCATCCTGTTGCAACTCGAGTACAAGAAACACGAAGCCAAAGCGATGGTCAAAGCGGCCTTGACGAGAAATCCGAACCTCAAAACGGCTGAAGACGTGTTGAACGAAGTGTATCGGCAGCGCCAAGCCGGCACCGACCCCCTCGCCCCCTCTCCTGACGATGCCTCTGTCCCCGCCCGTGCCTGAAACCAAGGACCGGCCGCTTCCTGAAACCGAGGAAGATCAGATTCTCAATCTCAGCTTGCGGCCCAAGCGGTTTGAGGAGTTTATCGGGCAGCAAGCCGTGGTCGATAATCTCCGTGTCGCGGTGCAGGCGGCGAAGCGTCGCAAAGAACCGCTCGAACACCTCTTGCTGGCCGGTCCTCCGGGGCTCGGGAAGACGAGTTTGGCCCACATCATCGCCAATGAGATGTCGGCGAAGGTCACCGCGACCAGCGGGCCGGCGATTGAGCGGGCTGGGGATTTGATCGGGATTCTCACCAACCTGGGGCAGGGCGATCTGCTGTTCATCGACGAAATCCATCGACTCTCCAAGGTCGTCGAGGAGTTCCTCTATCCCGCGATGGAAAATTACGAGATCGATTTTGTCGTCGATAAGGGACCCTACGCCAAGACCATCAAGTTCCGTCTCAAGCACTTCACCTTAGCGGGGGCGACGACCCGCGCAGGGTTGTTGTCAAACCCGTTGCGCAGCCGCTTTGGAATGGTCTATCACTTGGACTTCTATCAGCCCAAGGAGCTTGAGGAGATCGTCCGACGGTCCTCCAAGGTCTTGGGACTCCCGGTCAACGACGAGGCGTGTGCCGAGATTGCTCGTCGATCGCGCGGGACCCCGCGGGTCGCCAATCGCCTGCTGCGGCGCGTGCGGGATTATGCGCAGGTCAAGCGGCAGGACACCGTGGTGAAGGATGTGGCGGAAGCGGCCCTGAATGCGCAAGGGGTTGATGCCTATGGGCTCGATCCGATCGATCGCAAGGTCCTGCGCGCCATCATGGAGGTGTACGGGGGTGGGCCGGTGGGGATTGAAGCCCTCGCGGCAGCGTTGAATGAAGAGCGCGATACCATCGTCGACATCGTGGAGCCATTTCTCCTCTCGGCGGGATTTCTCAAGCGCACGGCGCGCGGACGCAAAGCGACTCGTTTGGCCTACCAACACGTCGCACAGGTCAAAGACGCGCGATTAGAATTATTGGCATCGTGATGAAATCAGCGTTTCGTGGATTCGGACGAGCGGTTCTGATCATGGCATTCCTCGTGGAATTGGGCGGGATGCCTCGAGAGGCCTTCGCGGCCACCGACTCCGTGGGATTGTCAACGAATGCGCCGTGGATTCGGGTGGCCGTGGCGCGCAATCAGCCCCAGGTCGATTTGGCCGTTCACGGGCAGTTTCGCATTCTCGCGCTGCAGACCGCGGATGTCCTGCGTGAAGGATCCCATCTTCCGCGCGTGGAGGTCCGAGCGAGCCCCGATGGGATTCTGTTGGGCGAGGAACGGTTGGCCTCCTCCGGTCTGCGGGTCGAGCCGTCCCGCGATGCGACGATCAGCCTCAACGGTCATCGGCTGCGGGGAGCCTTGGAGATCGTCCGGCAGAAGGATGCCTCCCCTACGGGTGGGTACCACTTGTTGGTGGTCAACCACGTGGCCTTGGAGGATTACCTGCAGGGGGTGTTAAGCAAGGAGGCCCCGTACTATTGGCCGTCGGAGGCGCTGCGCGCCATTGCGATTGCCGCCCGGACGTATGCGCTCTTTCAGCGGCTCTCGAAAACCGCGGTTGAGTACGACGTGACCAGCGACGTTCTCTCGCAAGTTTATGGCGGGAAGACCGGGGAGAAGTGGCGCACGAACCGCGTGGTGAAGGACACGGCAGGATTGATTCTCACCTACCAGGGCAAGGTCTTTCCGGCGTTTTATCACTCCACCTGCGGGGGGATGACGGAAGACGCCACGGTCATGGGGCCGTTTGATCTGGCGCCGTTGAAAGGCGGACGCCTCTGCGACTTCTGCCGCGAGTCCCCGTTTTATCGATGGCAGCGGACGGTGACGGCGGCGGATCTGGCCTGGGCCGTGAAACAGCAGCGGGGAAGCTCCATCTGGCCGGTGACCGACCTGGAAATTGCCAGCCACACGAGCACCGGACGCATCGCGCAGGTGCGGATCCGAGGTGCGACGACCCTCGTCTTGAGCGGCTATGAGCTTCGTCAACTCTTAGGATTTGCCACGATTCGCTCCACCGCCCTGACGATCGGTCGTGAGAGCGAGGCGTTTGTCCTCCGCGGCCGAGGGTGGGGACATGGCGTGGGGTTATGTCAGTGGGGGACCGCCCATTTAGCTCGACGAGGACTCCGCGCCCACGAAATTCTCTCGTTCTACTACCCCCAAGCCGACCTGGTCCGGCTGGGAGAGATGCCGTTACAAGCAATTCCCGTACAGGAGGTCCGCTGATGTCGCCACAACCAGTTCCGAATCCGTTGGGCATGATGGTTCCGGTCTTGATGATGTTCCTGATCTTCTACGTGCTGGTGTTCCGTCCGCAGGCGAAAGCGAGAAAAGCCCACGAACAGATGCTCAAGAATCTCAAGAAACACGATGAGGTCGTGACCACCGGAGGCATGTTCGGCACCGTGGTGAACGTCAAGTCCGACGCGGTGACGCTTCGGGTGGATGAGAACGTGCGCGTTGACGTGGAGAAATCCGCCATCGCTCGCCTGGTCCGATCCAGGGGATCGGACGTGGAAGTCGTCGTGGAGAGCCGCACCTGATCCCCCCACCTGGCTGCCCCGCCAGTGGCGGGGTCGCAATAGGATATAGAGAGAGGAACGACTGTCCATGAAACGATGCAACTATGTAGGTGTTGTCTTGCGACGGTCACGCCGCAAAGCGGGACTCAGCCAGGTGGGGGGATGATGCCTTCGAGTGTGAAGTGGCGCCTCCCGCTTGTCCTACTTGTTGTAGGAGTCTCCGCCTGGTTTGCCTTCCCGTTGTCGCAACGCATCAGTCTGGGCCTGGACTTGCAAGGGGGCATGCACTTGATCCTTCGGGTCGATACCTCGGCCGTTGCGACCCAAGACCTTCGGGATCGCGATGTCACCGGGGTGGCCCTTGAGATCATTCGCAACCGCATCGACCAGTTTGGGGTGCGCGAGCCCCTGATCCAGCGTCAGGGAACCGAGCATATTTTGGTGCAATTGCCGGGCGTCACGGATCGGGAGCGGGCCCTGAAGCTCATCGGACAGACCGCGTTGTTGGAATTCAAGCTGGTGTCCGATAATCCTCGGCTGGTGGAACGGGCGTTGAAAGATGACGCGCCTCAAGGATTCGAACTGCGGGAGGACGAGGACGGCTCTCCGCTGCTGTTAGACAACGAAGGGTCGCTCACCGGAGGCATTCTCTCCGACGCCTGGGTGGAACCCGGAGAGCTGGGCTTGCCGGAGGTGAGCTTCCGACTCAATCGGGAGGGCGCGAAGGCCTTCGCCCAGTTGACCGGCGCCAACATCAATCGGCGGCTGGCGATTGTCCTGGATGGGAAGGTGCAGTCGGCCCCGGTGATTCAAAGTCGCATTGCCGACGCCGGACGGATTACCGGTCGGTTTACGAGAGAGCAGGCCAACGATTTGGCGATTGTCCTGCGGGCCGGTGCCTTGCCCGCACCCATCCGCGTCGAGGAAGAGCGCACGGTCGGGCCCAGCTTGGGACGCGACTCGATTCGCGCCGGCTTGATGGCGACGGCCATCGGCGCGGCGTTGATCATCGCGTTCATGGTCGCTTATTACCGACTGGCCGGCCTCATCGCGGTCGCCGCCTTGGCGCTGAACCTCCTCATGATCTTAGGCTCGCTGGGGTATCTCCACGCTACTCTCACCCTCCCTGGGATTGCGGGGATGATTTTGACGCTGGGTATGGCGGTGGATGCGAATGTCCTCATCTATGAACGGATTCGGGAGGAACTCAAAACCGGTCGTCCCCTCAGTTCCGCTGTGGCCGCGGGCTATCAAAAGGCCTTCTCGGCGATCCTGGATTCCAACGTCACCACGATCATCGCGGCCGTGTTTCTCTACTGGTTTGGGACCGGGCCGATTCGTGGATTCGCCACGACCTTGACCGCCGGGATCATGGCCAGCATGTTCACCGCGATTTTCGTCACCCGCGTGGTCTTTGACATCCTGTTGAGCGGATGGTTGCGGCGCGTCTCGATGGCCCAGGCGATCGGCGAGACCAAGATCGATTTTATCGGGAAGCGCCGCCTGTGTTACGTCCTTTCAACCGTCGTGATCGCCGTCGGGGTAGGCGCGTTCATTCAGCGGGGGCCGCAGCGCTATGGGATCGATTTCACTGGCGGGCTCTTGCAGGAGTACCGCGTGAATCAACCGGTGAGTGCTGATGCGATGCGGGCGACCTTGAGCAAGGTGGGTTTGGGCGATGCCGTGATCCAGGAATTCGGTTCCCCGACGGACTGGCTCATTCGGACGTCGGACGACACCGATGCCGACATCGAACGGACGATCACGCTGACCCGAGAAGCGCTGTATTCGGATTTCGGTCAGGAGGCGGCCCCCGAGATGGTTCGGATGGAGCGGGTCGGCCCGGTGGTGGGCAAGATTCTGCGCGACAAGGCCTGGTGGGCGGTTGTCTGGTCGATGGTCGGCATCCTGCTGTACGTCGCGTTTCGGTTTCGCCACTTCGATTTCGGATTGGCCGGGGTGGTGGCACTCATCCACGATGTGGTGGTGGCGGCGGGGATGCTGTGTCTGATGCAGCGGCCGATTGACCTGATCATCGTGGCGGGGCTGCTGACGATCGCCGGGTTTTCGATCAACGACACGATTGTCATCTATGACCGCGTGAGGGAAAACCTGCGCACCGCGAAGAAAACAGATCTGGCCCAGGTGATTAACCTGAGCCTCAACCAGATGTTCTCGCGCACCATCTTGACCTCGTTCACGGTGATCGTTGAAGTGCTCGCCCTCTACTTCTTCGGGGGGGAGGTGCTGCATGACTTCGCCTTGTGTTTGCTGGTCGGCTTCATCTCCGGGGTCTACTCGACGATCTACATCGCCTCGGCGTTTGTGATTACGTGGAGGCGGGCCTTTAAGCCTGCGTGAGAACGATGGCCTCACGTTCCCTGTGGCAACTTCGGTCGGCGGATTCGATGGCCGCCTCTCGATTGGCTCACGCCTGCGGGCTTCCGACCCTCGTCGCTCAGTTCCTCCTCAATCGAGGGATTCGCGATCCCCACAGGGTTGAGCGATTCTTCTCACCCGCCCTGGCGGCCTTAGGGGATCCGTTGGAACTTCCCGACATGCCCAAGGCGGTGACGACGGTTCGTCACACGATCGCCTCACGGAGTCCCATCATGGTGTTTGGGGATTCGGATGTGGATGGGATCACCGCGGCCACCATGGTCGCTGAATTGCTGGCATCGTTGGGAGCCAAGACGACCGTGCGCATTTCGAATCGTCTGACCCACGGCTACGGATTCCCCGGTTCGCTGATTCACGAAGTCATGCGCTTGAAGGTGCAATTGGTCATCCTGGTCGATTGTGGAACGAATCAAGCTGAGGAAATCCGGGCGCTCACGACGCATCGCGTCGAGACCATCGTGCTGGATCATCATATTCCAACCGACCACCTCGCCCGTCCCTCGGCTCTCGTCAATCCCCATCGTCATCGTTCGGTCGGGAAGGAGCTGTGCAGCGCGGGGCTAGCGTTCAAACTCGCCCAGGCCATGTGGGGAACAGACGACGAGCGTCTCGAATCGCTTCTGGAGTTGGCGGCGCTCGGGACGCTGGCGGATTGCGCGCCGCTGTTGGGTGAGAATCGAGTTCTCGTGACCCTGGGGCTGCGTCGGTTACCTCACACGCATCGACCGGGCCTGCGGCTGCTGTGTGAGGCGGCGCAAGTCACCAGGGCCACCCCCGAGCAAGTGCTTCAACGGCTGACTCCCTGTCTGAATGCGGCGGGTCGCCTTGGGGAGGCGACGGCCGTGTGGCGCCTCCTGGCGGAGACTTCTTCCCATCGCGCGAAACGGCTCCTTCGGACGATCGAGCACATCTATCACACCAGCAAGGTGCTCCATCGTCACATCCTCGCGGAAGCCAACGAGCAAGCGAACCGCTTGCACTTCAAGGATCATGCGGTCGTCGTCATCGGCCGGCGGGGATGGCATCCCGGATTCATGGGACCCGTTGCGGCCCAGCTGGCTGATCGATTTGGGCGCCCGGCGATTGCCGTGGCGATGAATGAAACCACGGCGGTGGGCTCAGGACGGTCGTTCGGGGTGGTGAACCTCTTTGAAGCCCTTCGCGCGTGTGAGGGCACGTTGCTTCGCTATGGAGGGCATGCGCGCGCCTGCGGGTTGACGTTGGATCCGGAGAATCTTGAGCGGTTGCGGGAACAACTCAACCGGTATACCCAGACGACAGGAGCTCATGCTCACGCGGGCCGGACGCTGACCATTGATGCGGACGTGGGGTTGCAGGACGTGACGCCCGACGTCGCGTCCGCGATAGAACGGTTTGCGCCGTTTGGTCAGGAGAACGAACGACCCCTCGTGATGATCCGTCAGGTGCGTCTTGAAGAAGACGCCTCACGCATCCCGTGGTTGACTGATGGCCGGATCACTCGAAGGATTTGGGGCAAACGGTTGGATCTGCATCCCGACGAATGCTACGATCTCGTCGGAAGTCCTAGGGCCGTCGGTGGGGACGTGGCGATGTCGCTCTGCGAGGTGAGGCTTGCCCTTCACGGGGCCGAAGCACGTCCCGAGGGCGCTTTCTGAACGCGTCCGTGCTTGATGCACTCCGTGCACACCAGCACCCGCTTCGGGGAGCCGCTCAACAACACCTTGACGCGCTGGAGATTGGCTTGGAAGCGTCGGAGGTTCTTGCGGACAATGCGGCGTCCCACCCCACCTTTGACTTTCGCCTGTCCTCGGCGGATGTAGTGACGCCCCACCACTGATCGTTTTCCACAAATAGCACACTGTCTCATGAAGGATATGATGACACCGATGTTAACAATCGATTACACAGATGAATCTGTGCAATCGAAATCAATTATATCAGTTCAGTGATGCTTCGCCAAGTCTCGTTGCGACAACGTGCCGTCCGCTATGTGAAGGGCGTGGGACCTGCACGGGCCGAGCAACTGGCTCGCCTCGAGATTCGTTCGGTCGAAGATCTGCTGTGGTACGCCCCGCGCCGGTATGAGGATCGCAGCCGGTTGCAGACCGTCCGCGAGGTGAGCCCGGGACAGATCGCCACGATCCGGAGCCGCATCCTGGCCAAAGGTCTTCGCCGTCTTCCGGGAGGACGGACGATTATGCAAGCGGCCGTGGGGGATGCGACGGGGGTGTTGGAGTGCGTGTGGTTTCATCAGCCATATCTGGAGAAATTCCTGCGTGTCGGGGACGAGCTCATCATCCACGGCAAGGTGGAGCCCCGACCGCGGTCGGGGTTACAGCTCATCCACCCGGAGATCGAGCGACTGGAGGATTCTTCAGAGGCTGATGAGGATCGTGAGCCTGCTGATCTGAGTCTGAACATGGGGCGCATCATCCCGATCTACCCCTTGACCGAGGGGCTGCGCCAACGATGGTTCCGTCGTATCGTCAACACCGCCCTCTCTGCGGAAACCTTGTCGGTCCACGAGGTCCTTCCAGACGCGCTTCGCCAGACGCATCAGTTGCCTCCCTTTAAGTGGGCGGTGCAGCAACTGCACTTTCCGGACACGTGGGAAGACCTTGAGGCCGCGAAGCGCCGTCTCATCTTCGAAGAGCTCTTCGTCATGCAACTGATCTTCGCGATCCGCCGGGCCCGGTTGGCTTCACGACTGAAACCGCAACGGTATCAACCCGACGGACCGCTTGTCGACGCCTTCCTTCGTCGACTGCCGTTTACCATGACCTCCAGCCAGCAGCAGGCGATGAACGACTTGATGGAGGATCTGTGCGGGCCGCATCCGATGTTGCGCTTGCTGCAGGGCGATGTGGGATGCGGCAAGACGGTCGTGGCGGCCGCGCTGATGGTCATGGCCGTGCAGAGCGGCTGCCAAGCCGCCGTCATGATTCCCACCGAGCTCTTGGCCGAGCAACATGCGAGGGTCTTGCGCGAATACGTGGAACCCCTGGGGATCGCCGTGCGATTGGTTTCGCAGGGGCTGACGGCCAAACAACGCCAGACGGTGATGACCGAGATCGCGCGCGGGGAGGCCCAGATTGTCGTCGGGACTCATGCCTTGATCGAAGAGGCGGTGACCTTTCGCCGTCTGGCCTTGGTCGTCATCGATGAGCAGCACAAGTTCGGCGTGGTCCAACGCAAGACCTTGGTCACCAAAGGCCAACAGCCGGATGTCCTCGTGATGACGGCCACCCCGATCCCTCGGACATTGGCCCTCTCGCTCTACGGCGATTTGGCCGTGTCAACGATCACTCAACTTCCACCGGGGCGCCTGCCGGTTCGCACAATCTGGTATCGAGAAGCGCAACGGACTCAGGCGTACGAGATGATTCGACAACAACTGCGCGAAGGACGACAAGGCTATGTCGTGTACCCCCTGATCGAAGCCACCACTCGCCAAGACCTCAAGGCGGCAACCGAGATGGCTCGGACGCTCCAAGCTCAGGCGTTTCCCGACGCGCGCGTGGAGCTCTTGCACGGTCAGATGCGTTCGAGAGAAAAAGGCGCCATCCTGCAAGCCTTTGTTGACGGTCATATTCACCTCCTGGTCTCCACCGTGATCGTCGAAGTGGGACTCGATGTGCCCAACGCCACGGTCCTGCTCATCGAACACCCAGAGCGATTCGGGTTGGCCCAACTGCATCAACTGCGCGGACGGATTGGGCGCAGTTGCTACCCCTCGACGTGTGTGCTCATCAGCGAGACGACGGATGAGCTCGCCACCAAGCGGCTTCAGGCGTTTGTCGAGACAACCGATGGGTTTCAACTCGCTGAGCACGACCTTGAGCTGCGCGGGCCGGGGGAGTTGTTGGGGCGGCGGCAGCATGGATGGATGCGGTTTCATCTGGCGGATCTGAGCCGAGACGCCGAGCTGTTGGAGCTGGCCCGTCAGGAGGCGACCACCTTGGTCGCTGACGATCCGTCTCTGCGAGATCCCAGCCATGAGCGGTTGCGCCAACGCGTCAGTCCGTCTCGGACCTCAGTCTGATCCATGGCCTACGTCCTTGCCGGACAGCTCAAAGGGATGCGGCTGACCGTGCCCTCGCGCATTCGAGCCACCGAGGCGAAAGTGCGATTGGCGTTGTTCAACATCCTCCAAGCGGTGATCGAAGGTGCCGGGGTGCTTGATGGGTGCGCGGGAAGCGGCGCCTTGGGGCTTGAGGCGTTATCGCGCGGGGCGGCTTCGGCCGTGTTTGTGGACTCCGATCCCGCCTGTGTGCGGGCGATTCAGGAGAATCTTGCCAAGGCCAGGCACAAAGGGCTTCAGGCCGTCACCCAGATCATCCGCGCTGATGTGGTGCAAGGGCTCAAGCGCCTCGCCCGCCACGGAGCCGTCTTTGACCTCATTCTCCTGGATCCGCCGTACGACGATTCGGTGGGGAAAAAAGCCTTGAACGTCGTCGCTGAGTATGCTATGCTTGCCCCCGCTGGCGTCCTCTGTCTGGAGCACGCAACCCGTACGGCCGTTCCTCCAGAGGCGGGATCGCTGATACTCATCAAGCAGCACCGGTACGGTGGGACGGTGCTTTCTTTTTATGAAAGCCGTCTATCCAGGCACGTTTGATCCAGTCACCTACGGCCACATCGATCTCATCAAGCGGGCCATCAAGATCTTCGATGAGGTCGTCGTGGCCGTCGCCCACAATCCGGGCAAGCGCCCCCTCTTTTCCGTCAAGGAACGGGTGGCCTTGCTCACGCAGGCGACCCGCGGCTTAGGGGGGGTTCGAGTGGATGACTTTGACGGGTTGGTGGTGGACTATGCGCGCCGTCAAGGGACGAAGGTGGTCATCCGGGGCTTGCGGATGCTGTCCGACTTTGAATATGAGTTTCAGATGGCCCTCACAAACCGAAAACTCTCGAACGACATGGAGACGATTTTCTTGATGCCGCACGAGTCCTACGCCTATCTGTCCGCGCGGCTCATCAAGGAGGCGGCCGAGCTGGGGGCGAATCTCTCCGATTTTGTGCCGCCGTTTGTGGAAGCCGCACTTCGACGCAAGTTGCTCAAACGGTCTCGATGACGGTCCATCATGAAAATCTACGTCCATCAAGTTCCATTCGAAGGGCTCCAACAGGAACGAACCTATGATCCCGTCGAGATGGACCTCGATCGGTTCGACGTCCATCCGACCCATCCCATCGCCGTCTCCTGTTTCATCGCCAAAGTCGACCGAGAGCTCGTCGTGCAGGCCACCTTGCAGTATGGGTTGCAGATGGCCTGCGCCCGATGTCTGGAAACCTTTGTGTCGCCGATGACCGCCACGGCGACCCTCAGTTATCAGGTCGATCCCACCGACGTGGTGGACATCACCGACGATCTTCGGCAGGAAATCATCTTGTCGTACCCGATGGTCCCTGTCTGTCAATCCGGTTGCCGAGGCCTCTGTCCTCAATGCGGACAGAATCGGAACCACGACCTGTGTCACTGTGAAGGAGACTAACTCATGGCGCTTCCGAAACGACGGCATACCACCTCTCGTCAGAACAAGCGTCGGTCGCACTGGAAACCGGCCATCCCAAGCCTTACGCGCTGCCCTCAGTGCGGCCAAACGATCTTGCCGCACCACGTCTGTCCCTCCTGCGGCTCTTACCGTGGCCGTCAAGTGATCACCATAGCGACGAAAGATGACGAGCAGCCGCGTCGCTAAGGCTGTTCGATTGAATTCCGTATGAAGATTGCCCTCGATGCGATGGGGGGCGATACCGCCCCTAACACCACCATCGCGGGTGCGATCCGCGCCGCCCGCGAACTGCCGATCGAGATTGTCCTAGTCGGTTCGCAGGACGTCATCAACGAACAGCTCGGGCGATATCGGCATCGACCCGCGAACCTCTCCGTTGCCCACGCCCCCGAGATCATCGAGATGGATGAGTCGCCGGTCGCCAGCGTGCGAAAGAAACGCGGCTCCTCCATTAACGTCGGTGTCGCGCTCCTCCGCGACGGCAAGGTCCACGCGTTTGTCTCAGCCGGGAACACGGGCGCGGTAGTAAGCGCCGCAACCCTCTTCCTCGGCCTCTTGCCAGGGGCCGAGCGGCCGGGTATCGCCATTGTGCTTCCGGGAATCCAGGGCGAGACGCTCCTAATCGACGTCGGCGCGAATATCGCCCCGAAACCGAATCACTTGCTGCAATACGCCCTCATGGGGGAGGCCTACATGCGGCACGTCAGGGACAACCCTAAGCCGAAAGTCGCCTTGCTGAATGTCGGAGAAGAAGAAACGAAGGGGACGGACTTCATCCGAGAAACGTATACCCTGCTGGAGGCCTCAGGGGCGAACTTCGTCGGGAATGCCGAGGGGCGAGATTTGTTTGCAGGGACCTTCGACGTGATTGTGTGTGATGGGTTTGTGGGAAATGTGGCCCTCAAAACATCCGAAAGCTTGGCGAAGGCGATCAGCCAAGTCCTCAAACGCTCTCTGGCCATGAGCCCCATTACCCGTCTGGGGGCCTGGTTGTCGCAATCGGCCTTCAAAGCCTTGCGCCAAGAGATTGACTATGCGGAATACGGCGGGGCGCCCTTGCTTGGGGTCAATGGGGTGTGCATCATTGCGCACGGGGCCTCCACCGCCAAGGCCATCAAGAACGCCATTCGGGCGGGATACGAATCGGCTCGCCATGACGTCAACCGCCACTTGATCGACGCCCTTCAGCCCCACCCCCAACCGGTCCCATGACCCCACCGGACACCCAGCGAGTTGGCATCATCGGACTGGGGATGAGCGTGCCCAAGAAGATCCTGACGAACTTCGACTTGGAGAAGATGGTGGAGACCTCGGACGAGTGGATCCTTGAGCGGACCGGCATCCGTGAGCGTCGCATCACGGAGCCGGGAACCGCCACGAGCGAGCTCGCGTATCCCGCCGCTGTGGAGTCGCTGAAGCAGGCCGGATTGAAAGCGGCCGACGTCGATCTGATCATCGTGGGCACGACGTCCCCCGATATGGTGTTTCCATCAACCGCCTGTGTCTTGCAGCATCGCTTGGGCGCGAAGGCCGCCGCCTGCTTTGACCTGGCGGCGGCGTGCTCCGGATCAGTCTTTGCGATGATCACCGCAGAGCAATACCTGGCCACCGGTCGCTACAAGAACGCCTTGGTCATCGGGGCGGAGATTATTTCCAACTTTATCGACTGGACCGACCGCTCGACCTGCGTGCTCTTTGGCGATGGGGCCGGGGCGTGCGTGATGACCAAGGTCGATCGAGGCGGGATCCTGACAACCGACATGGGCTCCGACGGCTCCGCCGGGGAGCTCTTATATATCCCTGCCGGTGGCACGCGGCACCCCGCCTCGCATACCTCCATCGACCAACGGCTGCATTATCTTCGGATGAACGGTACCGAGGTGTTTAAACTCGCCGTGCGTCGAATGGCCGAATCGGCGAAAACCGTGCTGACCAAAGCCGGCTTGAGTGTGAACGATCTCGATTGTTTCATTCCCCACCAGGCCAACATCCGGATCATCCAGTCGGTGGCCAAACGGGCCGAGGTCCCGATGGACAAAGTCTTCGTCAACGCCGATCGCTACGGCAACACCTCAGCGGCCTCCAACCTCATGGCCCTCTACGAAGCCGTCCAGCAAGGCAAGATCAAACAGGGTGATCGCGTCGTCCTCGTCGCCTTCGGCGCCGGCCTGACCTGGGGTTCTCTCCTCATCGAGTGGTAAGACTCCTTCCATGAGTTCGATTGCCTATCTGTTTCCGGGGCAGGGAGCCCAAGCCGTTGGGATGGGCAAGGCGTTCTACGACCGCTTTGAGGAGTCACGGGATGTGTACAAACGCGCCAACACCCATCTCGGCTTCGATGTCACCGCGTTGTGTTTCGAAGGTCCCCTCGAGGAGCTTACCAAAACCGAGAAGTGCCAACCGGCGCTGTTTGTAACCTCGCTAGCCGCCTTTGCGGCGTTCCACACCTTCGCCCCGACGTTCAAGCCGATTGGAGCCGCCGGCCTCAGTCTGGGAGAGCTGAGCGCGCTGGCCGCAGCCGATGCGTTTCGTTTTACGGACGGGCTCTATCTCGTCCAGGCGAGGGCCGATGCGATGGCGGAGTGCGCCGTCCATCATCCGGGCACCATGCTGGCCGTGATCGGGTTATCTCGAGAGGCGATTGATGAGGTCTGCCGGCAGGCAGGGGTGGTGATGGCGAATTTCAACGCTACCGATCAACTGGTCCTGTCGGGATCCGTGCAGGGAATCGAACACGCCGAGGCGCTGGTTCACGCCCGCGGCGCGAAGCGGGCGATTCGTCTGGAGGTCGCCGGCGCGTTTCACTCACCCCTCATGCAGCCGGCCGCCGAGAAGTTTCGTCAGGCGCTCTCCACAGTGAATCTCGATCCGCCGATCTTCCCGGTCATTAGTAACGTGACCGGCCAGCCGGTCTCGAATCCGGAAGACATCCGCGAGTTGCTGGTGAGACAGATCGTCAGCCCCGTCTTGTGGGAACCGTCCATGCGCCGGCTCATTCAGGATGAGGCGACGCACTTCTTTGAATTCCCACCTGCCCGCGTCCTCACCGCGCTCCTGCGCAAGATCGACTCGTCGGTGAAGGGCATCGCCATCGACGAACCTGCCGATTTTGCTAAGTGTCTGACACCTAGTTAGGTGTCTGATACTTAGCTGAGGGCGAGTCCTTCGACGCGGCCTTCGGCCTTGCTCAGAATTGACCCTTCGGCTCAGCTCAGGGTCAGCATGCGCTCGATGGGAATGAGCGCGCGGCGGGCTATCTCAGGCGGGACCGTGATACGGTGCTGCAGCCTCACGAGTGACCAGAAGAGTTTATCGAGCGTGTTGCGCTGCATGTAGTGGCAGGAGGCGTGCTCGCTGGCCGGCAGGAAGGTCTTCTCAGGATTCTCCTTGCGCATGCGGTGGAGAATCCCGTTTTCGGTGGCGATGATAAAGGCCTTCGTCGGTGCCGTTCGGACGTACTTGACCATCCCTTCGGTCGAGAGGATCTGATCGGCCAGGTCCATCTGCTTCGTCAGACACCCACACTCCGGATGCATCAGGAACTCCGCATCCGGATGTTGTTCTCGCAGCGCATCGATCTTCTCCGGGATGATCACCGCATGGGCGGGACAGTAGCCTTTCCAGAGGTGGATGTTGCGTTTCGTCTTCGACTTCAAGTAGCTCCCCAGGTAGTAATCCGGTACAAACAGAATCTCCTTCTCCGCTGGGATACTCTCGATGACCTTGATCCCGTTCGATGAGGTGCAGCAGTAATCGCACTCGGCCTTCACCGCGGCCGAGGTGTTGATGTAGCAGACGACCACCCCGTTGGGGTGGGCGGCTTTCCACTGGCGGATCTGCTCCGGGATGATCATGTCGGCGAGGGCGCAGCCGGCCCCGAGGTCCGGCATCAACACAATCTTGGTGGGATTGAGCATGGCCGCGGTCTCCGCCATGAAATATACCCCACAAAAGAGGATGATGTCGGCATCGGTCGTCTTGGCATGCCGCGCCAGGTTCAAGGAATCTCCCACAAAATCGGCAATGTCTTGAATCGCCCCTTCCTGATAGTTGTGGGCGAGAATCACGGCGTTGCGCTCGCGCTTGAGCACCGCGATCTTTTCCTTCAGCAGAGCGTAGTGCGCCGGCTCATGCCCATTTCCATTGGCATGGCCATTTATGTCTATCTGTGTAATCGTTTTTATCATCTGTGTAATCTGTGTCTTCAGAAGGGTACGATGATCCCTTTCTCCTGGAGCTTGATCACCTTCGGTTCGGCAAAGGTATACAGCCGCGCGGGCCGCTGCCGCCCGTTGGTATTGAACTGTCCCGTGCCTTTCAAGATGCCCAGCTGGAGCATCTTCTTGCGGAAATTGCGTTTGTCCAGCCGTTGATTCAGGATGACCTCGTAGGCGCTCTGCAGCTCCGTCAGCGTAAATTGCCTGGGCAGCACCTGAAACCCGACCGTCGTGTAGTTGATCTTGTTGCGCAGCCGTTCCAGCGCATACTCGACGATCCGCCCATGGTCGAAGGCCAACTCAGGCAGCCGTTTGACCGCAGACCACGCGGCCGCCGCGTCGGGCTTGCCGCGCACCTGAAATGACCGGGAGTTGACCAGCGCATAGTAGGCCACCGTCACGACTCGCCCACGGGGGTCTCGGTCACGGTCCCCGAAGGTGTAGAGCTGCTCCAGGTAGACGTTGCCGATGTTCGTCTCCTCCTGCAGCTCCCGCAGCGCCGCCTCATCCACCGACTCATCAGTGCGCACAAACCCTCCCGGCAGCGACCATCGTCCCCGGAAGGGCAGGCGATCCCGCCGCACCAGCAGCACCTTCAATGAGCCCTCTTGAATGGTAAAGAGCACAATGTCCACCGCCACCGTATGCCGGTCGACCGCCGAGAGTCCTTTCGCCGAGCCGTTTCTCATTAAGTGTATCCTGTACACTTACAAAGATAGTGTATCTGATACACTCTTGTCAAGGGGAATTACGGAAAAAGGAATTGTGGTTGAGGACTACGGAACGGTCGCTGGAGTCACGGAAGGTAGGCTTTGAGGTCTCATCTGAGCGTCGACCTGGCGGTAGAAGCGAACTCTGGCAGCAGCCTTGGTTCGCCCAACAACATGGCCAATAAAAATCCCGGGGATGCCCCCCAAGGGAATGGGTAACAGGAAGGTGCCCAGATAACTTCCATACGCTGGGTAAAGAGTCTTATACGCCCGTAACTCGTTACGACGATCACCGATCTCGATGAGATAGCTGATCGCTTCATCGGTGGCTTGCCATTCTTGGTGAAGGGCGAGGATGAAGAACTGTCTGGAGAACCCATAGGTGCCTCGGTACGGCTGTTGGCTGAAGTCATACGCATGCCCGAGTTCATGCAGCCCAATGGCAGGATGGTCTGAGTAGATATGAATCGTGTTGGTCCAAGGATTGTAATAGTCGCTCAAGAGTGATCCTCCAAATATTCGTCCAGGGAGGAACGTTTCAATCAGTAACGTCAACGAGCCAAACACGAGCCGGTAGGGCCACGCGACCCGCTGATTGGACAGAAGTCGTTTGAAATCCTTATGAGGCGCATACTGGTTCAACCGAACGACCGTAGAGCTCACATCTGACTGGCGATCGTTGACGTATCTGACCAGAACACCTTCTGTCTCAGGTGATATCGCATGGTTGCCAAAGCGCCATTCGAGCAGGATCAGCTTCATGGGGATTGCCAGGACGTTGGCGAGGAAATCGATCGGTGGAACCGGCTGTCCCCGTTCGAACTGTGGATGAGGCCCTGGTCCGACATAGGGAGCATAGGAGGCGCATCCAGTAAGCGTGTT
Organism: uncultured Planctomycetales bacterium; assembly: GCA_964624155.1. Classification (GTDB taxonomy): domain Bacteria; phylum Omnitrophota; class Gorgyraeia; order Aquiviventales; family Aquiviventaceae; genus CAZUWM01. The sequence continues at coordinate 22,394 of CAZUWM010000010.1, forward strand.
GGTCAGAAGGAGGAGGGAGAGGGCGTAGGAAAGAGGGATCTGTCTGGCGAAGGGCGTTAATTGCCGTTGTCGAGCCATCGGAAACTCTTCAAGCAGGCGAGAAATATTTCCCCGTAGCGCTCAATATCGCTTTCCAACGAACTCATAGTCATCAAGACGTATCGAGAGCGACTGGAGTCCTTGGCGATCGCCAAGCGAGCAACAATCGGCACCGTCCGCTCACGGGTTTGCTGTACATACCGGCACTCACCGACGATCCACTCGATCGGTTGGTCTGACTGGTCAATGCGGCTAATATCTTGAATGGGGATATTCCGGAGGATCTTGGCGGCGAGACCCCGAAGCGTCTCTTCCAACGATTCACCCTTCCCAGCCCTCTCGTAGAACGACACCGTGATATTCGTGTTGAAGGGGACGGAAGCGTTAAGGGGAAATTCCGAGACGACAACCGCCAAGGGAGTCTCGATGGACGGCTCGTTTTGGCCTGAGAGATCGCGGCCGGTTTTCAGGAGTGGTGCCATCTCAGGCGAGGTATGGTCATGCGCCCCCCATTGAGATGGGATCTCGAGTTGAAAACCCTGCTGCCGATTGAGATAGAGGGTCGAAGACGACTCAGCCAAACCACTGGCTGCCGTCAGACTGATCAGACTGACCGCAACGGCTCCGCCCAGCAGATAGCGCATGCCAGACGTGACTTATCGGGCAGGTTGGAGGGTGACGTGGACCGTCTCGGGATCCAGTTTATAGGCTCCGCCGCTGATGAAGTCGATCCCCAGACCGATGAGACCGCCGAGGATCAGGTTGCCCCAAATCCATCCCGAGATCTCCTTCTCGACCATGGCGTCCGCCTTCTGATATCCAGATTTTTCGAACGTCACGCGATGATCCTTGCCTCGCTTAAGCTTCACTGAGGCCGGGGTCTGAAGCTGTTGGACGCCATCGATGGTCGCCGTCGCACCAGGTGGATCGGTTTCGAGAAAGATCGTTTGCCTGGTCCGATTGATAATCGTCGCGCAGCTAGAGATCATGACGACCGCTACCGACAGACACAACCCCTTCAGTGCTGTTCGCATATCACCCCCTCCTTATTGGTTGTCCCCTATCCTAGAAGGCCAGCTACGAAGTTAACGCAACGCTCAACTCGAGCGTCTGCTGTGATACGTCAGTCGTCACTGGACAAATCAACCGGACACCCTGCAGCCGGGTTACGTCAGGTGGCATCTGAAAGAACACCACCCCTCGGATCTCCTGACCCGGAGACAGTTCGGCATCTTTTAAGGTCTTGTGCCAGATATCCTGTTTGAGCCGCTCATTGACGGACGCCGTTTGCGAAATCGCCATGGCGCTTCCCATGGGGGTGAAGATGAACGCGAAAATCAGCGTGACGAGTCCCAACAGACCCCAGGCGATGGCCGGGCCGACACTCTTTCGATGCACACGATCCGTCACCTCTTCAAACGGAACCGGAGAGAGCGGCTGATCGACGTCGCTTGCGGTCAATCGCATCTGGACAACCTTGAAGCGGACCGTCGAGGACCCCCGGTTGGATACGGCCACATGGACTGGGGCGAGTGAGCGTTTGGTGAGATCGGTGTCGAAATACAGTTTGGACAGCGGCTTGGAGAACCATAATTCGGCTCCCAGCGCGACATCCTGTTGGGTGACAGAACCCCGGAAGGACTCGACAGGGTACGTGGGAAGCCGAGAGGCTCGGTAGGCTGCACATCCGACCGTCGTGACGGCCATCAGACATGCTGTCACCAGGGAGACTCCCTTACTGAGAAGAGGGTAGCGTATCGAGGGCCCCATGGATAGCGCTCTGATTGACGAGACGGTGCGCGGTGTTGTGAATCGCTTCAGCCACAAGCTGACCCGCAGCCTTCTGCATCGCGAAGGTGTTAATCAACCGTTGTTCCTCTCCGATGACCGTATCCGCCGCGAGGGTTTTTCCGGTCTGATCATAGAGCGTCGCATGCACGATGACTCGGACGGTCGGCGGATCCATCAGCGCATCGAAGGACTTGAGCGAAATGCGTTGAATCGTGAGCGCCAAGATGCCATCGGCAGACAGCCGCTCGGCTTCTTCAGCCAACACCGAGGATGAAGCTCCCGCAGAGATCTGGCTCATTACCCCGTTGAGCCCTCTGCCATGGAGCGCTGCCACCAATTCTTTGGCAACAAGCTCGGTCGGATCGTTGGACATCGACAATTGATACACGCCGATCGAGCCGAGGCGCTTGGGATTCGATCGCTGGTCGACAGGGTGGGCGACAACGACTCGTTTCGCGTTGGGGAGGGGGCGTAGCGCATAAATGTCCGGCCCGCTGGGGAGCATCGTCGCGCAGCCGGAGAGGAGGAGGGCGGAAGATGCGCACGCGACTGCGAATAGACCCGGGCGTCTCATTCAGTCTCAGAGGTAAGGTCGTGCCGCTATTGTAGAGGCTCTGTGGCTTACTGCCAAGCAGAACGTGCGCGATGACACCTTGCCCCTGAGGCGTGAGGGATCATTGGCAGACCGTGCGCTTCTGGATAGAACCCCCAGGGCCCAACACCGTTTGCCTTCGACACCGCGAGGCTAAGAGCCGTTGCTGGTCAGCGGGGGTAATCTGCGAGGAAGGTGACGTGGAACCGACCGGAGGAGGTGGAGGCTCGGCAGGCGACGTTCCCTTGACGACGTCGACCAACAGCGTGAACATGACCTCCTTGAAACCGGTGCCGCGGAGAAAGCGCAGCTCATAACGCCCGGCCGCGGTAGCCTGCCAGACAGTCAGCAGCACATCACCCTGGTATTGGTTCTTTGCTGGAAGGAGAAGCTCGGACGTTGGCGACGTCAGGATGTTCTTTTCCGTTTCAGGGTACAGACCGATCAAGAGCCCATTGAAGACCCCGGGCTCTGGTGGGGTTGGCGGAATTTCCCAGTGTACTTTGATGGTCTTTCCTGCGGTGATCGTCGGAATCTTCTTTCCTGGTTGCGTCGTCACCTCAGGCAGGCTGAGGCTGTAACCCGTCGGAGCCGGTTCCGTGACGGTGACAGTCACTTTCTTGCTTTCCGAAAGCGCCCAATCACTGACCGTCAACTCCAGCTCATAGACGCCGATCCCGGTGAACTTGGCCTCGGTCTTCGGGGCATTTTCGGGGTTAAAGACGACGTTCCCTTCAGGTGGTCCGCTGGTCTTTTTCCACGACCAAGAGTAGGTCAACGTCGCTGGAGGGTTCGGCAGCTTGTTATCCTCCACACTTGCCTCCATCTTAACCGTCGCTTCGCGAAGCAGCAGTGAGAGGGCAATGGTGCTGGACGTGGGGGTGAGCGTCGTGATCACCGGCGCCTTATTCGGCACCTGATTGATGACAGGGTTCTTAACCTCAATTGTTACTGGCTTACTACTCGTCGTGTTCGCCCCCTTGTTATCGGTAGCCCTTGCGGTGACCGTATACTTGCCGGCAGGAACGTTCTCCCAGACGAAGCTCACGATGGCTGAGGAGGGTTTGTCAACCGTTCCGATTACCTTGCTGTTGCTATTATTGAGGAATTCCACCTTGTCGATGCTGCCATCCCGGTCGCTCGCTCTTGCCTTGAGCTCAATCTGCTTTGCGGGCGCCACGAAGGGAGCCCCATCAGCCGGGGAGACCCATTCCACTGACGGAGGATAATTGTCCGGGGCGGGATTGACCTTGACGGCTGCCGCGGGACTCGCGGTACTCGCGCCCTCGTGATCCGTCGCCACGACAAACACCTCGTGATCCCCGACGGGGACGTCCTGCCACGATCCACTCCACCTGTCAGACGATGGATCCTTGGTGGCCTTGGCGATGGGCACGTCGGAACCCTTCTTAAAGAACGCAACCTCCTTGATGGAGCCGTCGGCGTCACTCGCCTCTGCGATCAGCAGAAGTCCGAGGACTGGAGCCGTGAACGTCGCTCCACTTCTTGGTGGCGGTTGGATGAGCCTGACGCTGGGGGGGAGATTGGCGCTGAGTTGAATCGACGCCTCAGCCGTGGCACCTTGAGGAAGATGGTCATCGGTGGCCTTGGCCGTGAGGTTGTAGGGACCTCCCCCTGGCAGCGAGACGGAGAAGCTGTAGATGGAGTTGGCGGGATCCACCAGGGTGCCTTGGCCAAGCGACTGGGATCCGCGGAATAACTCGACCTTCGTAATCTTGCCATCTGGGTCCACCGCCTTGACCTTCACTTCGACCTTGGAGGGATCGGTGATGCGTTTGCTGGGATCCGGAGCCACGAAGCTGACCGTGGGCGGGATGTTGGCGGTGCCCACGTTCACGGAGACGGTGATCTGTGAAATGCTGTTCGAGACACCCAAGGAGCTGCTCCCTCCGCTCGGGTCTATTGCGAAAATGGTAAACTCGTACGGACGCTCTCTCACGTCCGACTCCTCCAGGGGCCACACGAAGGTGCCGGCGACGGGGTCCCACACCACACCCTTCGGTCGCTCGGTTTCCGTGGGGAAGAGCGAGAATTGCACCGGAGCTTCCTCCTGCGGCACTGAGACGGCAAATCTCACTGTCTCTCCGGCCTTCTTTGGGTAGGTCGTGGTATTCGGTGTGAGCACGATGCTCGGTGGACGGCTGACGTGTTTCACGACGATGGCGATCGTACGTTCATCCTTGGAAGATGGTTCGAGGTCTTTCGTGGCTCTGATCGTCACCTTGAACGTTTTCTCACCCTCGGTGACCGTCGTAAAGGCTGGCGTCCACGTAAAGACGCCGGTCTTGGGATCAAGGCGCGCCTCCTTGTGAGGCTCATTTGGCCACTGTCTCGCGGGGAGGTCGGATTGGCTGATGGAGTAGGTCACGGGGGATTTGTCAGGATCCTTGGCCAGGACGGTAAATGAGATGGCTGTCCCTTCTTGACCGGTGACCTTGTCCTTTGGTGTCGGATCCACAAAGGAGAGTTTTTGATTCACATTCTTCACCGTGATCGTGAACTCTGTGGAATCACTGACCGGAGCACCAGAGGGAGGTTGGTCGGTGGCGGCGACTTTCACCTTGTACTCTTTGGGGGAAGCGCCTGGAGCGACTTCCTCAAAACCGGGTTTCCAGACGAACACGCCGGTCGTCTGATCGAGCGCCTTTTGTGGGATCGTTGGTGGCTGAGAGGTGAAGGTGTAGATGATGGGATGATGATCGAGATCCCTCCCCTGGAGAATGATTTTCAACTCATCGCCTTCGAAGACTTCTTGCGGTGGGATAATGTCGAGTGTGAGGTGCTTCGGTGCTTGACCGCGCTCGACTTTGGTCAGGCATCGATCAGCGGCACCCGTTCCACACGGAGAGACGATGTACGCGAACTTCGTGTAGGCCGCAAGCATCTCAAATGGATCTCCCAGCGGCGCCGCGGGGATGGGCAGCGACTTGTCGGTAATGCGGAGATTCTCCGGGAACGTAGCTGCTCCATCTTCAGAGCGGGCGTAGTAGACATCGAAGAGCGCCGACTCTGGATTGTTACGACTCAGCCACACCACATGCAGTGCGAGCGTGCCATCCTTTACGTCAAGATCGAGTTGGGCGGACGGCTGTACCTGATCGCCTGTGAGGTCTTTGTTGACACGAACGGCTGGTGACCACGTTGTGCGCTGAGGGTCTAAGAAACTCACATAGATGTCGTAGTTGGACCCGAAGGAGCCATCGTCCGTCGGCTTTTCCTCTTGGGCCCAGACCCGGTACAGGCGTCCTCGGTAGCGGCTCGTCGAATTCGTATCCACCAGGAGCTGGGGACCGGTGTTCACCAGCCAGTTCTTTGGGTTCTGGGAGGGAATCCGTGGGAAAAGGAGCTGGTGGGTCTGGATTTTCGGCGGTCCATCAAGTGGCACAAACGCCTCGGATACGTTCGGGGCGTCAAAACGGACCACCGTCGTCTTCACCGTCGCACCGAGCTTCGGTTGTCCGGTAAGGACGGCGGCATAGAGTTTTCCTTCTGTATCGACCGCGACGGACTCGATGAGACTGATGGCGTCCGGATCTCCAGGAACGTGGAGGGGGACCTTCATGACCGGTACCTCTTTTTGCGGGGTAAACGCATCAGGTAGCACGTACAGGGCCGTGTCAATCGTCCTGGAGTCCTCAAACCACACCCCGCTGGCGCCAATGTAGAAGATGGCAGGCTGCCGCGGGCGGGAGTGTGCGGCAAGTCGAGGACGATCGAGAAACGCAAATTGACTCGGCTGCGTGTCTCTCTCGGGGATGCCTTGGAAGAATATTCTCGAATCGATTCGACCATTTGGAAGACCCAGATAGAGCACCCCCCCGAATTTTGGACTGCGTCCCAACGGGTCCTCCAATGTGGTCATGGCCGACACCGCAAACGAGTGATCGTCAAAGACCACCAGTTGTCCATCCATCCCACCCGGCCGCACCCTGGCCGCGGCATTTTTCTCATCATCAAAGTCTTCATCAAGCTGTGTTGGTGGGGTCCAGCTCTTGCCGCCATCCGGGGAGCGTCGGAGCTGATCCTCAATCAGGAGATAGAGGCGTGAGGAATCCGTGGGATCTCCTGCAAAGGCCATGTCTCCTGTGCAGGACTGACAGATCTTAGGAAGGTTAACCAGGCGGTCTTGGCTTTGTGAAGGGGCGGAAAGAGACGGCGTGAATCCGAGAGATTTTTTCTGGATTTGTCCGGCCGTGGGTGTGGAGGTCGTTTTGCGGACGCGTGATGTTTGCGTGCCCATTCCGGCAGGGGCGGTGGAGGGTGCGATCAGGGTCATAACAAGCCCCATGACAATCATCATCACGAAGCGAGACGTCGCGTACAGAACTGCTGCTGGTCTCATCAACCCCTCCCTCGTTAAACGGGTAACGTATTGGTTCTTAGCGGTTCCGCCGAATCAATCGAGATTGTTTCGTGACAGGAGCGTTGGCCACCACACTGATTGAGATCGCTTTGGTACTGATGGATCCGGTCTGTTGGTGCGTGGCGATGATCTGGACCGAGTAGGGTCTCGCCTGAACGTGCTCGGCTTGAGGAGTCCACCGGAAGGTTCCGGTGAGGGCTACAGGATCAAAGTCAAACGTAGCCCCAGGCGGCAGCGGCCAGACGGAAAGCGCCACTCGCCCGTCGCGTTGGTCAGCAGCGGGAGTGAAGGTGAACGTCTCTCCAACCTTCACCCTGGAGCTGGATTCCTCTGGGCTAGTGATGACCGGTTGACCGCTGGCATTCTTCACCGTGATCGTGACGGGGTCACTGACGGTTGTGGCGCCCATGTTATCGGTGGCTTTGGCCGTGAGCGTGTAGGACCGAGCGGTTGTGGCGGTCCATTGAACGAGGAACGGCGCACTCTTTGCCTCACCAAGTTTGGTGTCTCCGTGGAAGAATTCGACTCGTTCAACCGTCCCGTCCTTATCGCTGGCCTCCGCGCGCAACGTGATAGAGGCGGGAGCGGAGGGCCGCTCATCGGGTTTGGGGGAGATCAGGCTGACGGCTGGAGGCGTGTTCTCTCGGCTGACGGTGACCGAAACGGACTTCGTCGTCGCGTTGCGGTCGCGCACGGTTAACGTAACCGTGTACGTGTTAGGAATGGTGTAGGTGTGGGCAGCGGTCGCTCCCTTTTCCGTAGCCCCATCCCCAAAGTCCCAGACATACGTGAGGGGATGCTGATCGTCTGGGTCGAGGTCAGTGGCGTGGGCCTGGAAGAACACCGGATGCTGGGTGATGGGGGAGGCGGGAGTCCACGTTAGCGACTCGACGAGGGGAGCGCGGTTCACATCCTCCACGGTGATTGTCACAGGCTGAGACGCGCTCGCGCTAGCCGCATCCGTCACGGTCATGGTGAGGTGGGACGTGCCGGCTTGCTCGAACGTCGGGGTCCATCGAAACCTACCGGTCTTGGAATCGAGCGTGGCCCCCTGAGGAAGCCTATCCCTCGATCCATAGATCAACTGATCGCGATCCTCCGGATCTTCATCGGAAGCCTGCACGATGAACTCCAACAGCTCGCCTTCTTTCACCCGCTTGTCAGGGATCGGAGAGAGAACTGGTGGGTGGTTGGACTTGGGGACGGCAGCCAGCACGGTGATGGTCAGGGGAGCAAAGACCCCCGCCTTCCCATCACTGACCGTGATCAAGACGTGATGCGCACCGACCTGTGCAGTGGTTGGGATCCACTGGAAACGCCCGGTCTTGGAATCGAGGGTCGCTCCTGGGGGGATGGTTCCTGGGGGGAGGGTTCCTACCGATCCGTAGGTCAATTCATCTCCATCTTCATCGGAAGCCTCCACGAGAAACTCCAACAGGCGGCCCTCCTGTACGCTTTTCTCAGGGAGCACAGGCGGGAGCTTGGGTGGGTGGTTGCTCGGTTTCGATTCGGAGGCAGGAGGTAGCGGTTGACTTGGAGGCAGTGGTGCGGGTTGGACGACGGTGATCGAAATCGTCTTGGTCGTGATGAGGTTCAGGTTGCGTTGATGCGTGGCAATGATCTGCACCCTGTAAGGCTCCGAACTCACCTGATCGGGCCGTGGTGTCCAGGTAAAGGGTCCGGTGAGTCGGATGGGATCGAACATGAACGTGGCTCCCTCCGGCAAGCGTGAGACCGACAGCGCCACCGGCCCGTTACTGAGATCTGCCGTCGGCGTGAAGATGAATCGCTCCCCAGCCCGAATCGTCAAATCGGTTTCAGCGGGGGTGAGGATGACCGGTGCGCGGGGGGTTGGTTCCGCCACAAGTGGTGGGGTCACCGAAGGGGGTGGGCTGACGGCGATCCCTCGGATGTCAGCCACACAAACGTCATGTGAGCGGCTCCCACAGAGATGGGCGACGTACGCCCGGTCCGGATACGGCATGACCACGTGGAGTGATTCACCGAAGGTGCCGGAGACGAGCGAAATAGGTTCTTCGTTCACGCGGAGGTTCTTGGAAAATTGGAGCGTGTTAGTGGAGGTCGAGCTGGTGTAGTACGTGTCAACCACTTCACGGTCTTGGCGGTCCCGGTGATCGAGGAAGGCCACGTGGAGTCGACCCTCTGTATCGAGTTGCGCTGAGGCAACCCCCTGATCGCCAGAGCCCGTATCGTCATTCACGCGTACCGGTGTGCTCCACGTCTGTCCGCGATCATCTGAGAAGCTCACGAACACATCGAAGTTGGATCCGTAGCGGCCGCCCTCGACATTCGCATCGGGGGTCACCGCGGTGGCTTGTGCCCACACAAGATAGAGTCGTCCGCGGTGACGGCTCATCGGGGCCGTATCCGCCAGGAGGATGGGGTCGGTTGCCGCATCCCACGTGCGGGGGCTTGTCATCGAGGTTCGCGCAGGGACGTCAGACACCACCGCGGGAAGTCGTAACGCGTCGAAGCTCACAGACTCCACTGAGCGAAACCGCAGCAAGCTCGCTGTCTCTCCTTGAGACGTCTGCTGCCTCACCGTGACCGCGTAGAGGGTTCCATCAGCCCCAACGACCAGTGAGCTGATGCGCTGATCGCCAGCGGTCACCAGGCGTGTTCTGGTAAACGTGTTGCCGCGATCACGCGAGGCGTAGAGCGCCATCCCTGAGTCTTGGGTCTGCTCAAACCATGCGCGGTTTCCGCCGATGTAGATCGTTGAGGGAGACGTGGGATCGACTGCCAAGACAGGCGCCGTGATGAACTGGAAGCCGCGCTCGTTGGCATCTCCCGGAGGAATCGCTTGGAAGGTTGCCCGTCGTTCAATCGCTCGTGAGACAATGCCTGGCGAGAGACTCCCGACGTAGAACGCCGCGCCAAGTTTTGGGCTGGATGCTAACGGAGTGGTGGGGAGGGTGGCAAGGGTGGTGAGGAAGAGGGTGTCGTCATTCAAGACGACCGCACGGCCTTGATAGCTGGAAGGCCATAACGCCGCGTCGTTGGTGGGATCAACCAACATCCTTGTCCAGGCGTCGGTGGCAATACCATCAAGAGAGACATACAAGTCGATCGACCGTCGCTGGTGATGAGACGCCAGCAATGCGAGTCTGAACGGGAGGGTCGGATGACCGACCAGGGCGAGATCGCCGCTACAGTTGCTGCAGATTTTCAATCGACCCTGAATCGTCTGCGAAGACTCGGCACAGAACCCTGAGACATGGAATACGGCAACCGTGAGAAAGGTTCCAAGTGCGCGAACAAGAGCATGTGACATCGGCGTCTCTCCTCTCTAGTCTCAGGTTCTTGTTGCTGGTTGGCTCGATGGAAAAATGAGAGGCCTATCGTAGAGTAAATTGACGTAACTTGTCAAGAGACAGAGATTTACGTAATTTTAAGTAACGTGATAAGAATTTTAAGCCGACGCAATGGTGAGGGCCTACTGACTGGTCAAGACGAGGATGCGATTGAGGCGGTCGCGGGCGCCGACCGCGACTTGCCAGAACCAGCCCTTGGGATCCCAGCATTGGGCGAGGGAAAAGTCATTGATGACGCGCTCGAACGCCGCCCTCGCTTCCTGATAGCGCTGCTGCTTGAGCAGTGACTCGCCGAGGATGAAGTAGCAGGTGGCGACATCGTTGAGCGCCCAATACTCGAACGCCTTTGACTTCGGGGCGAAGTCCGATAATTGACTCTGTTGTCGTGTGGCGTCGGTTTCGTACAAACTGAGGCACTTCTTGGTGTAGAGTTCGACGCCTTGATGATCCCCTTGCAGCAACACGCCCCAGGCCTTGGTGGTCAGCGTTTCCGAACGGTAGTCGCCGAAATCGTAGGGGGTGCCGATCGTCGTCAGCTTATCACTGGCGCCTTCCGCAACTTTCCAGAACCATCCTCTCAAATCCCAACACTGGGCGTAGGGGAATCGTTCGATAATGGTGTGGAAGGCTTCTCGGGCTTCCTCCATCCGCCCCTGGATGAGTCGCAGTTGTCCCAAGATGAAGTAGCACGTCGCCACATCGTTGAGCGCCCAGTAGTCAAACGCGTCCTCTTTCGGGGCGAAGTCCGTGAGGCTCTGCGACTGTTGGAGCGCCTGCGGTTCGTACAGTTCGAGGCATTTCAAGGCATAGGTCTCCGCCGCACGGTGGTGCCCGGCCTTCAGGGCATCCCAGGCTTTGGTCGTGAGGGTTTGTGAAGTGTAATCCCCAAAATCTACTTCTTCAGGGGACGACTCCGAGGTGGGAGTGACGGACTGCGGGCTGACGATAGGGGCGGTCTGTTCAGCCGAGACATCGGGGAGCAGTGGACACAGCACGAGGACGCCGACTCCCATCATGACTACCGGTCTGATCATGGTGCCTCCTTGTGTTGACACTTATTGAATCAGATGGCGCCTAGTTTGTCAAACACAATTTTCAAATTATGTAAAATTACGTCGAGGGGGTGGTCAAACCTTCGAATTCCCTAGAGACTGTTCGCTAACTGCGGCGTTTCGGATTGGAGGTCGACGCCATGAAATGGACATCGTTGTTTGGACGCGTCATACGCCTCACCGCCGACAGGACAAATCTTACGAGGAGGTCGTGTCACGGTCGCTTCGTCTTGGGGAGGAGGTTCGGTGGGACGGTTCGCTTGCTGGGCGGTGGGGACTTGCGAGTGGGGCGGAGCCGTTTGGGCAAGTTGCGTCTTCAGGGCCGCGGCTTCCTTCAGCGAATCGGCGAGTTTGAGAGATGTCCCGTCCTCAAAGATCAACTCCGTCACCTCGACCTCAAACGCCAGGCGAGACGGATCGATCGCATAGAGTTCTCGGTCGGCGTCGTCGAACACATCCAGGCCTAAGCCCCACAGCCTCTCTTTCGTCTCGCCAATCCCAATCGGACTCAGGTCGCGGAAGTGGGTCTCATGAAGTTTCAGGCCGTTGGCGCGACGGATGGTCGCCGTGGCGGTGAGGCCGTGGATCGGTTTGGAGGCGAGGTTCTGCAGGGTCACCGCCAAGATCGCATCCTTGGAGGTCCCCGACTCATCGAGTCCTTGTTCTTTGGTGACGTGAACGACCTGGATGGCCTGACGGATGCGCTGGCGGAGGGGTTCGTTGGCGACCTCCAAGCGTTTCTCTTCGAATTCGTGCAGAGCCAGCAGGAGTTCTTTGAGGTTCACCAGTTCCGTCGCCCGCCAGTATCGCTCTGGGGTGCGGACCAGGCGAAACTGGACGGTCTGGGGAGGGGCCTCTGCGCCGGGCGAGACGGAGAGCTCCACGACGGCACTGGTGCGTCCTTCCGGACGAATGATGGATGACCCCAGGGGCTTCAGTTTCGGCAACGCGTTGGCGAACTCCATCAACGCATGGCCGACCTCATCCTGTGGGGAGGCTCGAGCCGGGGTGATCTCGCCACGAGCGATGGCTCCCGATTCCACCGCACGGAGCACGGCCTGTTGGACCTCATCAACGAACCGGGGCTTGAGCAGTTGCGCGAAAGCAATCCCCAGTTGAGCGCCCAACTCCTCCCACGTATTCAAGGCTTGCCCCTGGATTTCCTGACTCGAGACCTCGAGGAGATCATCGAGGAGGCGCCGGGTCAGATGGTCGAGGTCGACGTGTCGCTCAAACAAATACCGATCCCGCTGTGTGATGGCTCGCTGAAGCTGAGAGAGTGAGTACTGCACCGTCCCCAAGAAGACATACCAAGAGGCCGCAGCGACCACCAGCCCTACTCCCACAGCCGTGAGCAGGGCGCTGCGTCGTGTGGTTGAAACGTGAGTTCTCATTTTACGATGCGATCGCCTGGTTTCAGCGATGTCCCTCGATCTCCAATTCGTACGAGCTTCCCCTGGCCAATCGTTTGGAGTGCCGTCACGATGTCCAGGATGAGTGGGCAGATATCTTCATAGCGGTTGCTACGGGTACGGAGCACCAGCACGGAGGGAGTGGCTGGGCCGACGGCTTGTTGGGCTAGAAGATTTTGATCGATGGTGACGAAGACGTCGTAGTGCCCGTGGGCTAACGTCAACAGTTCGCCGTTTGGTTTACCCGCCCATCCGGCTTCCGGGACGGTGACCACCTCGTGCTCCGTGAGCGCGTATTTCAGCCGGCGGGGGAGGCACTCGCGTGCCGGTAAACACCGGCATCCCGCCTAAGATGGTCGGCGAGCGCGGTGCACAATAGGATCAGGCACGGACATGTCACGTCGCTCCTTCTACGGTAGAATACCCCAACGTGGGTGTCTGTGCAACTGCCATCCGTCACCACATTCACCGAGCCTCGGCCTTGACAGCTGCTGTCAAGGCCGAGGTGATCCCCGTGCCTGTCCGCCTCAGGCGGAGAAGAACCGAATCCCCTCAGGCAGGCCCGCGGCTTCGGCGGGAGGTTGTCAAAGAGCGTCGGTCAAACTACTCAATGTGCGAATGCAAGACCTGACCCTCAGCTTTTCCGCTCAATGTGCGAATGCAAGACCTGACCCTCAGCTTTTCGTGACCCTCAGCTTTTCGTTTGACGTGTTCTTGTGCCATCAGGCATACTTGGAATAGTTACGATGGCGACCGTCATGCGGGAACGGAATCAGCATGGTCGAGTACGCAACCTCATCCTGATGGGCGCGCTGCTGAGCGTGATCCCTGGGGATTGGGTTGCGCGTTCAGTCACAGCATGTTTAGCCGAAGCGAATACGAAGCGCTGCGCCTGTCCCTTGGCTCCAGGGGAATCGGTGTTCATCCCGTGCTTCAGCGTGAATAATCCTGACTCGTGCGGTGCTTGTTCGGTTCTCTCGCCTGATGGCACGCGCAGCGGTCGGACGTGTATCGCGATTCAGTAATTCCACGCCCTCCCTTCATGAAGCGGTTTATTGAGCTCAAGCACGTCGGGCCCAAAGAACACGTCCGGCGCCTCATTGAAGGCCTCATGGATCATTTCGAGGAGAAAGTCGCTCATTTCTCGCCCGACGCGGTTTCCGTCCACACGGTCTTCGAAGAGAACGGGACTCACACCCTCTATCGAACATCCGTCACGTGCCATATCCCCCGACATGTGGTGGCGGCCCATGAGGAAGGTCGTGAGGCGGGCGCCACCATCCGACGGGCATTCAAAGAGGTGGAACGACAACTCGACAAGTGTAACGCGATTGTCCGTGGCGAACATCTGCGCCGCCGATCCCAGCGAGCCAAGTCCGCCTTCCGGGCCTTAGCCACCCAGCGACAGCAAGCCTTCAGCGGGTAAAGTCCCCCCTCACCCCGTCGGCCAGTTGGCGGGCGAGGCGTGGCATCAGTTCATCGAGCAACTCAGAACCGTCCCCCTTTTCCCGAACGCAGTTTTTTGAAAGCAACCACTGAACCAACCTGACCAAGCAAACGGTAAGCGGGATCGCACATCAGAGCCCGATCGACGGCGGTCTTGACCATCGAGTTAGTGTCTGGTGAGTCCAGATAATCATGTAAGAAGATACAGCCGCCAACCTGGACGAAAGGTGCATACTTCGCGATATCAGCCGACACCCCCGCTTCAGAGTGATCTCCATCAATAAAGAGAAAATCGATCGGGCGATCCCATGGAATGGTTTTTGAGTCTCCCTCAATTTTCTCAAACCAGCCAGTATAGGGCTGCATGGTTTTGTCAAAGACCTTCCAGTAGTCACCTCCATGTCCCTTTCCCTCGGTGCTTTGGGAAAAGAGATCGATGGCATAAATTTTGCCTGTGCCGAACTGCTTGAGCTGATCCGCCATCAGGGAGGTGCTGGCACCATTGAAAGACCCAATCTCAACGATGGTGCGAGGCCTGAATGTGCGGATTCCCCATCGTAAGTACAAGAGTTCCGGGACGCTGATCTGTGGACCAGTTCGGCTCCGAATGTCCTTAACTCGTCGATATTCTGTAGGTTGCAGATAACGGGCTACCTTCCGAAAGTAGTAGTTCTGTGCTCGCTGTCTGAACCGTTGGACTGAAGAAACAGACAGCATATCCCCTTTAGTACACGCTTGTTCCACCACTTCCATTCCTTCGCCTCCTAAATTGACTTGCGTAGCACGTCTCGC
>CAZUWM010000011.1:0-35160 GCA_964624155.1 uncultured Planctomycetales bacterium
GAAGTGGGAAGCGGGAAGTGGGAAGTGGAGTTCTTACTTCCGACTTCCGACTTCCGACTTCCGACTTTCTTCAAGAGGCCATACGCGTCCAAGGCGGCTTTGAGCTGCTCCAGATTGGGCCCTTCCATGGCGCAGAGCGGCAGCCGCAGGTGGGGATCGATCATGCCGAGCAGACCCATCGCGGTTTTGACCGGAATGGGGCTGGTCTCAATGAAGAGTGCCTTGATGAGCGGCAGGAGTGTGGTATGCCAGGCCTGCGCCTCCGCCGTTTTGCCCTGCTCGAACGCGCGCACCAAGGCCGCCACATCACGAGGGACGATATTGGCAGCGACGGAAATCACCCCGGTGCCTCCGATCGACAGGACAGGCAGGGTCAGCCCATCATCACCGGACAACAGCGTTAACCGGCGATTGGTCAACTGCAGGATGCGGCTCATTTGCTCCAGGTTGCCGCTGGACTCCTTGACGGCCACGATGGTCGGACAATCCGCCGCTAACTTCGCCACGGTTTCAGGCTCAATGTTCACGGCGGTACGCGAGGCGATATTATACAACACCAACGGCAGATCCACGGCCTCCGCGATCGCCTTGAAATGGAGATACAATCCGCGCTGAGTGGGTTTATTGTAATAGGGCGAAATCAGCAGCGCCGCATCCGCCCCGGCTTCTTTGGCGTGCTGCGTCAATCGGATGGCTTCTTTCGTATTGTTCGAGCCGGTTCCCGCGATGACCGGAATCTGACCGCGCGCGGTGTGAATGACCGTTTCAATGACACGGTCATGCTCCTCGTGCGACAGGGTCGCGGATTCCCCGGTCGTCCCGCACGGCACGAGGGCGCTGGTGCCTGAGGAGACGTGGAATTCCACCAGACGTTTCAGCGCCGGTTCGTCCACGCGCTCGTCCCGAAAGGGCGTCACCAATGCGACCATCGATCCCCGCATGCTCAGCATTGCGCAACCCCCTCGCAAATTCGACGAACCGGCCCCTCGAGCATGACATCTCGAATCCGCTCCGGCGCTTCGAGCCGGAACGACACCGTCAAGCGCTCACCACTGCGCGGGATGACGGTGATGCGGCGCAAGGCGCCTCCCTCCCTCTGTCCCCTCGGATGGAGGAGCGCGTAGAGGATGGCTGAAGCGGTCGCCCCGGTGCCGCACGCCAGCGTCTCAGTCTCCACGCCGCGTTCGTAGGTCCGCACGCGAATCGTCTGCGGCGTGTTTCGACTCGTTGCGACGAAATCTACATTGGTGCCATGAGGTCGAAACGCGGCGTGGAAGCGAAGCGCCCGACCGAGCCCCTCGACGTCACATCGGTCCAGGTTGCGAACCTCCAAGACCGCGTGGTCGACCCCGGTGTTGATGGAGGCCACGCGATAGGATTGTCCGTCCACGTTGACTCGGCGATTCAGACGCACGTCTTTGGGTGGGGACATCTGAATCTGCACGCGATTCCCCTTCACTCGACCCTGGATGATGCCGGCCGCGGTTTCGAGCAAGACCCCATCTCGACGATGATCAGACCATCCTTGCACGAGATGGACCACGCATCGCGCCCCATTGCCGCACATCTCGGCCTCGGAGCCGTCTGGGTTGAACACGCGCATCCTCAGATCGCCAACCTGCGAAGGCTCCAGGAGTAACAGCCCGTCGGCTCCGACCCCATAGCGCCGATCGCAGGCGGTGCGTGCAATCGCCGGCCATTGGCGCGTGAGCGCATTCAGCCGTCTGTGGACCGCGTCCACGATCAGGAAGTCGTTGCCCGTTCCGACCATCTTCACAAACGGAACTGTTGGATTCATCTCATCAACGCAGCAGGGACCACTTCGCCCCGAAGGAGATCATCGCGCGTTTCACGTTGGCGGACGAGGAACCACCGGGCGCCTTTGACGATGACCTCGGCGGGACGCACGCGTCCATTATAATTCGAGGCCATGACAAATCCGTACGCCCCAGCCCCAAGGATTGCGAGGCGAGCGCCCTCACCTAACACCGGTAATCGGCGATCCCTCGCCAGCACATCGGCGCTCTCACAAATCGGCCCCACCACATCGTAGGTTTGTCGCTTGTCGCGTGCCGCTTGTCGCTTGTCACTGATGACTGGCACGACCTCATGGTATGCGCCATACAAGGCCGGGCGGATCAAGTCGCTCATCCCCGCGTCGACCACCAGGAACTTCTTGCCAGGGGTTTCCTTGCGATACAGCACCTGTGTGACCAGGATGCCGGCATTCCCGACGATGAACCGTCCCGGCTCGAGAATCAGCTTGACCTTCAAGGGCAGCAGATGCGGTAAGACCGCCTCAGCGAATGCCTGGGCCGTCTGCGGGCGTTCATCTTGATAGACGATCCCCAGTCCGCCTCCCAGGTTGAGCCATTCGATGACGATCCCTCGCTCGCGTAGTCGGCTGATTAGTTGCCCGACACGACGGATCGCCTGGATGAAGGGAGCGGCCGTGGTAATCTGCGAGCCGATATGCAGGTGAACACCCAAGAGTCGCACCGCCCGGAACTCCTGCCACCGCTGCTCGATGAGCCGTTCGGCTTGCTCCAGTTGAATGCCGAATTTGCTCTCGGCGGTTCCGGTGGTCATGTAGCGGTGCGTGTGCGCCTCCACATCCGGGTTGATGCGCAACGCCACCGGAGCCCTCGTGCGCAGACGAGCCGCCTCGTCATTGATGGTGTCCAACTCGGGAGCCGATTCGACGTTGAAACAGAAAATCCTTGCCCGCAGCGCTTCGCGGATCTCGGCTCGGCTTTTTCCCACACTGGCGTACACGATGCGCCTCGCGGGACAGCCGGCTCGACGCGCCTTGTGCAATTCTCCGCCTGAGACGATATCCAGTCCCGCGCCCTGCCGAACCAGGATCTTGAGAATCGCCAGGTTGCTGTTGGCCTTGACCGAGAAGCAGATCAACGGCCGAAGCCGGCGGAAGGCGCGGCGCAGCTTCTGGAAGTGGTCGATGAGCGTGTGGTGGCTGTAGACATAGACCGGTGTTGCCGCCGCATCCGCGACGCGGTCAACCGCCACTCGCTCACAGTACAACTGTCCTCGTCTGATCTTAAAGTCGTGCATTCTCAGTTGGCTCAAGCTTCAGCCGCTGTTTCCAGCGCGCAATCGCCTGACGGACCAGGCGGGGGTTGGTGCTGCCCCAACTCCGTTTGAGTTCCACTGAGCGGCGCGGGTCCAGTCGACGACGCGCCTGCTCGTCGAAGTGGGCGGAGAACGTCCGCAGTTCAGCCGGCGTCAGCTCCGACAGACGGCGGCCGTGGCGCTCACACGAGCGCACCAACCGACCGACGATCTCATGCGCCTGGCGGAACGCCACCCCCCGCTGAACCAGATGTTCCGCCAGGTCGGTGGCGCATATCGCATCTGACGCGGTGAGTTGCTGCGCGCGGTCTCGACGAATCTGGACATGCCGCAGTAACCGCTCGAGTACATTCAGCGCATCCACCACGCCATCGACCACCCCGAAGAGGGTGACTTTGTCCCACTGCACATCTCGATTATACGACAGCGGAAGACCTTTGAGCACCGTCAAGATCGCCACCAACCCGCCGCATGCCTGACCCGTTTGACCGCGGATGAGCTCGAGCACATCAGGGTTCTTCTTCTGCGGCATCAGGCTGGAGCCCGTCGCCACCGCATCGTCGAGCACAAGGATGCCGAATTCCTCCGTGGCCCACAGGATGAGGTCTTCGGCCAACCGCGACAGATGCACGGCCAACAACGCCAGGTCGGCTAACAGTTCCACCACAAAATCGCGATCCGACACGGCATCGAGGCTGTTGTCTGATACCCGTGGAAAGTGTAGCAGTTTGGCTACCTTAAACCTATTGACCGGCAGCGAGGTGCCGGCGAGCGCTCCGGCCCCCAGCGGGAGCACGTTGATCCGCGTGAGGGCGTCGCCCAGACGCTCGCGATCGCGCTCCAACATCTCCACATACGCGAGCAGATGATGAGCCAGCAAGATCGGCTGGGCTCGTTGGAGATGCGTGTAGCCTGGAATGATCACGTCATCTTCTCGAGCGGCCAACGCGACCAACGCGCGTTGAACATGCGCCATGCCGTGACGAAGTTGTCCCACGGCATCTCGGCAATAGAGCCGCAGATCGAGTGCCACCTGATCGTTGCGGCTGCGAGCCGTGTGAAGGGTGTCGGCAACCCGGCCGACCAGCCTGGCCAGCTCGGTTTGGATGTGCGTGTGGATATCCTCGGCCAACGGATCCGGATGAAACCGACCCCGCTCAATCCGCCTGAGGATCTGCCGCAATCCGTTGACGAGGCGGTTCGCCTCAGCGCGGGAGATGATCCCGCAACTGCCGAGCATCGTGGCATGCGCGATGGAGCCGATCACATCGTACTTCGCCAGACGGAAGTCGACTGCGATGCTCGAGGTGTAACGCTCCACCAGCGGATCCGTCTTCTGTGTGAACCTTCCACCCCATAATTTACGTGTCATCGCGCCAAACCCTCATAAGGCAATCCCCAGAGTTTGATAAAGCCTTCCGCGGCTTTCTGATCGAATTGATCCTCTTTCCCATAGGTCGCGAGCGGTTTGCGATAGAGCCCGTACGGAGACTGACGGCCCACGACCTGACAATGACCTTTGAGGAGCTTCAGCCGCACCGATCCGGTCAGCCGTCGCTGCGTCTCCTTCACGAAGGCATCCAACGCCGCCTTCAGCGGGGTAAACCACAGTCCATCGTACACCATCTCTGCGTACTTCAACCCGATCGACTGCTTGACATGCAACAGTTCGCGATCAAGGACCAACCGTTCCAGCTCCGCGTGCGCCTCGAGGAGGATGGTCGCGGCCGGGGCCTCGTAGACCTCGCGTGATTTAATGCCCACGACACGACTTTCGATCATGTCCACGCGTCCGATCCCATGGGTCGCCCCGAGTCGGTTGACGGCGTGGATCAGTCGGACGAGGGGGAGGCGCCGGCCATTCACACTCACCGGCACGCCTCGCTGAAATCCAATGGTGACCTCAACCCCTCGTGAGGGCGCGCGATCGGGCGACGTAATGGAACGAAAACTGTCCGCTGGGGGGGCGTTCCACGGATCCTCAAGCGGCCCGGCCTCGATGCTCAACCCCCAAAGATTCTGGTCGATGCTGTAGGCGCTCTGGGGTTGCAGATCAAGGGGGATTCGATGGCGCCGCGCGTATTCCATCTCTTGATCCCGTGATCGGAATTCCCACTCCCGCACCGGCGCGATGATCGACACTGTGGGGTCGAACGCCCGGATGGAGACCTCAAAACGCACTTGGTCATTGCCCTTACCGGTACATCCATGAGCGACAGACGACGCCTGCTTCTGATGAGCCACCTCCACGAGATGCCGGGCGATCAAGGGGCGCGACAGCGCTGTCGCCAACGGATACTTCCCTTCATAGATGGCATGGGCTTGCAACGCCGGCAGGACGTAGTCCGTCGCGAACTCACGGCGCACGTCTCGGACGACCACCTCCGTAGCGCCAGCGACCTTCGCCCGCTTGACCGCGGTTGGATGTGGGTCACCCTGGCCGACGTCGGCCATGAATGCGATGACCCGATACCCGCGGTCCGTCAACCACCGAACAGCAACCGACGTATCCAGACCTCCGGAATAGGCGAGTACGACTGTACGACTCATCTACCTTCCTTTCCCTAGCAAGGTGAGCAGGAGCGCCTTCTGCGCGTGGAGACGATTTTCTGCCTGGTCAAAGACAATGGAGTGCCGTCCTTCCACGACGTCATCGGTGATTTCCTCGCCGCGATGAGCCGGCAGGCAGTGCATCACCACACAGCGTCGATTCGCGCGTTTCAGCAACGCCTGGTTGATTTGAAACGCGCGAAACGCCTTGCGTCGGGCGGCGCCTTCGCGCTCGTAGCCCATGCTGGTCCAGACGTCGGTGTAGACGACGTCGGCCCCTGTGACGGCTTGGCGAGGATTATCGTACCACGTCAGCCGCGCCCCTGAGCGCTTCGCCTGTTTCATCGTCTGATTCCAAATGGCGGAGTTGGGCCGATACCGAGGCGGGGTCGCGACCCGCAGCAGCACGCCCAACAGACTCGCTCCCTCAGCCAGCGAATGCAACACGTTGTTGCCGTCCCCGACATAGGCGATAGTGACACCCTCCAATCGTCCACATCGCTCCTGGATCGTCAACAGATCGGCAAGAGCCTGACACGGATGATGCCGGTCGGATAACCCGTTGATCACCGGCACTGAAGCGTACCGGGCGAACTCCTCCACGTCACGATGGCTGAACGTGCGAGCCACGATGGCGTTCACGTAGCGTGCCAAGGTCCTCGCGACGTCTTTCGTCGGTTCCCGCTTCCCGAGATACACATCCTCAGGACCGAGATAGATCGCGCTGCCCCCCAATTGGCGCATCGCCACCTCAAACGACACGCGCGTGCGCACCGACGGTTTCTGGAACACCAGCGCCAAGGTCTTTCCAGACAAGGCTGAGGCGTAGGCTCGCGGCGATCGCTTGCACCGAACCGCCAACGCCAGCAGCCGCCGCAGTTGCCCGGCCGTCCATGACGATAACGTCAAAAAATCTTGTTTCATGTTTCTGACTTCTGACTTCTGACTTCTGACTTCTGACTTGCTGCGTACTCCATCAGCACCTCTTCCAAGATGTCCAGTCCGCGGTCCAACTGCGCGCGGGTGATCGTCATCGCCGGCAACAACCGCAGCACGGTCTGCTGGGTGCAATTGATCAACAACCGTTTGGCTCGACACGCCGCCACAATGGGACGACCATCGATCGTCAATTCCATGCCGATCATCAGCCCTCGCCCGCGAATCTCTCGAATGATGGGGCATCGTGACGTCAACGCCTTGAGCCGGTCCATCGCCACCTGTCCCAATGACGTCACGCGGGACAGGAGCTGCTGTTTCTTGATGACCTCAAGCACCGCCAACACACAGGCGCACCCCAAGGGACTCCCCCCGAAGGTCGAGGCGTGCGTCCCAGGTCCTAACACGCCTGACAGGGCCCGCGAGGCGATCATGGCGCCGATCGGAAACCCGCCGCCCAGTGTCTTGGCCAGCAGCATCACATCCGGGGCCATGCCGGTGTGCTGATAGGCGAACATCGTGCCGGTGCGACCGAAACCCGTTTGGATTTCATCGTAGATGACCAGCAACTGATGCCGGTCGGCTAATTGTCGGATGCTTCGCAAAAACTCCTCGCCGACAACCCGGACCCCGCCCTCTCCTTGA
This sequence comes from uncultured Planctomycetales bacterium, assembly GCA_964624155.1. Taxonomy (GTDB): domain Bacteria; phylum Omnitrophota; class Gorgyraeia; order Aquiviventales; family Aquiviventaceae; genus CAZUWM01. Next base: position 7,222 of record CAZUWM010000011.1, read on the forward strand.
ATGGGCTCAAGGAGGATCGCCGCCGTCCGCGGTGTGACGGCCTGTTCCACGGCGTTGAGATCATTGAACGGCACACACACGAATCCCGGCAGCAGTGGCTCAAAGCCTTCTTGATATTTCGGCTGGCCGGTCGCACTCATCGCACCGGTCGTGCGCCCATGAAAGGAGCGTTCCATCACGATGATCTCGTAACAACCCGACGCCTTGCCCCACCGCCTAACGAGCTTAATCGCCGACTCGACCATCTCGGCCCCGCTGTTGGCGAAGAACACCGTGCCATCAAATGAGAGCTCGACCAACGCCTTGGCTAGTTTGGCTTGCAGCGGATGATAGAAATTGTTAGGGACATGGATCAATTTCGTCGATTGACCGCGCAGCGCCTTCATGACCCACGGATGGCAGTGCCCCACGCCTCCGACCCCCCAACCAGGGAAGAGATCGAGGTACTCATGGCCGTCGAGATCCCACACGCGGCTGCCCTTGCCCTTGACGAGCACCAGGGGCTGGCGCACGTAGGTATCCATCACGTACCGGTTGTATTGGTCAATCACACCTTGAGTCGTCATCGGATGATTTCAGTGCCGATACCTTTCTTCGTGAAAATTTCGAGCAAGAGCGCATGCGGAATCGAGGCATCGATGATGTGTGTCTTTTTGACTCCCCGCAGCAAGGCGTCAACGCACGCCTTGACCTTGGGAATCATCCCTTCTTGAACGATGCGTCGCTCCACCAGCCGTTTGGCCTCCTTGATCGACAGCGTCGGAATCAGCGAACGCCCGTTGACGATTCCGCGCACGTTGGTCAACAGCACCAGCTTCTCAGCCCGCAGCGATGCGGCGACCTCGCCGGCGACGTCATCCGCGTTGATGTTGTACAACGTCCCGTGCCCAATGCCCACCGGCGAGATCACCGGAATCGTGTGGTGCCCGAACACCCGTCGAATCAATCGGCTTTGGACCCAGGCCACCGATCCGACAGAGCCCAGCTCAGAAGACCGTGGATGGGGCTTCGCGATAATCACGCGCTGTCGAGGGGTGATTCCCGATGCCTGACCACCCAGGACTCCGATCTGCCGGACGAGGTGACGATTCACCTCTTCCAGGGCCCGGTTCACCACACGGATGGTCGCCGCATCCGTCACGCGAAGCCCGTCTACAAAGCGGCTGCTGGCTCCACGCACGGAGAGCTGTCGGTTGATTGCCGGCCCTCCGCCGTGCACCAACACCGCATGAATGCCCACCTGACTGAGAAAGATCAAATCTTGCAAGATTCCGCGCATGGCCGAGGGGTTGTCGATGGCGCTGCCTCCGTACTTGGCCACCATGACGGCGCCACGGAACCTCTGTAAATAGGGTAGCGCCTCAATTAACACGTCGGCTTTTTTAATAGACTCTTTCATCAAGGTAAGTCATGTTGATTACACAGATCAATCTGTGAAATCAGTCTTTCAATCTGTGAAATCATGTTATTACGTCGCATAGCCGGCGTTGATACGCACGTACTCTTCCGTCAAGTCGCAGCCCAGCATCTGCGCCTCTGCGCGTCCTGCATGGAGGTGAACCTCAATCGGCACCTCCGGTCGGCGCAGGAGGGTCCGCGTCACCGACTTGCCCAGAGGCCGCACCACCCCACGGCTGACCACGCGCTCTCCGCCGATCCGGATCTCGAGCCTCCGTGGATCAAAGCGGGCTCCTGAGGAGCCGATGGCCGCGGCGATGCGTCCCACGTTGGGATCGCCGCCCGCGAGCATCGTCTTCACCAACGGCGAGTCGGCGATCTGACGAGCTGCCGCCTGCGCCTCGGATTCGGTGCGCGCGCCGCGGACGCGAATCGCCATGACCCGCGTGACGCCCTCGCCGTCTGTGACGAGGAGCGAGGCGAGGCGCCGAGTCACGGCGGTCAGCATCCGGGCAAACCGGCGCTCTCCGCTGGTTCCCCGTCGAATGCGAATGCCCGACGCGCCGCTCGCCAAGAGGAACACGGTGTCGTTCGTGCTCATGTCCCCATCGATGCTGATCCGATTGAACGATTCCTCGGCGGCCTCCTGTAATAGCTCCTTGAGCCGCCGTCGGTCAATCGACACATCGGTCGTCAACACCGCGAGCATGGTGGCCACCGAGGGGGCGATCATGCCGGCACCCTTGGCCATGCCGCCCAAGCGGCAGGAGCGTCCGTGGATCCGCGCTTCAACCGCCGCTTCTTTCGCATACAAGTCCGTGGTCAGGATCGCGTGGGCGGCGGCCTCATGATGTCGGCGGCTCAGGTGATGGACCAATGAGGGGATCACCCGCTGCATCCGCTTGACCGGCAGCCGCCGTCCAATCAATCCGGTTGAGGCCAACAACACGGCCTGCTCCTCGAGGCCCAGCTCCTGGGCGAGCGCGCGTCCGATGGTCAGCGCATCCGCCAGTCCAGTTGAGCCGGTCAGGCAATTCGCGCAGCCGCTGTTGATCAGGACCGCCTGGGCCTTTCCACGACGCAGCCGGGCCTTGCTGATGAGCACCGGAACCGCCTGCACGCGATTACGCGTGAAGACCCCAACCGCCGTCACCGGATGATCGGCAAGCACCAGGGCCAGGTCCGGTTTGCGGCTGCGTTTAATGCCGGCGCTCAGGCCCGACGCTTTGAATCCTTTCGCCGCTGTCACGCCTCCTTTGATCCATCGCATTAGAGGAGTGCTGTGGTTTCTGGGAATCCGTGCATGAGATTGAAGTTTTGAATGGCTTGGCCTGCGGCACCCTTCGTGAGATTATCGATTGCACTCATCACGATGAGCATCTCGAGCGAGCGATCATACGACCAGCCGATGTCGCAATAGTTGGTCTCGACGACGTCTCGAAGCTGCGGCAAGGCGTCGTTGCGCAATCGCACGAAGGGGGTTCGCTCCCGGTTGTAACATGATTGGAATGCCTCGAGAATCGCCTCTGGTGAGGCGGTCGTCCGGATGTACAGCGTGCTGATGAGCCCGCGGGTGACCGGAATCACCTGCGGCACGAAGCCGAGCTGCATGGTTCGGCCGGCGATTCGCGCAACCTCCTGGGTGATCTCCGGCATGTGTTGGTGATTGTTCACCTTGTAGGCGCGCAGGTTCTCGGTCATCTCGGTAAATAGGAGCGAGGTGTCCGCCTTGCGGCCCGCCCCGCTGAGGCCCGATTTGGCATCGACCATCACGCGATCCTCGGCGACGAGCTTCGCGCGGAAGAGCGGCAGGCACGCCAGCAAGACGCTCGTGGCATAGCAGCCTGGGTTGGCGATCAGCTTCGCCCGCTGAATCGCCTCGCGATGGAACTCCGTCAGACCATAGGCGACATCCGCATGGGTCAACCACTGAGCGGCCGTATGGTCGAATGCGTACCACCTGGGGTAGAGTGCGGGATCGCGCAGTCGGAAATCGCCGGCGAGATCGATGACGCGTTTGCCAGCCTGCAGGAGCGACGGCACCAGGCTCATCGAGGTACCGTGAGGTAGCGCGAGAAACACGGCGTCGCTCGATGAGGCGAGTCGAGCAGGATCGAGGGATTCGACGGGAAGGTCTAGGCGACCGGCAAACCGAGGAAAGACGTCGGAGGCAGAGCTTGGGCGTTCCCATTTGGCTGAAGCCGCCAAATAGGTAAGCCGGACTTGTGGATGTTGAAGGAGCAACCGGATGAGCTCTTCGCCGGCATAACCGGTTGCCCCGGCGATCGCAACGCGAATTGGTGGCATCTGTCACACAGATTTGTCATCTTATCACAGACACATAGACCACACCACAGAGCCCACAGATAACACAGAGCACAGAGGATTTCTCTGTGTAATCTGTGGTGTTATTCTGTGTATCTGTGTCATCTGTGTTACCGTTTCGTCCACTGGAACCGCTTGCGAGCTCCCTTCTGACCGTATTTCTTGCGTTCCTTCATCCGCGGATCGCGAGTGAGCAACCCGGCGCCTCGCAGCACGGCGCGCAGCGAGGGATCGTGGTGCAGAAGCGCCCGGGCAATCCCTAAACGAATCGCCCCGGCCTGCCCAGTCAACCCTCCGCCTTCGACATTGGCGTGCACGTCCCACTTGCCGAGTTGATGCGTCAACAAGAGGGGTTGGCGCACCTCCAGGCGTAGCGTTTCCCTCGGGAAGTACTGTTCATAGGGTCGATGATTGACGACCACCGTGCCGCTTCCAGGGGTCAACCAAATCCGCGCGATCGCTTCCTTGCGTCGTCCCGTCTTCATGGAGACCGGCCCTTGTGGGGTTGATGGAGCCGCGGCCGCGGCGGGTTTTGGATGAGCGGTTCGCTCCCGTTTCGGCGGCGGCCCCGACGCTGGTTGCCCGATGGTCGGGGCAGGCGTCGGAGGCGCTTGAACCGGTGCAGCCGTTGCGGGTTCACTCGTCGTTGTCGGCTCTGGTGTGATCTCAGGCATTCAGCTGCGCCTGATGCGGATGAGTGGGCCCGGCATATACCTTCAACTTCGTCAGCAGCCGGCGACCGAGAGGGCCGTCCTGAATCATCCCTTTCACCGCCTGCCGGATCACGCGATCCGGATGGCGGCGCAGCACCTCTTCCAGCGTCGACATCTTGAGCCCGCTGGGGTAGCCGGAGTACGTCTGATAGGTCTTTTGCGCCAGCTTTTTCCCCGTGACTGTGATCTTTTCCGCGTTCACCACCACGACAAAATCCCCCGTGTCCAGATGCGGGGTGTACGTCGGCTTGTGCTTGCCCCGCAGCAGCACGGCGATGCGGGTGGCCAGCCGCCCCAGGATCTGTCCTTCGGCGTCAATCACCCGCCACTGCCGTCGAATCTGTGTCACGTCCGGAATCGTCGTCTTCATCGGCGTCACAAGAAAAATGTATTTTACCTAAGTCTCCCATAAGTGTCAATTGTCATTAAAAAGTGTCAGACACTTCTCAGAGATTTTCCCGCACGGAAAGTGTCTGACACTTAATCACACCGGTTTATAGCGGACGTTGAGGAGGATGAGGCCGCGGGCGGGGGCGGTTGGGCCGACTAATCGGCGGTCTTTCGTGCGCAGAATCCGCTCCATCGTCCCTGTCGGCAGCCTGCCGCGGCCGACCCCGATCAAAGTGCCCGCAATCCCCCGCACCATCTTATAGAGGAAGCCGTCTCCCTCAAATTCCATCACCACGCGATCTCGGTGCCGGCGCACCTGCACGTCGGAGAGCGTGCGGACGGTGGTTTTGGTGGTACCCACCTGTAGGGCAGAACTTCCGGAGGCGCAAAACGCCCGAAAATCGTGCCGGCCGGTTAAGACCTGAGCTTCTCGACGCATCCGCGAGACATCGAGCCTCCCCCAGACATGATGCACCGTGGCTCGCTCAAACGGCAGCACCGCGGGAGCGGTGACGATGGTGTAGCGATAGCGTTTGCTCACCGCGTGACGCTGCGCGTGGAAGGTCTCCGGGGCTTCCTCGAGGCGGGTCACCGTGATGTCCGATCGCAGCAGCGCGTTGAGAGCTCGCTGGAGCCGCAACACCGGCATGGAGGAGCACGTCTTCACGTGGGCGACTTGTCCCAACGCATGGACCCCGGCATCCGTCCGCCCACTCCCCACTACCGTCACCGGTTCCCGGAGAATCTGTTGCAAAACTTCTTGGAGCGCCCCCTGGATCGTCGGCTTTTCTGTGGACTGTGGACTAGGGACTATGGACTTGGGTCGTTGAACCTGCCATCCGGCGTAGCGGGTGCCGTCATAGGCAATCGTCAATTTCAAGGTTCTCATCAGAACTCATTTTTTAATGAGGAGTTCGGCGATTTGGACGGCGTTGGTCGCCGCCCCTTTGCGGAGGTTGTCGCCGCTGACCCACAAGGCGAGGCCATGCTCGATGGTCTCGTCTCGACGAATGCGACCGACGAGCACCTCATCCCCTGCGGCGGCATCGATGGGGAGCGGATACACAGATCGAGCTGGATCGTCCACCACACGAATCCCAGGAGCTCGCTTGAGGAGCTCGCGCGCCTGAGCCGGTGAGAGCGAACGTTGGGTCTCGATCCACACCGCTTCGGAGTGGGCGACGAAGACCGGCACACGGACGCAGGTCGCGGAGACCGGCAGGGTCGGCTCTTCCAGGATCTTGCGCGTCTCGTTGACCATCTTCATCTCTTCCTTGGTCGAACCGTTCTCCAAGAAGACATCGATCTGTGGAATCACGTTGAAGGCAATCTGCTTTGGCAACGGAGTTGCGAGTTGAGAGTTGCGAGTTGAGAGTTTAGGGTTAACTCTGAACTCTGAACTCGAAACTCTAAACTGGCGCAGCGCTTGACGAGTTTCGTGATAGAGCTGCGCCATGGCTTTGGCGCCGGCGCCGGAGACAGACTGATAGGTCGCGACGATGATGCGAGTGAGCTTCGCCGCATCATGCAGCGGTTTCAAGGCCACGAGCATAATAATGGTCGAGCAGTTCGGATTGGCGATGATGCCCTTGTGATCCTTGACGGCATGGGGATTGACTTCCGGCACCACCAGGGGGACGCCTGAGGCCATCCGAAACGCGCTCGAATTATCCACCACCACGGCCCCTCGTTTGGCCGCCTCAGGCGCAAACTCCAGGCTGCGACTCGCCCCGGCGCTGAAGAGGGCGATGTCGATGCCATCCAAGACACGTTTGTCGAGCTGCTCGACACGGTGCGCCGTCCCATTGAAGGTGAGGCGGCGTCCCACCGAGCGCTCGGAGGCCAGCATCCGGATGCGGCCGACCGGAAACTTACGCTGCTGCAAGACCCGCAGCATCTCCGTCCCGACCGCCCCGGTAGCTCCAACCACCGCCACGCTGTACCGCTTCCGATTAGCCATCCTGACCCTATAGTCTTTTCACGACGAGATCACCGACTTCGCTCGTCGAGTAGCCCATCTTCCCAGCGGCGAGACTCTTCAGTTGAGTCGTCACCTTCATCACCGATTGCTCGACTCGTTTCGCCGCCTTCGACTCGCCCAGGTGCTCCAGCATCATCCCGCCGGCGCAAATCGCCGCCAACGGATTGATGACGTTCTTGCCGGTATATTTCGGAGCCGATCCGCCGATGGGCTCAAACATGGAGACCCCTTCAGGGTTGAGGTTGCCTCCCGCCGCGATCCCCATCCCACCCTGAATCATCGCGCCCAGGTCGGTGATGATGTCCCCGAACATGTTGTCGGTGACGATGACATCGAACCACTCCGGATTCTTCACCATCCACATGCAGCACGCATCGACATGGGTGTAGTCGGTGTGGATGTCAGGGTACTCCTTCGAGACCCGATCAAAGACTCGCTGCCAGAGATCGTGCGCAAACGTGAGCACGTTGGTCTTGCCGCAAAAAGTGAGCTTCCTCTCGTCGCTGCGCCGGCGGGTGTAGTCGAAGGCGTACCGGATGCACCGCTCAACGCCCTTGCGGGTGTTGACCGAGGTCTGCAGGGCGACTTCATCCGGCGTGCCTTTGCGCACAAAGCCGCCGACCCCGGCGTAGAGCCCTTCGGTGTTCTCTCGCACGACGACAAAATCGACATCGTCGGGCCCTTTGTTCCTCAGCGGTGTCCAGACCCCCGGATACAGCTTCACCGGCCGCAAGTTGATGTACTGATCCAACTCAAACCGGATTCGCAACAGCAATCCCCGCTCCAGAATGCCAGGCGTGACGTCGGGATGACCGATCGCTCCGAGGTAGATCGCATTCACCTCGCGCAATTCTTTGAGCACCGACTCGGGCAGAACCTCCTGGCTTTTCAGGTAGCGTTCACCACCGAGGTCATAGGGCTGCCACACCAGACGGAAGCCTTCCGCCGCCGCCACGGATTCGAGGACCTTCCGGCCTTCGCGAATCACCTCGGGCCCGGTGCCATCCCCCGCGATGACCGCGACTCGGTAGGTCTTGACCGTGGTCGGTCGTTTGGCCGTCGGTGGACGAGCTTTCGTCAGCTTAGCCATGTGATTGCACCATTCCGCTTGTTGGGCTGGATGCCGAGGCATACGGCTTTTTCGGAATCCGGCCGGCCTCAAAGGCGAGGCGACCCGCCTCAACCGCCAAGCGCATCGCATGAGCCATCTTGACCGGATCCTTGGCGCAGGCGATGGCGGTATTCATCAACACCCCATCGGCGCCCAGTTCCATGGCGACCGCGGCATCCGAGGCCGTGCCCACCCCGGCATCGACAATGACCGGGATCGACACGGCTTCAAGAATAAAGCGGATGGTCAGCGTGTTGAGAATCCCCTGACCCGATCCGATCGGAGCCGCGAGCGGCATGACACACGCCGCCCCGGCATCCTGCAGGCGCTTGGCCATCACGGGATCGTCGTTGGTATAGGGCATCACGATGAACCCTTCCTTGACAAGCACGTGGGTGGCTTCCAAGAGAGCGACCGTATCCGGCAGCAACGTCTTTTGATCACCGATGACTTCCAACTTCACCAGATTCGAGAGACCCGCTTCCCGTCCCAATCGTGCGACTCGAATCGCCTCCTCAGCGGTGTAGCAGCCGGCGGTGTTCGGCAGAATCGTCACGCGCGAGCGGTCGATGTCGTCGAGCAGATGTTCCTCATCGGGTCGGTCCAGGTTCAGGCGGCGCACGGCCACGGTGATCATCTCCGCTCCAGAGGCCTCAAGGGCTTGCCGCATCACCTCGAAGCCGGCATATTTACCCGTTCCAATAATGAGCCGTGACTGGAGCGTGTGTGGTCCGATCTTTAACATTTAGGTTCCTGCCAATGAGACGGCCGGGCGAGGTTCCTCGATCACGGTGCCTTTCGCCACGACCACCACCCCGCCCTCGGTGACGTAAAAGCGGCGGCGGTCTTCCTCCAGGTTGTAGCCGATCTCCGTATAGCGAGGGATGGTGACATCCTTGTCGATAATCGCGCGGCGGATCTTGGCATAGCGGCCGACCTCGACGTGCTCCATCAGGATGGAATCAGACACCTCGGCGAAGCTATTGATGCGCACATCCGGGGAGAGCACGCAGCGTTGAATCCGTCCCCCGCTGATGACGCAACCGGTCGACACCAGCGAATCGAGCACCATCCCGACGCGTCCCGTCGCATCGTCGGAGAAGACCGTCTTGGCCGGCGGCCACTGTTCGTGATACGTGCGGATGGGCCACTCGTGGTCATAGAGATTAAACTGGGGCGTCACCTGCAGGAGATCCATGTTCCCCTCGTAATAGGCATCGAGTGTCCCGATATCGCGCCAGTATTGGGACGCTGGCGTGTGCTCATCCTTTCCGCCGGAGGCGGATCCGCCCCACCGACTTGATGGGAACAGCGATGGCGACACAGGGATGGCGGAGAAATTATAGGCCATCACGTTGAAGCGCCGCCTCATCGAGGGGATCACGTCTTTCCCGAAATCGTGGGTGCTGTCCTGCCGCTTGGCGTCCTCGATGAGCGCCTCCTCCAGCGCGGCTCGGTTGAAGATGTAGATGCCCATCGACACGTAGCACCGCGCGGGGTCGCCCGGAATCGTCTTAGGGTCGGCCGGTTTTTCCTCAAACCCGATGATGCGCCCTTGCGCGTCCACCTCGACGATGCCGAACCCCTTGGCCCGCTCTTTCTCGAACTCGATGACGCTGACCGTGGCGTCCGCCCCGGTCTGTTTGTGGAACGCCAGCATCTCGGCGTAGTTCATCTTGTAGACGTGATCGCCGGCCAGCACCAGGACGAATTCAGGCCGTTCCTGCTCAATCGAATAGATGTTCTGATACACGGCGTCGGCGGTGCCAAGATACCAATGTTCGTCAATGCGCTGCTGGGCCGGGATGACGTCGATGTACTCCCCCAGCTCGCTGTCGAAGATGTTCCAGCCCATCAGGAGGTGTCGCTGCAGTGAGAACGATTTGTACTGAATCAGGACATGGATCTTGCGGATGCCGGAGTTGATGCAGTTCGACAGCGTGAAGTCGATGATCCGATAGAGCCCGCCAAACGGCACCGCCGGCTTGGCCCGATCCTTGGTCAGGGGCCAGAGCCGCTCACCCTTCCCTCCCGCCATGATGAACGTCAGGACGTTGCGCATCGTCGGAGAAATTTATTATACGCGATTCAGGCGTCGAGGTCGAGGGCGGCGCAGCGGATCAGCAGCTGCGTATAGGGGTTGACGGGTCGGCTCAGGAGGGTGTCGGTGGGGGCGACTTCCACGAACCGCCCCTGCCGCATGACGGCCACGCGCGTGCATAAGGAGGCGACCGCGCGTAGATCATGGGAGATGAACAGCAGGGCGAGGCATCGCTGCTGGGAGAGATGGCGCAAGAGCTCAAGGATCTGCGCGCCGACTGAGACATCGAGCGAGGCGATCGGCTCATCACAGATGATCATCTCCGGTTCGGTCGCGAGGGCGCGGGCGATCCCCACGCGTTGACGCTCGCCCCCGCTAAGCTCTCGTGGGAGACGGTGGCGATACGCCGCAGGGAGTTGTACCGACGCCAACAGCTCTTCGACGCGGACGCGGCAGGCGGCTCCCCGGGCGAGACCATGAATGACCAACGGTTCGCTTAACGTCTGCCCCACGGTCAAGCGGGGATTCAGGCTGTTCATCGGGTCTTGAAAGATGAACTGCACGCTGCGTCGAGCGCCTCGCCAGGCCTTCCCTCGCAAGGCCCTCCACGGTGTCCCATGAATCGACACGGACCCAGCGGTTAGTTGAAGCAGCCCTCCTAACATTTTGGCCAGGGTCGTCTTCCCGCATCCCGACTCGCCCACGAGGCCCAATCGTTCCCCTCGCGCCAATTCACAACTGACTCCGTCCACCGCTCGCACCAGGCCCACTGGGCGACGAAGCCATCCCCTCGTCTGGCGGTACACGCGCGTTACGTCGTGAGCTTCAAGCATTGGCATCACAGATGACACAGATACCACGGAGGGAATTGATCTGTGCCATCGGTGGTTCTGTGCATCCGTGTCATCTGTGGTAGCGAAGGAGCTGTTGAGTATAGGGATGCGTGGGGCGATGGAGAATCTGTTCCACCGTCCCACATTCAACCAGCGTTCCCTCCGACATGACGCCGACACGGTAAGCGATCCGTTCCACGACCGTCAGATCATGGGAAATCAGGAGGACGGAAAGGTTGAGCTTCCGCTGCAGATCGCGTACGAGTCTGAGAATCTGGACTTGAATGGTGACATCTAAGGCGGTGGTGGGTTCATCAGCCACAAGGAGCGATGGAGAAGCGACCAACGCCATCGCCAGCATGACCCGTTGCTGCATGCCGCCTGATAACTGATGAGGATACGCCCGGAGGCGTTGCTCAGGGAGGGGGAGGCCGACCTGTTGCAGCCACCGGATGGCGAGCTGCCTCGCCTCATCTCCGCGGGCGGAGGCGTGCAGCTCAATCGTTTCAAGGAGCTGCCTGCCGATTGTGAGGACAGGATTCAGCGACGTGGAGGGTTCTTGGAAGACGTAGGCGATTCGTCCGCCTCGAATGGCTCGCAAGTCCTCCTCGGAACTCTCCAAGAGACTCCTCTGTTCAAGACGCACACTTCCTGAGACGACCGCGGAGGCCGGCAATAACCGCGTCAGCGCCAACGCGACGCTGCTCTTCCCTGACCCAGACTCGCCGACCAGCGCAAACACCTCCCCGGGCTCGATCGTGAAACTCACATCCTCCACCGCCCGCACGGTCGTTCCACGATGGTCATAGGATACAGAGAGATGCTCAACGCTCAAGAGCGCCATCTTTTCATCTCAATCGCTTAATCACTCAATCACCCAATCACTCATTTCAGAAACCGTTCTCGCAAGCCTTCGCCCAACAAATTGAACGCCAGCACCGTCACCAGGATGCACACCCCTGGCGTCAGCGTCAGCCACCACGCCACCCCCAGCGCCACGCGCCCTTCGTTGAGGATGTTGCCCCAGCTCGGCGTTGGGGGTTGCACCCCAAGCCCTAAGTAGCTCAGGACCGACTCGGTCAGAATCGCCCCTCCGACGCCGAGTGTTGCCGCCACCAACACCGGTGTGGCGACATTGGGCAACACGTGCCGAATCATGATCCGCGTCGTCGAAGCGCCGATCGCCCGAGCGGCGAGTACGAACTCACGTTCCTTCATAGTCAACACCTCAGCTCGAACCAGCCGTGCGACCCCCATCCAACTGGTGAGTCCGATCACGATCATGATGTTGTAAATGCTCGGTTCCAGCAGGGCGATCACGGCCAGCAGGAGGAAGATCGAGGGAAAGGCGAGCATCGTATCGACGAGACGCATCACGACGCTATCCACCCGCCCTCCGAGATAACCGGCGATCAGCCCCACCGCAGTCCCGATGAGCACCGCCACACCGACGGCAATGAATCCGATCACCAGCGAAATCCTCGTCCCGTAGATGAGCCGACTGAGCACATCGCGGCCTAATGGATCGGTGCCAAGCCAATGTTGAGATGAAGGGGGAAGCAGCGCCTCGGGGAGATTGATGGCCAACGGATCATACGGGGCGATCCAGGGGGCGAGGACGGCGACGACCGCAAGGATTCCGAGCACCAATCCGCCGCCGAGGATCAACCGATGTCCCTGTTCACGCATGGTCTTTCCCCACACGAATGCGCGGATCGGTGGCGGCGTATGCCAGGTCCGCCAGCAGATTCCCCAACAGCGTCAACGCGGCTCCAATCGTCACGAGGGCCATGACGACATGTTGATCACGCGCCATCACCGCGTCGTAGAATAACCGGCCCATCCCGGGAATCGCGAAGACGGTTTCCATCACGACGCCGCCGGCGATCAGACCCGGCAATGAGAGGCCGAGGATCGTGACGATGGGCAGCAGCGCGTTGCGCAAGCCGTGCCGGAACAACACCGCCGACTCCGGCAATCCCTTGGCCCTGGCGGTGCGGATGTAGTCCTGCCGCAGCACCTCCACCATGCTGGAACGGACGTAGCGTGATAAGTCAGCCAGTCCCACGAACGTCATGATGCCGACCGGCAGCACCAGGTGATGCGCGACGTCGAGCACGCGGCCAAGCCACGGCATCGCCTCGTAGTCCAGGGAATGGATGCCGGAAACCGGCACCCACCCGAGCTGAACCCCAAAGCCCGCGATCCCCAGCAGTCCAAGCCAAAAGGCCGGAGTCGAGTAGCCGACGAAGACGAGGAATGTGGTGATCCGGTCGAACCATCCACCGGGACGAACCGCTGCGACGACCCCCAAGGGGATCGCCAGCCCCAGGATCAACACGAGGGCGCACAGATTGATGGTCACCGTGATCGGCAATCGCTCCACGATAATCTGCGTGACTGGACGCCCGTCGCGGAAGGATCGATCGAAATTAAGAGTCGCAACCCGCCGGAGCCAATTGAGGTATTGAACGTGGAGGGGCTGGTTCAGGCCGAGCAGCTGCTCCATCCGTTCTCGGGCCTCCATCGACGCCTTGGGATTGAAGTCCAGCATCGCATCGGTCGGTTTGCCGGGAGCCAGTTTCATCACCCCAAACGAAATGATCGTAATCCCGACCAAGACGGGGATCATGCTGAGGAGTCGTCGGATGAGATACGCCGCCATTACTGCGACATCCGTTTGTAGCGCTGCTCAGGCAGCGGCACATACCAGTCGATCAGGTTGTCCGTGATCCCGATGGGGGTAGCGCGCACGTTGCGGAAGCGCTGATGCACAATCGGCAGCGCATCGGCCACGTAGAGAAAGGTGTAGGGTTGATCCTCTGCTAGTAGCCGATGGACCTGGTGGTAGATCTGTTGCCGAGCCGCCTGATCAAACGTTCGGCGCCCTTCTTCCAGCAACCGGTCAACCTCTGGATTCGCGTAACTGACGAAGTTGTACTCTCCGGCTCCAGTTTTGGAGGAGTGGAAGATGTCGTAGAGATCCGGATCGCGCGAGAGGTTCCACCCAAGTAGGACCACCTCAAAGCGCCGCTTGTCGATGAATTCATGGACGAATGCGCTCCATTCGACGATCCGAATGGACACGTCAATCCCCAGCAACCGCAATTGCCGCTGAACCAGCTCTGCGACTTGGCGCCTGACCTCGTTGCCCTGGTTGGTCATGATGGTGAAGCGAAACGGGTGGCCCTGTTGATCGAGCAGGCCATCGCCATCTCGATCCATCCATCCTGCCTCGGCCAACAGCTTCTTGGCCGCCTCCCGATCCGGCGGCGGGGATTGGATCGAGGGATCGTACGCCCACGACTCCTTGGGATACGGGCCGGTGGCGACGCTGCCCAATCCGAAGAGCACCCCGTCGATAATCGCCTGTTTGTCGATGGCCAGATTGAAGGCGCGTCGGATGCGCACGTCCGCAAACCGCGCATCCTGCAGATTGTACCCCAGGTACGTGAAGCCAAAGGAGGGATAGCGAAACTTGTGGTAAGAGTGTCGAATCCTCGGTGTGTCGGTCTGTCGACGGTACTGCAGAGGGGTGAGTCCCGAGAGATCAATCTGACCGGCCAACAGCTCCAGGAACAACGTCGCCTGGTCTGGGATGATGCGGTAGAGATAGCGATCTAGATGTGGCCGGTGCTCGAAATAGTCTGGGTTGGCGACGAGCTCAATGATCTCGCCCGTCTTCCACCGCTTGAACCGATAGGGGCCGCAGCCGAGGGGCCGGCGAAGGAACGACGTGGTATTGAGATCTTCACCTCCCAGCAGATGTTTGGGAATGATCCCCACCATCCAGCTTTCCAGGGCGGGCGCGAACGGTTCTCGGTATCGGACACGAACGGTCCGCTCATCGAGGATCTCAACGGTCTCGACCAGTTCATAACTGCTTGAATACGGGGTCAGGACGTTGGGATCGATGAGCTTCTGGTAGGTAAACAGGACATCATCGGCCGTCAGGGGCACGCCATCCTGCCACCGCACGTTTGGCCGCAGGGTGAAGGTGAGCGTCAAGCCGTCGTCGCTCACCTGCCACGATTCGGCCAGATCCCCAACGACCTCGAGACGCTCGTTGTATTTCAGCAGGCCGTTGAAGACCAGCCCCACGATGTCGCCGGAGGCGCTGTCGGTGGCAAGGATCGGAAGGAGACGGCTCGCGTCACCGATGGACCCGACCACCAACGCATCCCCCTGCGCAGGTTGTTCAGAAGGAGGCTCTGCCACGGCAGCAGCCTGCCGCAGCAGGAGCAGCGTGATGAGTCCAATGTTACTGAGACGGCGATTGCTCAGTCGGTTGAGAGGACGTTTCAGGTGCTTGAAGAGCAACGTCTTGCGTGGGGGCAACCGGCAACGGCAGCCCCGCCGGCAACCCCTCGGGCGAGACAACCGGCATCTGCTCAATCACGGATCGGCCGCGCACGCTTGAGAGATACGCCAAGGAGAGTGAGGTGATCATGAACAGCGCCGCGCAGCTCGCCGTGATTTTCGTCAGCACCGTGGCGGCCCCGCCGCCGAAGAGCGACTGCGCCGCGGCGCCTCCCAGGGCGTCGGACAACCCCCCGCGTCCTCCCTGCAAGAGCACGATCCCAATCAACACCAGACACATCAACACATGAAGGACCAGCACCAATCCGTATAACATATCTGTCTTGATGACACAGATTTCAAAGATCGATTACACAGATTTATCTTGAGGGAACAATCTGTGGAATCCTTTGAAAATCCGTGAAATCATCTCCTTAGGTGTTCACCGCCTTCGCTTCAACTGCGGCGTTGACGATCGCCACGAATGACTCCGTCTTCAAACTGGCGCCGCCGACCAGCGCGCCATCGACATCGGGTTGACTCAACAGGCTCAGCGCATTCGCAGCGGTCACACTCCCGCCGTATTGAATGCGGATGGCCTCGGCCACCTGCGGACTGAGGTGTTTCGAGAGCCACTCTCGGATGAAACGCTGCGCTTCTTGGGCTTGCTCCGGTGTCGCGTTGCGTCCCGTTCCGATCGCCCAGACTGGTTCATACGCCAGCACGATACGAGCAAGGTCTTGCGCCGCGCAGCCGTTCAGGGCTCCGCGTAACTGTCGCGTCAACACATCAAACGTCTGTCCCTGCTCCCGTTCCTCAAGCGTCTCGCCGATGCACACAATCGGGATCAAGTGGTTCGCCAGAGCCGCCTGCAGCTTGCGGTGCACCGTCTCATCGGTCTCCCCGAAATAGCGCCGTCGCTCTGAGTGACCAATGATGACATACCGGCAGCCGGCATCGATCAGCATCGGGGCCGACACCTCTCCGGTGAATGCTCCTTGGGACTCCCAAAACAGGTCTTGGGCGCCAAGGCCGATTGACGAACCGGCTAACGAGTTCTTGACCGCTGCCAGGGATGTGAATGTCGGACAGACCACGACCTCGACTCCATCCAGACCATCAAGTGGTTTGCGCAAGGATTGAATCAACTGGACCGCCTCCCGCGAGGTCAGATGACATTTCCAATTACCCGCAATGATCGGTCTTCGCATCTCACCCTACACCCTACACCTTTCACCCTTCACCTTATCTTGGAGCACGGCGATGCCGGGAAGGATCTTCCCTTCCAAAAATTCAAGCGATGCCCCACCGCCGGTGGAGATATGCGTCATGCGCTCAGCCAGCTTGAACTGTTGCACGCAGGCCGCGCTGTCGCCGCCGCCGATGATCGTCGTCGCCTTCAAGCTCGCCAGGGCCTCGGCGATTCGTCGGCTGCCGGTCGCAAACCGCGGATCCTCGAAGACGCCCACCGGGCCGTTCCACACCACCGTCTTGGCATCCGCCAGCGCCGAGGTAAATACCTTGATCGTCTCAGGACCGATATCCACACCCTCCCATCCGTCGGGAATCTGCCCCATCGCCACGGTCTTGACCTGGCTGTCAGGTTGCTTGAGACCATTGGTGATCACGTGGTCCACCGGCAACAACACCTTCACGTGGCGCTTTGCCGCTTTCTCCAACAGCTCCTTGGCCAAGCCGATCCTGTCAGCCTCAAGGGTTGATGCGCCGATCGCATGGCCCTGTGACTTCAGGAACGTGTAGGACATCCCACCGCCGATGAGCAGCCGGTCGACTTGCTCCAGCAAGCGCGAAATGACGCCGATCTTATCTGACACCTTGGCCCCACCCAGGATGGCGACATAGGGACGGACCGGGTTGGTCAGTGCCCCCTCGAGATAGCGGATTTCCTTTTCCATGAGGAAGCCCGCTGCCGCCGGCAGATGGTGGGCGACTCCTTCGGTTGAGGCATGCGCGCGATGGGCGGTGCCAAAGGCATCGTTCACGTAGATCTGTCCCAGACGGGACAGCGCCTGGGCAAAGGTCGAATCGTTCCTTTCTTCTTCCGCATGATAGCGGAGGTTCTCCAACAGGATTACCTCGCCCGGCTTCATCGCGTGCACCTGGGCTTCCACGTCTGGGCCGATGCAATCAGGCAGGAAGATCACCGGCCGGTTGAGCAGTTCCTGCAATCGCTGCGCCACCGGCTTGAGCGAATACTCGGGAAGGCGCTTGCCGTCAGGACGGCCCAGGTGACTCATCAACACGACCGAAGCTCCCTGTTCCAAGCAGTAGCGGATGGTTGGCAGGCTCTCCCGAATCCGCGTCTCATCGGTGATCGCGCCGGTCTTCTTGTCCAACGGCACGTTGAAGTCGACGCGGATGAGCACCCGCTTGCCTTTGAGATCAATATCACGAATAGTTCGTTTCATGGGAGAAGACGAGAAATCGTCAGGAATCGACCGCGCGATGAGCGAGGGGCACCCCCAACGACTTCGCGGCTTTCTTGAGGTGCTCGTCCAATGTCGCCAACGGTAACCCGCGCCGTAACGCGAGCTCCAGGTACGCGGCGTCGTACGCCGTGAGGTTCCATCGACGGGCTTCGGAGATGATTCGATCAAACATGAGCGTCAGGGGAGGGGCATCGATGGTGACAGAAAATTTTTTCAGTTGTTCTAAAAAGACGTTCGCTTGTAACGCCGTCAACCGTTTATGCTTCTCGGCAATGAGCAGGACGTTGAGTATTTCCAAAGGCCAAATGGCCGGCACAACTGCTCCTGCGCCCTCGGCCATCCGATCCAACACCCACTCAGTGTAAGGCGTTTTTTCTTCTTCGAAGCACCAGGCCAACGACACGGACGCATCGATCACGAGGTGATCAGCGTCGGCCTTCATTGATCATGTCTTTGATGCGCAGACCGCGCAGACGAATGCCTTCGCGCACTTCACGGATCCGGTTGGCGGCCTCTTTCGAGTCATGGGTTGTTTCGGATTGCACAGACACAAGCATCGCCACGGGCACTCCCCGGCGGGTAATCTGAATCGTCTCGCCTTTGACCACCCGTTCCAACAGCGCGGGCAAATGCGTCTTGGCGTCAAAGGCCCCTATCTTAACCATGTGTCCTTCCCCCCTGAAATGACCGTACATTAATCAGACTAGTTTGTCAACTAGTTTATTAACCTGGCGGCCTCCACCGCTGGCGGAGCACCCGACCCTAGGCCTTTCTTGACGACGTACTCGACGAGGTCCACAACGCGGTTGGAGTAGCCCCACTCGTTGTCGTACCAGCCGAACGCTTTCACGAGCTGCTGGTCAATCACGGCCGTCATCGTGGCATCGAAGATGCACGAGTGCGGGTTGCCGTTGAAGTCCCGCGAGACCAGCGGATCGGTGCAGTATTGCAGGATGCCTTTTAAGGGCCCGGTGGCCGCTGCTTTGAAGGCTTGATTGACCTCCTCCACCGTCGTCTGTTTTTCCACCTGGCAGGAGAGGTCCACGATCGAGACGTTCGGCGTGGGCACGCGGATCGACAAGCCGTCGATGCGGCCTTTGAGCTCCGGAAACACGACCCCGACGGTCTTGGCGGCGCCGGTCGTGCTGGGAATCATGGAGAGAGCCGCCGCTCGGGCTCGGCGCAGGTCCTTGTGCGTCAGGTCGAGCAGCCGCTGGTCGTTGGTGTAGGAGTGGATCGTCGTCATGAAGCCGCGGACGATCGTGAATTGCTCGTGGATGATCTTCGCGATCGGGACGACGCAGTTGGTCGTGCAGGACGCGTTGGAGATGACGTGATGCTTGGCCGGATCGTAGAGCTTTTCGTTGGCCCCCAGCACGACCGTGAGATCCTCGTTCTTGGCGGGTGCGGTGATGATGACCTTCTTCACACTGCCGCGCAGGTGTTTCGCGGCTTGTTCCTTGTCGGTGAAGGCGCCGGTGGACTCGATCACGATGTCCACACCCAGATCGCCCCACGGGATCTCGCCCGGATCCTTGGAGGTGAACATCTTCAGGCGCTTGCCGTTCACCACGACGGCATCCGCCTCGGCGGAGACATCCGCTTGAAAGGCGCCAAGGATGGAGTCGTACTTCAGCAAATGCGCCAGCGTTTCCGTCGGCGTCGGGAGATCATTGACCGCCACAAACTCGATCCCCGACCGGTGAAAGCCGGCTCGAAAGACGTTGCGTCCAATCCGCCCAAATCCGTTAATCCCAATCCGCACGGTCATCCGTGTTTCTCCTTGATCACTTGAACCCTTGCGAAGTAGATTGACCAGCCAAGACGAAAATTATTATAGGGTCTCTACCTTGATCCCGTCAAACAGACTTTGCCCTGAACCCGTCAAACGGAGATGTCGCGGAGGACTTTTGCGGCGAGCTCGGGCGGGGTGGGGTTGATGTAGAAGCCGGTGCCCCACTCAAAGCCGGCGACCTTGGTCAGTTTTGGCGTCACCTCGATGTGCCAGTGATACTCCTCCCGTTCCTGCGATTCGATCGGCGAGGTCTGGAGAATGAAGTTGTAGGGCGGGTCCGAGAGCGCCTGGCGCAGGCGCACCAACATTTCCTTGAGGATTCTCGAGAGATCGGTCATCCCCTCCCTCGTCAGCGACGTGAAATCGGAGCGGTGTTCCCGCGGGACGATCCACATCTCAAACGGAAAGCCGGAGACGAATGGACAGAAGGCCACAAAACTCTTGTTCTCGGCGATGATGCGCTCATTCTCCTCTAGCTCTTGATGGAGCATATCGCAATACGGACAGCGTCCCCGAAACTCAAAGTAGCGTCCCGCCCCTTTCAACTCCTCCATCACCCGCTTGGGCACAATCGGGAGCGCGATGAGCTGGGAATGCGGATGCTCCAGCGTGGCGCCGGCCGCGCGACCGAAGTTTTTGAAAATCAAGGTGTATTTCAATCGACGATCGCCCCGCAGATCCAGTGAGCGCATCCGGAACGCCGTGAGGACCTGCTCCAATTCTGCGAGCGACAAATCCGCCATCTGGCGATGATGATCCGGGGTCTCGATGATCACTTCATGCGCTCCGATCCCGTTGGAGAGATCAAACAGTCCCAGCCCCCGACGGCCCAGGTCGCCTTCGATGCGCAAGGCGGGAAATTTGTTGGGGATGACACGCAAGCTCCATCCCGGCGTGTTGGCGCCGCCAACCCCAGGCCGCACCGCGTAAATCTCGGAGGGCGTCAGGCGTTCGTTGCCCGGGCAGAACGGGCAGGTCACGGTACTCGGCGCCGAGGGTTCCACCTGGAATCCCTCTGGACCGAGGGGCTCATCGGTGTTGATGATATTCCACCGCCCTGTAATCGGATCCCGCCTTAACTCAGACATCTTCCCTGAGGTAGTGGGCGGCTTCTTCGGGTGGCGTGGGATTGATGTAAAAGCCGCTGCCCCACTCAAAGCCCGCCACTCGGGTCAGCCGAGGAATGAACTCGAGATGCCAGTGGTAATCGTCCTCAATCGTCTTCCAGTATCCCGCTTTCACACGATGGCGGCGGAACGATGCGGTGTGAAGCACAAAGTTGTACGGGGGATCGCCGAGCGCCTCCTTCAAACGAGACAGCACCCGTTTGATGGCGGAAGCCAGATCAGCCACCTCGTCGGCCTGGAGGGAGGCGAAATCACAGGCGTGCCGTTTCGGAATGAAACTCAGCTCAAAGGGAAAGCGGGAGGCAAACGGACAGATCACCATGATCGACGAAGAGTCCAGGACGACGCGATCCCTCATCTGCTGCTCCTGTATCAGGACGTCACAGGTCAGGCAGCGTTCTTTGTCCTCGAAATAGCGACGGGCCACAGCGAGTTCTTCTTTGACCCGCTTCGGGGTGACCGGGGTGGCGATCAGTTGGGAGCGCGCATGGGCGATCCGTCCAGACCCCGCGATCTCCCCATAGTTCTTAAACCACAGCGCGTAGCGAAACCGAGGATCTCGTTCGAGATCAGAGATGCGCTGGAGAGCCGCCTGGATCGTCTGTTGGATCTGCTCAACCGAAAGGTCGGCGAGGTTGCCGAGATGCTGGGGTGTTTCGATGAGCAGCTCATGCGCCCCGATGCCATTCATGACATCGAACATGCCTTTGGCCCGACGCGTGATCTCGCCTTCAATACGCAGGATCGGTTTAATGTTGGGAATCACCCGCACCAACCAGCCGGGAGCGTTCGGCGTCTTCGCGGTCGGACGGATGGCAAAGATCTCGGGCTGCGTCTCGGCCTCATGGCCTTCGCAGAAGGGACAGACCGTCTCCGTCTCCACCATCGGGGTGGGGGCGACAAAATCGACGGGTCGCTTGGCGCGCTCGGTGGAAATGATGACCCACCGACCGATCAGCGGATCCTTGCGTAGCTCAGGCATGTTCCTTTCCCAAGAATTCACCAACGCGCAAGTCATGGCCCAGGAGAAATTCGCGCACAGGCATCCGGCGACCGCCGGCGAGCTGCAGCTCCTGAATGATCGCCTGCCCGGCTCCGGTCGTCACCACGACGCCACTCGAATCAACCTTCACGATCTCTCCAGGACGAGCGGACGCGATGGAGTCGTTAGTATAGCTGACCAACCACAGTTTCAAGGGTTGTCCTTGCCACGTGGTCGAAGCCCCGGGCCACGGCACCATGCCCCGAACTAACCGATCAATGGCGAGGGCGGGAGCCGTCCAATCGATTTGGCCATCCTCTTTGGAGAGCTTCCGGGCATACGTGGCCGCCTGTTCGTCCTGTGGACGGAACACTGCAGTGTTTTGCTCAAGCGCAGTCAGCGTCTTCACGAGCAACTGCCCTCCCTGTGCGGCCAACTGTTCGGAGAGTGTGGCGGCGGTCTCCTGCGGTCCGATCGACACGGTCTCTTGACACGCAATCTCACCCGCATCGAGCTGCGCGTTGAGTCGAAAGGTGGTCACACCGGTGACCGACTCACCATTCACGATCGCCCAGGCGATGGGGCTCGCGCCTCGATACTGGGGCAATAACGATGGATGGACCCCCACCATGCCGTATCGGGGTAGCGTGAGCAGCTCGTGAGGAATCAACCGTCCATACGCGATGACCACTCCCACCTCGGGTGCAAGCCGCTTAAGGCGCGTGGTCGCCGCTCGAAGATCAGTGGGTTCTTCACAGCGAAGGCCTAACCGCTGCGCGGCGGTTTTGATCGGAGACGGTTGGGGGTTGAGTCCTCGGCCTTGCGGCCGGTCCGGCTGGGTCACGCACAACACGATCTCCTGGCCGCTGGTCGAGAGTGCTTCCAACGACGGGACGGCAAATGCTGAGGTTCCAAAGAAGACGAGACGCATAAAAGCGTATTGTATCCTATTTGCCCCGCTTGACAACCGGCTTCAGAAGTCTGGATAATGGCGCTGATGGCCACGATCGCGGTCCCACCGACGCTCCAACCGTATTTCGAGAAAGGCCTCCAAGCCTATACCCAAGGCAGTTACGAATACGCGATTGATCTGCTGACGTTCGTCATCAAGCACCAGCCGGATGCCACGGAGGCCCGTCGGTACTTGCGGTTGGCGATTCAAAAGCAGTACAGCCAACAACCGCCCTCCTGGGTCAATCAGCTCATGGCCGCCGTCGTGAGCATGCCTATTCGCCTGGTCGCAAGCTTCAGTGCGATGCAAGGGCAATCCCGCCAAGCGGTCCAACTCTATGAGCAGCTCCTGTCGCTGCAGCCCCGCTCGCGGGGACTCCTCATGCGCTTGGCGTCAAATTTGACGCGAGCCGGGCTTGATGACGCGGCGCTGGCCACCTATGAAGAACTGCTGTCGATGTTTCCCAATTACCTGCCGGCCTTGCGACAGTTCGCGCGATTGGCCATGAAACGCGGCAACGATCAACAAGCCCGCCAGTGCTTTGAGCGCCTCGTGGCACTCGTCCCCAACGACCTGGAAGCCCAGCAAGGGATTCGCAACCTCGATGCGCTGGGCACCATCAAGAAAGGGTTCAGCACATGACCAATGGGGAATTCGGAATTTGGAATTCGGAATGAAGAAACAGGAACAGAAGAGTTAAAATTCCCCATTCCGCATTCCCCATTCCCCATTGCTTCATTGGGGGTCCACGTCAATAATCACGGGCAGTCCGTGGAAGCGTCGTCCCTCCTTCAAGATCGTCCGCACAACGGAGAGCATCGGCGTAACCGTCTTGGCTTTCAGCACGAGGTGCCAGCGATGGGTCCCTCGTAGGATCGCCAAGCGGTGGGGTGCCGGACCCAACACACGAATGGTCCGCCGTTTCAGCCGTGCTTTCAACGCGTTCGCGAGTTCGTGGGCGGCCTGTTGCACTCGAACTCCACGATGGCCTTGGATCGTCAGGTCAACGAGATGGGTGAAAGGCGGAAGCTGCAGACGCTTTCGCATACTGATCTCCGCACGGTAGAAGGTCTGATAGTCATGCTGCGAGGCGGCTCGGATCGCATAGTGAGTCGGACAAAAGGTCTGGATAATCACGCGACCCGGACGATCTCCCCGTCCCGCCCTTCCGGCCACCTGGGTCAAGAGATCGAACGTCCGTTCCCCCGCCCGGAAGTCCGGCAGATTCAGAGCCGTATCCGCTGAGACGACGCCGACGAGCGTGACGTGCGGGACATCCAGTCCCTTCGCCACCATCTGTGTGCCCACCAACAGATCGATCTGCTGCGTGTTGATCAGGTCATACACTCGGCGATGGCTGTCTTTTGCCCTGGTCGCATCGGAATCCATCCGGGCAATGGCCGAGGCCGGAAAGAGCCGGTGCAACTCGGACTCGATCCGCTGCGTCCCCGAACCCCTGAGGCGCACATAGCCTCGGGAACAGGTCTGGCACATCTCAGGCGCCTCCTGCTGACGATTGCAATAGTGGCAGCGCAACTGCTGGGTGGTGGCATGGTAGATGAGCGGCACGGAACAGCCGCGACAGCGCACGACCGTTCCGCACGACGGACATTGGGCGACACGGGCGAAACCCCGACGATTCAGTAAGAGAATCGCCTGCTCCTTCAGCTCGACGGCATGCTCCAGCGCCCGCTGGAGTCGTGTCGAAAAGAAGGCGCCTCGACGCCCCCGACCCAGTTCTTGGCGCATGTCCACGATCTCGACCTTGGGGAGTGCTCGTCCCTGCACGCGCTGCGTCAATTCCAGTAATCGAAGTCGGTCGTGCGTCGCGGCGTAGTAGCTCTCGACACAGGGTGTGGCGCTCCCGAGGATCACGACCGCGTCAGCCTCCTTCGCGCGGGCCATCGCGACCTCGCGGGCATGATACCGCGGGCTCTCAAGTTGTTTATAGGAGGGATCGTGCTCCTCGTCGAGGATGATCACGCCGAGAGAACTCACCGGGGCGAAGACGGCCGAACGCGTGCCCACCACGATCCGACACTGACCGGCCGTCAGGTCCTGCCAAGCTGTCGCTCGCTGACGTGGTGTGAGACGACTATGCCAGATCGCCACCCCTGGGCCAAATCGCTGGTGGAAGCGATCGATCGTCTGGGGGGTCAGCGCAATCTCAGGGACCAAACAGATGGCCGTCCGTCCCTGTCGAAGGACTTCGTCGATGATCCGCAGGTAGAGCTCGGTCTTCCCGGAACCCGTCACGCCATGGAGGAGAAATCCCTCACATCGTCCTGCGTTCACCGCAGCGGTGAGCACGTCAAATGCGCGCTGTTGTTCGGACGTCAAGACCGGTTTTTCCCCCGAGGGCGTTGGGAGCTCTGAGGCGTTGATCTCGATATCCATCCGAGGACGTAGCTGCGTCGGGACGATGCTCGCCACAGCTTCCCCGAGACTACAGCCGTAGTAGGCGCTCATCCAGCGGGCCAATTGCCAGCGATCCGGGCTGAGCCTCGGCGCCCCATCGATGAGCCGCAGCAACGTTTTGGGTTCTCTGATCTGAGTGTGCGGCGCGATCTTCAGGACGTACCCCACCAATTGCCGACGACCGAACGGCGCCAGGACCCGCATTCCCGGCTGGAGGGTTGATTCCCAGTCTGGGGGGATGAGGTAGTCGAACGCCCGGTCAATCGGGAGGTTGAAGATGACCTGCGCAATCATCAAGACTAAGTCGGAAGTCGGAACGCGGAAGTTGGAAGTAAAAGAGGCGATTCTGGTTGAGTGATTCTTTTCTTCTGTTTTTGTTGATTCATTCTACTTCCGACTTCCCACTTCCGACTTCCCACTTTCTTCAAGCAATCTTCTCACCCGTTTGAGGTCTTGCCAGACGAGTTTCTTCGCATCGGGATTGCGCAACAGATACGCCGGGTGGAACGTCGGAATGACCGGCATACCTTCGAATTCGTGGCGTTGACCTCGAACCCTCGTGATGGAGATCTCCGTCCCGAGCAACGCCTTGGCCGCAATGGCGCCGAGCGTGCAGATCACCTGAGGCTGAATGATCGCCAGCTGCTCCAGGAGATAGGGACGACACGCCTCGATCTCATCAGGTTGCGGGATGCGATTGTTGGGCGGACGATCTTTCAGCACGTTACAGATATAGACGTCCTCACGACGAAGGCCCATCGCTTCAATCATCTTCGTCAGCAACTGGCCCGCCGAGCCGACGAAGGGTTTGCCCTGGAGATCTTCCTCACGACCGGGTGCCTCTCCGATGAACACCAGCCGGGCGTTGATGTCGCCGTCGCCGAAGACATGGTGCGTTCGTGTTCGGTACAACGGACAGCGGGTACAGGCCACGACCTGGCGTTCGAGCGCCTTCAGCGAGTCGGTCTTATCCGACCCCGAGGAAGCGCTCTTGGGGATCACCGTTACGCCGCATCGGCGCAAGCCGGCGAGCCGCCCTCTCAGAGTCTTGGCGAGGACGCGTAACTCGTCAGGTGGTTTCATGAATCGCTGGACGGATCAACTGCTCGACGATCGCGGAGGCGGCGTTCGGGTGGGCGAGCGCCTGGGACCGCTCGCGCATGGCGGAGAGCCTCAGTGGATCATCGAGGAAGCCCCGAACCGCCTCGACGACCTCGTTGATTCGCGAGGCCATGACCGCGGCCCCATGGGAGGTGACGTACTCGGCGTTGAGTTCCTCCTGTCCTGGGATGACGGCAAAGATCACCAAAGGGATGCCAACGGTGAGGGCTTCCATGATGCTCAACCCCCCGGCCTTCGTGACCATCACATCGCTTGCCCGCATCAACGCCGGCATCGTCTCGACAAATCCAAACACGCGAACGGGCATCTGCGCCTGTGGAGCCCCACGGACAAACGTGGGTCCTTCTGCGTCCAACGCTCCGTGTGGGGCGACACCCCGCCCACCGCCACACTCCACGCTCGCCTGGCGGGGGCGGCTGATGTGCTCCACCTCTTTTCTGAGCGGTTCATTCCCACCGCAGACCACGATAAGCTGGAGCTGCCGTGGGCGCTCGGACTCCAGCGCGAGGAGTTGTTCGGTCAGCGCCGCGATGGGCCCGACTCCCATGCCTCCGCTGGCGATCAAGATCGTCCTCCGAGCCGCGTCCAATCCTAAGGCCCGCAGAGTCTGATGGCGATCGATCGGCTGCGTAAATGACGAATCCACAGGAACCCCAAGAAGGTGTAATCGATCCACGGCAATCCCCCGCTGGCGACAGAGCGCATAGGTCGGCCTCGATCCCACGACCACGGCCTCGGCCTCAGCCGCGAACCACACCCGATGAGGAAAGAGATCCGTGATGACGACAATCAGTCGAGCGCGAAGCCGCCCGTGGCGTTTCGCTGACGCAAAGAGATCAGCCGGAAAAAAGTGCGTGGCGACCAGCACATCAGGAGGGTCTTCGCGAAGCTGGTGGAACAGCCGTCGTGCGATGAGCCGGTTCCAAGCTCTACGGATCGGCTGCACACAGCCAAACACCCACGGCTGATCGACGAAGAGATACGACCATCCCCACACGGGTGAGAGAAATCTGACCAACGTCTCGTACAGACGGGGATAAAGCCATCGAAACCATGCCGGGGTGTAGGTGAGGAGATCCACACAGGCCACGTTTGCCTGAGGAATCTGCCGACGAAGGGCTTCGGCAATCGCTTCCGCCGCTCGCCGGTGCCCGGTGCCGGCGGTCACATAGCTGATCAGGACACGAATGGAAAGCCTCACGAGGGGGATTCGATGCGACGGAAGAGATCGTAATATCCTGACAGCTTCACCGCCAACATCAATGGATGCCGATCGCGATCCGTCATCTTGATGCGCCGCAGCGAGTAGAGATCAGGGATGGAACGGCCTAGACCTCGATTCGTGGTGCAGGCCGCGCGATATCCAGATTCCCTGGCGATGGTTTGGATCTCTTTCGTAAATCCTCCGATCGGATAACTCAACAGCTCGACGGGTTTCCCAAGTTGGACCTCGAGCATCCGCTTCGATTCGGCTAATTCGTGTTCGGCGTGCTGCAACGAAACGGCCGGCAGGTAAGTATGGCGAAGGGTGTGACTGCCGATCGTGATGCCGTCCCTGGATACCTCCCGAAGCTGATCCCACGTCATGAATCCCGGAAGTCCCACTTCCGTCGGCGTCACAAAGACGGTGGCGCGAAACCCAAACCGACGCAACACCGGTACGGCCACCGTGCAGGTTTCTTCGTAGCCGTCGTCAAAGGTAATCGCCGCGCTCTTGTGCGGGAGCAGAGTCCCCTGCTGCACCTGCTCGGCCAACGCGACCAGGTCCCAGACCTGGTACCGATGACGCGCCAGGAACTGCAGGTGGCGCTCGAAGCGATCCGGACTGATCGTGGGGACATGGTCCCCCTTGGGCTCCCCCACCCGGTGGTACGCCAGAATCGGAACGGACCAGAAGTGTCTGTGCATCATCTCCCACATGATATCACGACGAACCATCCAGCGTGACCGATGTGCGCTGTGCCATGGCGTGTTCACAGGCGGCGAGGACTCGGACGACGTC
>CAZUWM010000012.1:0-33341 GCA_964624155.1 uncultured Planctomycetales bacterium
GCCCCGCCTGATGTGCCTTACGCTGTCATGAGGGGGTTTTTGATTGAAAACGGGGACGACGGGGCTCGAACCCGCGACCCTTGGCTTGACAAGCCAATGCTCTGACCAACTGAGCTACGTCCCCAAAATCCTGATGGCTTTATCGAAGATTCGTCTTTTCCTTGCAAGATAGATGTTCGCCGAAAGACCGTCTGGATACAAAAAAGCGTGAAGTCGGTTTAAATCGGCATGACGTTGGTAGTACAGGTAACTGCCTTCCCCAGGCCTTTTCCGTAGATAACTCGACTGAATACCAACGGCCGATTTCATGGCGGCATCAAGCTGCCGCAAGAAGTCAAAACTCCCGGAAACAAAGCAACATTGAATATACCGTTTTCTTGACCGACGGTCGTTCGGCTGATACCACCCGATGCTAATGCAGCCATCCCCGTCGAAATATCCACGCACAAATGACGCGAGGTGCTCTGCGGGAACGTTTGGGAACCGCATGGTATTGCTCTTATTTGGTGTGAAGCCAAGCGCTGATAGACTCTCGAAGAGTCCACCTCCACCAATCTGCAATTGATAAGCTGGCTTCCAATGTGCAGGAGCGTTCGAACGGCGTCGCAAGGTAATCCGATGCTTCGCTGAGAGCAGCGTTTTCACATGGCGAAGGATGACGCGCTCGGTTGACACGAAGGCGACGTATCGAGAGTCGTGGGTATTCACGAACATCGTGCCGTCGGCGGCGAAATAGCCGAGCACGTACGCCATGCGGTCAGACCAGTTGTCAAAGAACGTGCGATCGACAGGCTTACGGGGATGCCCCATCTACAACGGTGATAGACCGTGAGAAAGCACTCAAAGAAAGTCAATCAGCGGTCGGGCTTTCCAGACGACGGCGCGTTCGGAAGCTGCTTGGACGCCTCGCCCAGCCGCCCGGCTTCCATGATGGGCAGATTCGCTTCCGTCGGCACGTAGATCACCGTCGCTTGGCTCTTCTGCAGTCCCTCGATCCAGCGATACCGCAGATAGGGCTCGGTAATACTGCTGGAGATGATCTCGTTGCTTTTGGCGACGCCTTGCGCCCTGGCGATTTCGATTTCGGCGTCCTTCTTCGCCTTCACGAGCTCAAACTCCTTCTGCAGCGACTCCTGCTCGGCCCGCAATTTGGTTTCGATGCTCTGAGCGAAGCTCGGCGGCAGCCGGACATCGCGCAAGAGCACATCCTGGATCACCAGGCCACGGGGCTCGAGTTTCTCTTTCAAGAACGCCAAGATGTTTTCCCCGATTTCCTTTCGGCCCGCATCGCTGAAGAGGGCTTTGACCGGATAGCCGCTGACGATGTTCCGAATCGCCTCTCGGACGTAGGGGTCGAGCACCGTGTCGCGGTAGTCCCTGCCAATCGTCTTGCGAAGCGACACGACCTTCTCAACCGGCGTGTTGTAGATGACCGAGACGTCGAGTTGAGAGATCAGCCCTTCGGAGGAGGGCACGCTGGCCTGTTCCTTGAGGGATTGAGTTTTGACGTTCCAGACCTCGATCCAACTGACCATCGGCATGTACCAATGCCAGCCGGTCCTCAACGGCTGCTCAGCGATCTTGCCGAAATCAGCCCGGACGCCGGCTTCGCCGTCTTCGATCACAGTCACCCCGCATCCAGAGGCGGTCACCAGCACCGAGAGCCCGAACACAAGAGAAAGCCATCGCCTGTTCATGATACGCGCCTCTCCTTCTCAGTGATATTCAAACTCAGTTATGTTCAAACTGGGCGATCCTGGGCTCGAACCAGGGACCCGTCTAACTAAGCATGGGCGGTGAAGGGTTTGAACCTCCGACCCTCTCCGTGTAAAGGAGATGCTCTAACCAACTGAGCTAACCGCCCGTTGAGCTTCCGCCACAAAGCTTGGCGGATCCGCCATGCATTATGGCGGAAACCGCCCTCGTCGGCTTATTATACCCGACGAGGACGGATGCCGTCACCCTAATGCGCGGTCGGAGCTGCCGAGACGGCGGAGGGCATCAGGGGCAACTGCAGGAGCACCAGGAACAAGGCGACGAGCATCGTCAGGATGGCGACGATCAGACCGGGCCTCAGCCACTGCTGGAAGGTGATGGTGCCCAGCTCGCGGCGCTCCAGCACCCCGGCCGCGACGATGTTGGCCGTGGAGCCGATGAGGGTGGCGTTGCCGCCCAGCGTACCACCCATGAGCATGGCCCACCACAGTGGAAAGGTCTGCAACCCGGCGGTGGCGACATCATTGACGATCGGCACAAACGTCGCTACCGCCAGGACGTTGTCCATGATCGCGGTCAGCAGCCAGGAGCTCCAGGCAAACAGCGTCGTCAGCAGCGGGATGCTGCCGCCGGACAGGGCGATGATCTGCGTGGCGATGACACTGGTCACGCCGGTCTGCTTCAGGGTGCCGACGGACGCGAAGAGCAGGATAAAGAAGGTCAGCGTCCACCAGTCGACGCGCTTCTCGACCAGCGTGCGCGCTTTCTCGCCGCTGATCGCCAGCGCGATGCCAGCACCCAGCAGCGCAACGCCCAGCAGCATCGTGTTCTTGGGCAGGTGGAGCCAGTGTTCGATGGGGTGATGCAGCACCAGCCCGAGGATCACGCCGGCGAACAGCCACCCGGCGATCCGGATGCCGCGCTTGGTCGCGTGCTCTTCCTCGACTAGGTGCTCCAGCGTCCGCTCGCCCCGCTTGCCGGCCAGCACCGCTTTGAGGGCGGTGATGTCGCGACGGAACATCTTCAGACACAGCGCGATCGTCAACACCAGGCACACGAGGGAGATCGGCGCGGCCCAGCGGAGAAAGTCCAGGAAGGTCAGGCCGCTGCGCAGGGCGATGATGACGCCGACCGGGTTGCCCACGACGGTGGCGCTGGAGCCGATGTTCGTCGTGAAGACGAGCATCACGATGTAGGGGATGGGGTTGAGCGTGGAACGGCCGAGCAGGTTGAGCATCGCCGCCACAATAAAGAGGATCGAGGTCACTTCATCAACGAGCGCGGCGGAAATCGCGGCCAGCGTCATCATGACAACCATGATGCGCTTGGGGTGCGGGCCGACGATCAGCAGCAGGCGGTCGATGACGACCTCGAAGAAGTGCTTTTCTTCCAGAAAGCCGACCACGGTCATCATCGCGATGAGGAAGAGAATGATGTCCAGCCCGGCGAATTGGACGAGGTGCGGCACGTCCAGCAGGCCGGTCACCAGCAGCAGCGAGATGCCGAAGCAGGCGAACGCCAGTCGGTATTGCCAGAAAAAAATCGCCCCGTAGAGCACCACGCAGAACCCGCCGACGGCCAACGTCTGCTGCAGGCTCATGCCCATCTGAGCCAGCAAGAGCGGCGTCAGGATGACGCCGAGGACATACCAGACCCAATCGCGCTTCGAGAAGATCAAGTCGCCGATCATGGTTCGACTCCCTGAGGCTCGCTCACCATGACCCTGCCTCGCACCGAGTGCCGTGCTCGGCACGAGGTGAGCAAGGCCAACGGCCGTGTCGAATGGGTCATGGGGAGGTCTCCGGTTGGGTGACGGATTCCGTGAGGATCGTCAGCGTGTTGTGCGCGATCTCCAACAGACCCGTACCGACGCGGATTGTTTTCGTCTGCTCCTTCGGGGTCCTGTAGGTGAGCTGGCCTGGCGAGAGCGTGGTAACCAGTGGGGCGTGGTTATGCAGGATGCCAAGATAGCCGAGTTCTCCGGGTGCCACGACGGACACGGTCTCCTCCTTCAGCGCCACGCCATCTCGAGTGAGCACCGTCAGCGTGATGGGCTTCGTCATGACGTCCCCGCGGGCTGCGAGACGGCGCTCATCCGCTTGGCTTCTTCCCGCACCTCGTCCACCGAGCCACGCAGGTAAAACGCCTGCTCGGGCACGTCGTCCAATTGCCCGTCGATGATCATCTTGAAGCCGCGCACCGTGTCCTGCCGCTTGACGTACTTGCCGGCTCGGCCGGTGAAGGCCTCAGCGACGAAGAACGGCTGGGAGAGGAACCGCTGGATTTTGCGGGCGCGATACACGATCGTCTTGTCCTCGTCGGTGAGCTCATCCATCCCCAGGATCGCGATGATGTCGCGCAGGTCTTTGTAGCGCTGGAGAATCCGCTGCACGGCGCGGGCCACCTGGTAGTGCTCCTCGCCGACGATGCGCGGATCCAAAATCCGTGAGGTGGACTCCAGCGGATCGACCGCGGGGTAGATGCCCAGCTCCGCGATCTGCCGCGAGAGCACCGTCGTCGCATCGAGGTGCGAGAAGGTGGCCGCCGGAGCCGGATCAGTCAGGTCATCCGCCGGCACGTAGACCGCCTGCACCGAGGTGATGGAGCCGCGCTTGGTGGAGGTGATCCGTTCCTGCAATTGCGCCAGCTCGGTGCCGAGGTTCGGTTGATACCCCACGGCTGAAGGCATGCGTCCCAACAGCGTCGAGACCTCGGAGCCTGCCTGGATGTAGCGGAAAATGTTGTCGATGAACAACAGCACGTCCTGCCCTTCTCGATCGCGAAAGTGTTCGGCCATCGTCAGGCCGGAGAGCGCGACCCGAAGACGGGCACCGGGCGGCTCATTCATCTGGCCGAAGACCAGGGCGGTTTTGTTGATGACGCCGGATTCGTTGAGTTCCCGCCACAAGTCGTTGCCCTCGCGGGTCCGCTCGCCGACACCGGAGAACACCGACACCCCTCCGTGCTCGGTGGCGATATTACGGATCAACTCCATCAGGATGACCGTCTTCCCCACCCCCGCACCCCCGAAGAGCCCGACCTTGCCGCCCTTGGGGTACGGCGCCAAGAGGTCGATCACCTTGATGCCGGTCTCGAAGAGGGTCGTCACCGGCAACTGCTCCTCGAAGGACGGTGGCGCGTGATGGATCGGCGCGCGCTTGTCCGGCTCGGCGAGTGCGCCGCGGTCATCGATCGGCTGACCCAAGAGGTTGAAGAGGCGCCCGAGGGTCTGCCTGCCAACCGGCACCGTGATCGACGCCCCGGTATCCAACGCCTTCATCCCGCGCACCAGGCCGTCGGTGGAGTCGAGCGCAATACAGCGCACGGTGTTGTTGCCGATGTGCTGTGCCACCTCGAGGGTCAGGTGGATGTTGCGATCCGCGTCGTCGATGCGGATCGCGTTGAGAATGGACGGCAGCTTGTCGGACGCAAACCGCACGTCCACGCTCGGCCCGATGACCTGCGCGATTTCTCCGTAGTTCTCAGCCATGTCTGATTCCTCACAATCACTCAATCACTTAATCACAATTTATTTCAGCGCTTCGGCGGTGCCGACGATTTCGCTGAGTTCTCTGGTGATGGTCGCCTGGCGGATTTTGTTGCGCTGCAAGGTGAGCGCGTCCAACAGCTCTTGCGCGTTGTCGGTCGCATTCTTCATCGCGATCATGCGCGCGGAGTGCTCCGAGGTGAAGGCCTCGAGCGCGATCAATTGAAACGTCGCCAGTGCCCATCGTGGCAAGAGCGATTCAAACACCCGCGCCGCTGAAGGTTCAAAAATGTAGTCTTCTTGCTGTGAACTATGGACTATAGACTGTGGACTGATTTGAATGGGCAGCCATCGCGTGATGGTCGGCTGGTACGACGAGGAGGAGCGGAACTGCGAATAGAGCAGATCGATGGAGGCGACACGCCCCTCAAGAAAATGGCTCATCAACTCGCGTCCCACGACCTCGATCTTCGTCAGGTTCGGACGTCCCGCCAACTCCAGGTACGAAGCCAAGGGAGCGATGCCGCGCTTGGTGAAGTAGCGATGGGCTCGCTTGCCGATGAACATCACCTGTGTCGTCTTGGCGCTATCACGACGCAGATACGACTCAGCGAGCTGGATGAGATTCGCGTTGTACGATCCGCATAATCCCGCGTCAGAGGTGAACACCACCAAGGCGCTGCGCCCCTCCTCCCGCTTGGTGTACAGCGGATGCGAAAGAGTCGGTGCTGAAGCCAAGGCCCGCTGCAGCATCCCGTCGAGGAATCCCATGACCGCCCTCGCGTGGAGGAGCCGATCCTGTGCGCGCTTCAGCTTCGAGGCAGAGACGAGCTGCATCGCCCGCATGATCTGTTTGCTGCTGGCAACACTCTTGATTCGCCCACGGATCTGCCGTAACGATGCCATTCTTACGCTATGGACTATGGACTATGGACAAAAAATGTTGCTTACATTTCACGGCGGCCTCGTCCAATTTCTTCACGGCGGCCTCAGAGAGGTCTTTCGTCCGCTCGATGTCGTGGAGCGCGTCGGGGTAGGACTGTTCGAGGAACTGGCGGAAAAACACCTCGAACAATTTCACCTGCTCTGTCGGAAGCTCATCCAGATGCCCCCGACCTCCAACAGAGATGATCGCCACTTCGTGCGCGAGGTTGAGGGGTTGGCACTGATCTTGCTTGAGGATTTCCACCATGCGCTCTCCGCGCGTCAGTTGCGCCTGGGTGGCGCTGTCCAACTCCGAACCGAACTGTGTGAAAGCCACGAGCTCTCGGTATTGCGCAAGGTCCAGGCGCAGCCGCCCGGCGACCTGCTTCATCGCCTTGGTCTGCGCGTGACCTCCCACACGGGAGACGGACAGCCCGACGTTGATCGCCGGCCGCACGCCGGCGTAAAACAGGTCGCCTTCCAGGTAGATCTGCCCATCGGTGATGGAGATGACGTTGGTGGGGATGTAGGCGGAGACGTCGCCGGCCTGCGTTTCGATGACCGGCAGCGCGGTCAAGCTTCCGCCGCCGAGGTCGTCGCGCAGCTTGGCGGCCCGCTCCAGCAGACGCGAGTGAAGGTAGAAGACATCGCCGGGGTAGGCCTCGCGGCCCGGTGGACGGCGCAGCAACAGCGAGAGTTGGCGGTAGGCCTGCGCATGTTTCGAGAGATCGTCATAGAGACAGAGCGCGTGCTTCCCGTTGTACATGAACTCTTCACCCATCGCGCAACCGGCATACGGCGCCAGGTACTGCAACGGAGCGGGATCCTCGGCGGAGGCGACGACCACCGTCGTGTAGTCCATGGCCCCGTGTTGCTGCAGCACGTCAACGACGGCGACAACGCTGGAAAGTTTCTGGCCGATGGCCACGTAGATGCAGAACAGGTCTTTGTCTTTCTGGTTGAGGATGGTATCGACGAGAATCGCCGTCTTGCCGATCTGCCGGTCGCCGAGGATCAGCTCCCGCTGGCCACGGCCGATAGGAATCATGCCGTCGATGGCCTTGATCCCCGTCTGCACCGGCTCCTTCACGGGCTGGCGCTGCACGACATTCGGCGCGCGCGCCTCGACCGGAC
This sequence comes from uncultured Planctomycetales bacterium, assembly GCA_964624155.1. GTDB lineage: Bacteria > Omnitrophota > Gorgyraeia > Aquiviventales > Aquiviventaceae > CAZUWM01. The sequence continues at coordinate 7,262 of CAZUWM010000012.1, forward strand.
GAACCCGGTCGGTCACGATGGGGCCCTTGCCGTCGATGGGGCGGCCGAGCGCGTCCACGACACGGCCGAGCAGCGCGGGTCCCACCGGCACGGAGGCGATTCGTCCGGTGCGCTTGACCAGATCGCCGTCCTTGATGTGCGCATCGCCGCCGAGGATCACGGCACCGACATGGTACTCCTCGAGGTTCAGCGCCATGCCCATCGTCTGGTTGGGGAACTCGAGCAGCTCCGAGGCCATCGCGTCGTCCAAGCCGTAGACGCGCGCGATGCCGTCACCGACCTGGATCACCCGCCCGACGGAATCCACGTGGACCTGGGCTTCATACCGCTCCAGTTCGTGCCGCAACGCCAACGAGACTTCTTCCGGCTTTAGCTTCGCCATCACTCCCTCAATCTCTCTAACATCTGTGTACTCGGTGCAATCATTTTAAAAATCTGTGTAATCTGTGATTTCAATGGACTCTCACGCTCTTCAAGCGTTGACGCAGACGCCCCAGCTGCGTGGCCACCGCCCCATCGATCACGCGGTGTCCGACGACGACTTGCAGCCCGCCCAGCAAGCGGGGATCCACCTCTTCTTGCACGGTGATCGTCGCGCCCTCCCGCTGCGCCATCCATTGCCGCACGCGATGCTTGAGCGGCTCGGAGAGCGGATGCGCGCTGCGAATGGTCGCATGGACCACGCGGCGCTCCTGATCGACGAGCGCGCGAAAGGCGTCGCTCATTCCGATGAGATGCTCGGCGCGCCCCATCGACAGCGCGACGGAGAGCAGCGCACGCACCGACGGGGAGGCCCCCCGCAGCAGGCGGCTGATGACCTCGACCTTGTCCTCGACTTCGACGCCGGGGTGACGAAGAAACCGCGACAGCTCGGCGTGCTGCCGGATCACCTGCGCGATGGTCTCCAGCTCCTCCGCAGCCGGGAGGCGCTCGTCTGGGGCGAGGCGCTCGTGCAACGCCTCCGCATATCGCGCCGCCACCGGGTCAGCCCCTCTCATCGTCATGCGTGCCTTACCGATTCGACGCGGCGGACGCGGTGAGCTCGTCCAGAATCCGTGTGACGAGGGCTCGATCCGTCGACGGATCGAGCTTCTGCCGCAACACGTCCTCCACCGCCTCGATGGTCATATCGACCAACTCATCTCGCAGCGTCACCTTGGCCTTGGCCACCTCCAAGGCGATCGTGTCGTTGGCCTTCTCGAGGATCTGCCGGGCCGCCACGCGGGCTTCCTCCTGAATTTCCCCGGCGATGCGACGGCCCTCGAGGACCGTTTGCTGGATCTTCGCCCTCGCCTCCTCGTCGATCTGCTCCAGCCGCCGAGCCAGCTCCCGTTGCAGCGCCGCCAGCTCGGTGCGTTGCTGCTGGGCCTGCGCCAGGTCCTGCTCGATGCGCGCGCGCCGCTCATCCAATATCTTCAGGATGGCACTCCAGAAGAACTTCTTGAGCAACAGGACCAAGAGGAGAAATCCGAGGGCTATCGTCAAAATCTGGGTTAGCATAGGCCTTAGATGTGAATAATCCCAAAGCCGAACAACAACACGACCACGAGTACGTAAATGGTCAGCGCTTCAATAAACCCGCAGCCAATGATCATCGTCCCTTGAATATCCTTCGTGGCTTCTGGCTGTCGGGCGATGCCTTCCATAGCCGCCGCGACGGCTTTCGCCAAGCCAAAGGCACACGAGAACGCCGCCAACGCCAAAGCCAACGGCAGCGAAAGCGCTAAGATCCCCTGTGGTGTTGCCATATCTTACCCTCCTGTAGGTGTACGACGCCCAACGTGCTCGTCGTGTGGCAGTGAAAGCCTCAGGTACGCACTTGTCAGCCACGTAAAGATCATGGCTTGCACGAATCCAAACAAGAGCACCAGTGGAACCACCACGATATGAAGCGGCAGCCCAACGGGCCAGTGGGTCGCTTTAAACGCTAAGATGCCGAGGATGAAAAATACCCCCATGAGGATATCATCCCCCGTGACGTTGCCGAAGAGCCGCAGGGCCAGGCTGATCGGTCGAATTAACTCACCAAGGATATGCGTGATCGGTGCGAGCGTCATCAGGCACAAGAACCACTCCCCTACAGTCGTGGGACTTCCCATGAGATGGTGGACATATCTCGCGAGGCCGTTTGACCGGATGGCGGTGTATTGGACGTAGAGAAACACGCTGAGAGCTAGCGCGGCTGTGGTAACGAACCCCCCGCTGACGATTGCCGAACCGCCCAACACCAACCCTCCGGTGGGCGATTTCAGGCCAGGGATGAGCACTGCCCAGTTCAACGCCAGGATATAGAGGAACAACGTGCCGAGGAACGGAAGGAAATGGCGAGTATGCGGGCCGAGGTCCGCGGTGAACGCTGATTCAAACCACTCTACGATCCACTCCGCGAGGTTCTGTTCCCGTCGAGGAATGAGCGACGGACGACGGCTCAACCATGCCAAGCCGGCCGCCAGGGCGATCGCAATGATCCACGCGAAAATCACGTTCTCCCACGCATGCAGAAAGTCGTGCAGCACACCGTGCGGGAGTTGAGCGAGCAGGACCGTAATCGCGTTGGGTGCTTCCGGTAGGGTCGCGGCCGATCCTGATTCCGAGGCCCAAGCAGCCGGACACCAACTCATGGGGCTACACAGCACTCCGCAACAAGGCGTGAATCCATAAGAGGACAAACCACATCGTGAACCCTACGAGAAATCCAACTGGCGAACTCCATGGATGTAACAGTAAGAAAGCCGCAACGACATACAAGACCGGTACTTTCAATGTCCACCAGCCAAGCTGTTTCCAAAATTTCTTGCGAGCGGAACCGATGCCGTCATGAACCAGCTGTCCTAAGACCCATCCGTTAAGGAGTCCCCACGCAACCCCACTCAGGACCCCAACCCCTGCACGCCAGCCGTAGATCGCGGCGGCAGTCGGTACGACAAACGCCACACTCCACCAGACGAGTCGTGTGGTGCGACGAACAAGCTCCGTCAGCTCAAGGCTGTTGTGAGTTGTCATTCTTCGTGCCGGAGCGCTTCACCGTCAGCCACAACTCACGGGCCCCAGCAACAAACCCCACCCCCAAGAGGAGAACGGTAAACAACGGAAACGTGCCCAGTTTCCGATCGAGGAGCCATCCGACCAGGCATGCCGCAACTGGAACGGCCGCTAAGAGGATCGGAATGGAAAGGTAATCCCCGACGTGATCGTGATAATGAACGTGCTCACGGTCGCCACGCGGGCGCATTATCCCACCACCTACGGCTGGCCTGAAAGGCCCTGCGCGTTGCGCAGCGCTGCCTTTGGCAGTCGCCATAGGTGGTGGGATTATAACACAGGCAACCACGAGAGCACCACACTCGGAAAGACGCCGAAGACCACGGTCGCCACCCCGCACACCCCCACGGCAACCTGCAGGGGGAGCGCGGGACGCAGCGGCTGCGCCTGCGCGGGAGCCAACAGGTACATCTGCCGGATGATGTTGACGTAGTAGTAGAGGGCGATCGCGCTGTTGACAACGCCCGCCACCGCCAGGAGCATCGCCTGCGACTGGATCGCCGCTCCAAAGAGCAAGAACTTTCCGATGAATCCAAACAGAGGCGGCAGCCCGGCTAGCGACAAGAGGAAGAGCGCGCAGCAGAGTGCGAGGACCGGCGAGCGCCTCGCCAATCCTCGAAAGGCCTCCGCCGATTCCCTGCCCGCCGGAGTGTCGGTGGCGGGGCTGCCGCTGTCGTTGATGACCGCGACGACGCAGGCAAATACCCCGAGGTTCATGAACAGATACGCCAGCAGGTAGGTGAGGGTTGCCCCGATTCCCATCGGGGTGTTGGCGCACAGCCCGATGAGGAGATAGCCCACCTGGGCAATCGTCGAGTAGGCCAAGAGCCGCTTGACGTTGGTTTGAACGAGGGCGACCACATTGCCGATGGTCATCGTGACGATGGTGAGCCACACGACGACCGGCGCCATGACGCTCCACATCGGTTCCAACACCGGGATGAACCGTAACAATAACGCCAGTCCTGCCGCCTTCGGGCCGACGGAGAGCATCGCGGTCACCGCCACCGGGGCTCCTTCGTACACATCCGGCGTCCACATATGGAAGGGCGCCATCGAGATCTTGAACGCAAGCCCCACCAACACCAAGGCCATCGCCACCGAGCAGGCCAGCCGCCCTGCCGCATCCAACTGGCTGAGGGCTTCGTGAATCGACGGAAACGACAACTGGCCAGTCAGCCCAAACAGCAGCGACATCCCGAAGAGCATGATGCCGGAGGACAGGGCGCCGAAGAGGAGATACTTGAGTCCCGCCTCGGACGAGCGCGCGTCACGCGTCAGCGTCACCAGCACGTAGGAGGTCAGACTCACGAGCTCGATCGAGAGGTAGGCCATGAGCAAATGATTGGCCTCCGCCATCAGCATCAACCCGACGCCGACAACCAGGAAGAGTCCCAGATACTCCCCCACCCATCGCGGTGCCACGTCCGCGGAACACGCCGCCATCAGCACGACGAGGGCCATGATGCCCAGCGCGAACCATCGAAATACCTGGCTCATCGGATCGAGGCGGATGAGACCGAAGAAGGCTTCCCCGGGTGAAGGAAGTGGGGTGGTCCACAGCACCGCAGCCACGGCGAGGAGCACGAGATACGTGAACCGGGTGATGGTTTTTTTTGGCGGCGTGGCTGCCCCGCATAACATGACCCCCATGGCTCCGAGGCCGAGGAGGGCCTCGGGCAACCAGCTCCGGAGGCTGTCAGCGAGCGACTGAACCATTCACGTGTTGGAGGAGGGCGATGAGACTCGGGTCTTGTAGCCGAAGGACCGACAACGGATAGACCCCGACGAGCATGACGAGGCACAGCAACGGGACCACCGTGATCAGCTCACGGCGGTTCATATCTGTCAGCGACGTCCATCGTGGATTGAGCGGACCCAACAGAACCTGTTGAATCACCGTCAACATGTAGCCGGCCGTCACGACGATCCCCAGAACTGAGACGATCGTCTGCCACTGGTGTACCCCGAACGCCCCGACCAATGACAAGAACTCGCTCACAAATCCGCTTAAGGACGGCAGACCCAGCGAGGCCAGGCTGAAGACGGTCAACATCGCCGCATAGACCGGCAGTCCAGCCCCAAGTCCTCCAAAGGCGGTGAGATCCCGCGTGTGGGCGCGATCGTAGAGCACGCCCACGAGCAAGAACATGGCGCCGGTGATCGTGCCATGACTGAACATCTGCAGCATCGCCCCGTTCATGCCTTCGGCGGTGAAGCTCGAAAGCCCGAGCAGGACGAAGCCCATGTGCGAGACCGACGAGTACGCGACCAGACGCTTGAAGTCGGTCTGAGCCATGGCCACAAACGCGCCGTAGACGATATTGATCATCCCCAACATCGCCATCGACCAGGCAAACCACGCCGCACCTTCCGGGAAGAAGGGATAACTGATCCGGAAGAACCCATAGCCTCCCATTTTCAACAAGACCCCGGCCAGCAGCACGCTGATCGGCGTCGGGGCATCCACATGGGCGTCCGGCAACCAGGTATGGAAGGGAAACACCGGCACCTTGATGGCGAAGCCGAGAAAGAACGCGACAAACAGGATCCGCTGGAACTCCGGCGAAAGGGTGGGACACACACGAGCCAATTCCACCATATTGAACGTGCGTGTGGTGAGAGAGACCGCCAGGATACCCAGCAGCATCGCGAGGCTGCCGGCCAAGGTATAGACGAAGAACTTAAACGCCGAATATTCGCGCCGTCCACCACCCCAGATGCCGATGAGGAAATACATCGGCACCAACACGATTTCCCAGAAGACGTAAAACAGGAACAGATCGAGCGACAGGAAGGTCCCCAACATCCCGATCTCCAGCAAGAGATACAGCGCAAAATACTCTTTCTGCCGCTCGGGGATCGACCACGACGCCAAGCATGCCAGGAACGACAGCAGGGTGGTCAGCAACACCATCGTGATGCTGAGGCCGTCGATGCCGAGATGATAGGCGATGTTGAGTTGGGGGATCCAGGGAATGAACTCTTCCAATTGGATGCCGGAGGCCTGCGGTTGAAAGACCCGCAAGACCGCCAGACTGACGCCTAAGGTCATCGCCGTCGCGACGGTCGCGGTCATCCGAATGAGCCGCTGCGAGCCTTTCGGCGTCAGCAGAATCGCCACCATCCCGATCAGCGGCACGATCAGAAGCCAACTCAGTATCATGTTCCCCCTTCCGACCTCACTGGTTAACCCGTCCTCACCCAGATCATCACGCACATGGCCGCCGTCACCACCCAGAAGAGATAATGATGAACCACCCCGGTTTGGACCAACCGCACGAGGGCCCCCAGGGATTGAATCGCCCTCGCCACGCCATTGACCACCCCATCGACCACCACGCGATCGAACCGTTCTTTCCACTGGCTGAGACGCCACCCCGCGCGTCCCGCTCCGTCGACGGCGCCGTCGATGATGCGGCGATCAAACTGCGAGAGGCGTTGCGTCGTCGCCAAGAAGGGGGCAATAATCCATCGTTGGTAGGCTTCATCGACGTAGTACTTGTTCGCGACGATCCGATAGAGCCGTGCCCCAAGGGGACGCAGCGCCGCGGGTAACACGTTGCGCCGCTGAAGGCCCACGACAAAGGCTAGCATCACCCCGCAGAGCAGCGCCACGGAAGACCAGATGAGGATCGGCACGTCAATGTCTCCGTGTCCGTGCGCCTCGCCCAGCCATCTCACCCCCGCCAAGCCGGCGAAGGCCGCTCCGATGGCCAGGACGGTCATCGGAAGAATCATCATCCACGGCGACTCATGGATGTGTCCATCGTGGCCGCCTTGTCCCGACGGCTGTCGGGACGACGGCAGATGGAAACACCGAAGATACAAGCGGAAGATGTAGCTGGACGTCACCACGGCTCCGCCCACCAAGGTCCACATCAACCAGGTGTGATGCTCGCGCGCCGCGAGGAGCACGGCGTCTTTGCTCCAGAACCCACTGAGCAACGGGAAGCCTCCCATCGACAGGGCGGCGACCAGCAACAATCCACGGGTCCACGGCATCGCGTGGCCTAACCCGCCCAGATGGACGAGGTCTTGTTGATGCGTCGCGTGAATGATGCTCCCCGCCGCCAAGAACAGGAGGGCTTTGAAGAACGCGTGGGTCGCCAAATGAAACATCGCGGCCGACAGAGCACCCAGACCAAGGGCGGTCATCATGAATCCGAGCTGGCTCAACGTCGAGTAGGCCAGGACGCGCTTGATATCCGTCATCGTGAGCGCCACCGTCCCGGCCAAGAGGTGCGTCGAGAGCCCGATGATCAGCACGATGAGCAGGCTCTGGGGTGTAAACAGCGGGAGGGTGCGTGCCACCAGGTAGACCCCTGCGGCCACCATGGTCGCTGCGTGGATCAAGGCCGACACCGGAGTCGGGCCTTCCATGGCATCCGGCAACCAGACATGGAGGGGGATCTGCGCGGACTTGCCAACGGCCCCGAGAAAGATGAGCGTGCTGATGATCGTCAACCACCATTCCTGATCGCGCAAGACGAAGAAGGTGCGAATGTCCTCCAGACGTCCAAGGTGCAATTGGCCGACCGTCATCCAGAGCGCCAAGATCCCCAGCAGCAGGCCGGTATCTCCGATGCGCGTGGTGATGAAGGCCTTGCGGCCCGCCGAGGCTGCGGCGGGTTTCTCGAACCAGAAACTGATCAGCAGATACGAACACAATCCCACGAGTTCCCAGCAGGCATAGAGTAACACGAAGTGATTCGCCATGACCAACCCGATCATCGACGCGCAAAAGAGGGAGAGGTAGGCGAAGAACCGGCTGAACCGTGGATCACCGTGCATATACCCGATGGAATAGATTTGGATCATGGTGCCGATCACCGTGACGAGAAACAACATGACCCACGTGAGTCCGTCGATGGAGAAACCCACAAACCAGGCGGGGTTGATCTCAGAGAGCCACGACCAGCTCAGCGTCAGCCGATGTCCGTGCACCACCTGCGGGGCGATGGACATCGTCAGCCCCCCTGAGGCGGCGAGGGCTGCTACGGAGAGCCACGCACTTGCTCGCCCCAGACGCCGGCCAACCAAGATCAGCACGGCAAAGGAAAGCAAGGGAAGCCCAGGAATCCAACCAAGTGCGGGAGCCATCAGTCGAGCAGTAACATCGAATTGACGATTGCCCGTTGCCAGATGCCGATGGGTTGTCCCGCTTTCCAATCGACAATCGACATTCGACAATCGAAAATTTCTTTGTTCATCCTTTGAGGAGATTGAGTTCGTCGGCCAAGACCGTCTTCGCCGTGCGGTACACGCTAATCACGATCGCCAATCCCACCGCAGCCTCACATGCCGCCAAGGCCATCACGAAGATCGCAAAGATCTGTCCATCGACATGGCCCGTCCACGTGCCGAACAGCACAAAGTTGAGACTTGCGGCATTCAAGATGAGTTCGATCGACAAGAGGATGCCGATCGCATTCCGCCGCGTCAGGATCCCGTAGATCCCCAGAGCGAACAGGGCGCAACTGGTGAGTAGAAACGGTTGCATCACGATCTTTACCGGACTTCCGACTTCCGACTTCCGACTTCCGACTTCGGATTAGAGGCCGCGACAGCGATCGCGCCCACCATCGCGGCAACGAACAAGACGGAGATGACTTCAAACGGCAGCACGAATGTGGTGATGAGGGTTTTCCCGAGCTCCGCGAGCTCCGCGAGCTCCGAGACCTGGAACGAGGACGGTCCCGGCGCACGTTGCATCAGCGTCTGTGTGACGGACAACAACACCGCCAAGAGTATGGCGGAGGCCAGCAGTGCCGGCACGCGATGGCGGCTGACATCCGTTGGGGCTGACGCGGTGGCGCGCGACGTGAGCATGACGGCAAAGACCACGAGGGTCAAAATCGCCCCCACATAGACGAGGATCTGGACAAAGGCCAGGAACTCGGCTTCCAAGAGGATGAACAACCCCGCGACCCCGACCAGCACGATCCCCAAACTGAGGGCTGCGCGAAAGAGGTTCCGCAAGGTCACCACCCACACGGCGCTGAGAAGGACAACGGCGCACACGAGCCACGCGATGATCGACTGGGACATCAGGATTTTCGACGCACGCTGCCGGGGTGCGTGATCGGAACGCGTTCCTTGCAGAGCGGGCATTGACGCGGCGTGAAATTCCCGAAATCGAGGGTGAAGAGCCGCTCGTACTTCCATCGATGAACAAACCGAACTTCCCCTCCGGAACGATCGACAATCACACCGACGCCGAGCACCTTCGCCCCCAAGGCTTCGACAAGCTCACCGACCTTGCGGGCCGATTCCCCGGTGGTAATCACGTCTTCCACAATCAAGGCGCGATCCCTGGGACCGACCGAGAACCCCCGCCGCAGCTGCATCTCGGCATCAACCCGCTCGGCATAGAGGGCCCGCACGCCCAGTGAGCGGGCGACTTCATACGCCACGATGATCCCACCGACGGCCGGGCCGATGACGACGGTCGGGCGCTTGGATTTGAACCGCCGCGCGAGATCTCGACAGACCTTCGCGGCGAGGCGCGGATGTTGAAGGAAGTGCGCGCATTGGAAGTAGTGGCCGCTGTGCAATCCCGAGGAGAGCTCAAAATGTCCTCGCTGCAACGCCTTGGTCTTTCGAAAAATGGCTAAGAGTTGTTCGCGTGATAACATCAACACCACAGATTACACAGATTTCAACAATCGATGACACAGATTCCTTAAAGGGCTAATCGCATCTCCTTCATGATGTCAATCACCACACGCTTCGGGTCATTCGCCTCGGTGATCGGACGTCCCACGACGAGGAAATCCGCTCCTCGTGCCATCGCCTCACGCGGTGAGGCCACCCGCCGCTGATCCGCGCGGCTTGATCCTGCCAGACGAATGCCGGGGCAGACGATGAGGCAGGATGTCCCGACTCGCCGACGGATCGCCGGGGCCTCATGCGCTGAGGCGACCACCCCATCCAGACCTGCACGCCGCGACTCGCCCGCGAGCTGAACGACTCGGGCTGAGACGCTCTTGGCCGAGGAGGCCCCCACACTGGTGAGAACCGTGACCCCCACGACACGAGGCCGCCGAACGCCTAATCGATGGGCTTCGCTGCTGACCCCACGGGCTGCGGCCTCCAACATCTCCCGCCCGCCGCTCGCATGGACCGTCAACATCGACACACCGTGTCGAACCGCCGCCCGACAACTGCGTTCAACCGTCGAGGGGATGTCGTGAAACTTCAGGTCCAGAAACACCTCGCAGCCCAACGCCCGCAGGCGCTGGATGGCTGCAGGGCCTTCGGCGGTAAAGAGAATGCTGCCAATTTTGACATATCGGATGACTCCTTGCAACCGTTTGACCAGCCGCACGGCGTCAGCAAGATTCCCCGTGTCCAGGGCAACGATCAACCGGGAGGTCGGAGCGTTCATCACGCGTTTCCGACTGGGGTCTCGAGTGTTCCGACCACTTCACGCAGTGACCTCGCCCGAACGTGTTGGAGGAGTCGATCGAGTCCGCGTACCACCTTGACGGCCGCCGAGGGATTGGCGAAGTTCGCCGTTCCGACCGCCACCGCGGTCGCGCCAGCGATGAGGAATTCCATGGCGTCGTGCGCGGTGACGATCCCTCCAATGCCGATGATCGGGCAGCGCACGGCCTGTGCCACCCGCCAGACTCGATACACCGCCAACGGACGAATCGCCGGCCCGCTCAAACCGCCGGTCAGAGAACCAAGCCGTGAGCGGCGTGTCATGGGATTCAGACTCATGCCGGTAAAGGTATTGCCGACCGCCACCGCATCCGCCCCCGCTCGCTCGGCCGCCTGGGCGATGAGAGCGATATCCGTGACGTCGGGACTCAGCTTGGCGATCAGGGGTTTTCGGGTCGCGGATCGAGCCGCCTGCACGACTGCAAAGGTGGCTTCCGGATCCTGCGCCACCATCAATCCAGTTCGGAATTCGGAATTCGGAATTCGGAATGGGGCTTTCAATTCCGCATTCCGCACTCCGCATTCCGCATCGTGTTTCAGATTGGGGCAGGAGAGATTCACCTCGATCGCCGAGACGGCCGCTGCCCTGTCAAGACGCCCGCACAACTCTTGCGCTTCGCCAAGGGTTTCGGCCAATACGCTTACGATAATCGGGATGCGAAATGTTTCGAGCTGCGGTAGCTTCTCGATCAGGAATTGCTCCAGGCCCACGTTTTGCAGCCCAACCGAATTGAGCATCCCCGATGGGGTTTCCACCAATCGAGGCGGCGGGTTGCCAGGACGAGGGGCTCGCGTGAGGGTCTTGGTCACCAGGCCGCCGAGCCGATCAATCGTGAGCGCCCGCTTGAACTCGACCCCATATCCGAAGGTCCCGGCGGCCACGAGGACGGGATTGGCCAGCGTGAGCGACCCCAGCGTGACTCGAAGATCAACCGTCATGAATGGTGATGAAAAAATTCCACGGCTCGCTGGACGGTGTGTTTGGTCGCGTCATCGAGTTCCGCAAATTCGATTCCATGCTCTGCCGTTGGGATGAGTGGAAGGGGTTTCACCCACACGACTTTCCCTTTCACCTTCAACGGTTCCGTCATCGTCGACACGCGGATTTCGAAGTCCAAGAGCGCTCCGACAGGAAAAAGGCGATCGGCCACAAACCGCAATCCCGTCGCACTGAGGTCCTTGGTCTGCGAGAGACCCCACTTGGGTTGACCGTCCTCCTCCCAATGGTACTTGACCACAAACGTTTGCGCGATGCGAGGCGCACGCCGGCGTTCGGCTCCTTCCTCGGCACCCATTACGTCACCCGGGCAATGTGCTGATGGTACGACTGAATCGTGTGGACCGACATCGCATGGCGCTTGAGCGTTTCGATCGCCGTCAAGGAAGCTTGAGCCCCCGCGAGCGTCGTGACGCAGGGGATGCCCATCGCGGTCGCGGCTGAACGGATGAGAACCTCATCGGCTCTCGGCAGTCGTCCTGAGGGGGTGTTGATGATCAGGTGGACCTCGCCGTTCTTGATCCGGTCGAGAACATTCGGGCGGCCCTCGTGGATTTTCTTCACAGGGATCGCGTGCACGCCGTAGCGTTGCACCGCCTTGGCGGTGCCCTGGGTAGCGATCAGCGTGAAGCCGAGTTCTTCAAGTCGTTTCGCGATCAAGACCACGTGGCGTTTATCTTGGTTGCGCACGCTGAGGAACACGGTGCCCTGACGCGGGAGGGCTTGGCCGGCTCCCAATTGGGATTTGAGAAACGCGCGCCCAAAATCTTCGTCGATTCCCATGACCTCGCCTGTCGAGCGCATCTCTGGGCCGAGGATGATGTCCACACCGGAGAACCGCGCGAACGGAAAGACCGATTCTTTGACCGCGACATAGGGCGGCGTCACCTCCTCGGTCATCCCCTGCTCGCGAAGGCTCACCTTTACCAGGGCTTTCGTGGCGATTTTCGCGAAGGGAATGCCGACGGCCTTGGAGATAAACGGGACCGTCCGCGAGGCACGAGGATTGACTTCCAGCACGTAGACGAGGTCGTCCCTGATCGCGTACTGGACATTCATCAGCCCCACGATGTGGAGGGCTTTGGCGAGCTCCTTCGTCGCGCGGCGGATCTCGGTGAGAATCTCCTCGCTTAACGTGTGCGGCGGCAGGACCATCGCGCTGTCGCCGGAATGGATCCCAGCCTCCTCGATATGCTCCAGAATCCCGGCGACGACGAAGGTCTCGCCATCACCGACTAAGTCCACGTCGACCTCGATGGCATCCTCAAGAAATTTGTCCACGAGCACCGGAAACCCCGGCGAGGCCTCAAACGCCAGCCCGGCAAATCGCGTCAGCTGTTCATCGTCGTAGACGATCTCCATCGCGCGCCCCCCCAGCACATACGAGGGACGGACCAACACGGGGTAGCCGATCGTGTGAGCCGCCCGCAGCGCTTCCTCCACACTCAACGCGGTGGCACTGGGCGTCTGGCGCAACCCGAGGCGATCCAAGAGCGCGCGGAATTTCTCACGATCTTCCGCCAGATCAATCTGCACGGCTGAGGTTCCCAGGATGGGGACTCCGGCGTTCGCCAAGGCCACCGCGAGATTCAACGGCGTCTGCCCTCCGAGTTGGACAATGACGCCGTCGGGTTGTTCCCGCTCCACGATATTCATGACGTCTTCAAAGGTCACTGGCTCGAAGTAGAGTTTGTCGGACGTGTCATAGTCCGTGGACACGGTTTCGGGATTCGAATTGACCATGATGACTTCGATCCCAAGCTCTCGCAGGGCAAAGGCCGCATGGACGCAGCAGTAGTCAAATTCGATCCCCTGCCCAATGCGATTCGGGCCCCCGCCGAGGATCATCACCTTTTTCTTGGTGGAGGGTGGCGGGTGGAGGGTGGAGGGCGAAGAACCGGTTTGGCCTTCACCCTTCACCGTTGACCCTGCACCGACTGGGGGACGTTCATACGTGGAGTAGTAGTAGGGCGTGTAGGCTTCGAATTCTGCCGCGCAGGTGTCCACAAGATAGTAGGAAGGGACCACTCCGAGGTGTTTCCGATTCGCTCGTACGGCGGCCTCTGTCGTTCCCCAGAGCTTCGCGAGTTGCTGGTCACTAAAGCCGTGCTGTTTTGCGTGCCACAACCAATCGACGACTTCAGGCTCCAGGCTGAAGGCTGCAGGCTGCCCCGCCTTTGGACGGGGAAGCCTAGAGCCTTGAGCCTTGAGCTTCGTCTCAAGGTCAACGATCTCCTGCATCTGCTTCAGAAACCAGGGGTCAATCTTCGTGAGATTGGCAATCTCCTCGGTCGAGAGACCCGCTTCAAAAGCTTGCTTGAGTTGGAAGACCCTCTCGGCTGTTGGAACCGCCAGCGCCCGTCGCAATTCCTCAACCGACATCGAGCTGTTCGCTTCCCACCCGGCCTTCTTGACCTCCAGTCCGCGTAACCCCTTCTGGAACGCTTCCTTGAAGGTCCGACCAATCGCCATGGTTTCTCCCACGGACTTCATCTGGATGCCCAGGGTCGGATCGGCCCCAGGAAATTTCTCAAAGGCGAAGCGGGGAATTTTCACGACGACATAATCAATGGTTGGTTCAAAACAGGCGGGGGTCTGCTTCGTAATGTCGTTGGGCAACTCGTCCAGCGTGTAGCCGACAGCGAGTTTCGCCGCGATCTTCGCAATGGGAAACCCTGTCGCTTTGGACGCCAACGCGGAAGAGCGTGAGACGCGCGGGTTCATCTCGATCACCAGCAGGCGTCCGGAATCAGGATGCACCGCAAACTGGATGTTCGACCCTCCGGTCTCCACCCCGATGGCCCGGATGATGCTGATTGCGGCATCGCGCATCTGCTGATACTCACGATCCGTCAGGGTCTGGGCCGGAGCCACGGTGATGGAGTCGCCGGTGTGAACGCCCATCGGATCGAGATTCTCGATCGAGCAGACGATCACCACGTTGTCCCGGCAGTCCCGCATGACCTCCAACTCGTATTCCTTCCAGCCGGCCACCGATTCCTCGACGGAGATCTCGTGGATCATGGACAGCTCGAGCGCGCGCTTGGCGATCACGGCAAACTCGTCGATGTTGTACGCAATCCCTCCGCCCGTCCCGCCCAGCGTGAAGCTTGGGCGGATCACGCAGGGAAACCCAAGCCGTTTGGCGCTCGCCTCGGCGTCTTCGTACGTCCGGGCATACTCGGCTCTCGGCACGTCGAGACCGATGGATGCCATCGTCTGCTTAAACAGCTCGCGATTCTCGGCGCGTTTGATCGCCTGCACATCCGCACCAATCATCTGCACCCCGAAACGCTCCAAGACGCCTCGCTCAGCCACCTTGACCGCCACGTTCAACGCCGTTTGCCCTCCAACGGTCGGCAGCAACGCGTCGGGGCGTTCCGCTTCGATAATCGCTTCCACGACGTCCGGGGTGATCGGCTCGATGTAGGTGCGATCCGCGAATTCCGGATCGGTCATGATCGTCGCCGGGTTTGAGTTGACCAAGACCAACTCAAAACCTTCCTCTTTGAGCGCCTTGCAGGCCTGTGTGCCGGAGTAGTCAAACTCGCACGCTTGCGAAATCACGATGGGGCCGGATCCGATGATCAGGATCTTCTTGATATCAGTGCGTTTTGGCATGATGATCAAGGTTTTTTAATGCCTGCTTCGCTCCTCTTTAAAAGAGCGTCATCTGTTGTTCGGCGGACGGGGCGGCGGTCTGGCCTTCGACGAAGATGTGCACCTTGCCGTACTCGCCGTCGTAGCCGGGCTCGATCGTCACCTGCCGGTTGCGCATCCGGACGATCCCCTCGGCGATGCGCGAGGAGGTCACGCTGCGCAGTTTCTCCTCGGGCGTCTTGAGGAGGACGTCGAACTCTGTCCCGCACCGTTCGATCAGGTTGAAGTATTCGCGGTCGACCCCCTGCGTCCCCACCCCCATCCCGATCGCGTCAGCGATGATCTCATCGAGCGGCACCGAATGCTTGAACGGCACGGCCCTCGCGGGCTCGGTACCTTCCGGGCGATCCGCCAGGCTCTCGACGCGGTTCATGACGCCGATCGTTACGGATTTGCCGCACACCGGACATCGCCGACCCTTCGCGCGGCTTTCCGTCGGCGAAAGGCGCACCTTGCAGTTGCGGTGGCCGTCGTAATGGTACTTGCCTTCTTCCGGAAAGAACTCGACCGTGTAGAGGAATTTCCCTGCGTCCTTCGTGCGCAACGCCTGCATGATCTCATCATAGTTCAGCGCGCAGTTGAACACGTTGGCCTCCCGGCCGATGCGCCGCGCGCTATGCGAGTCGGAGTTTGAGATCAGCGTGTAGCGGTCCAGCTTCGAGAGGCGCCAGTTCATCGCCGGATCGGATGAGAGCCCTGTCTCCAATACGAAGATGTTCTTGGCCTGATGCTCGAAGCATTCCTCGACGGTATCAAATCCCGACGTAGATCCGAAGATACTGAACCACGGCGTCCAGGCATGGGCCGGCACAACGAGACATCGCGGGTCGATGCCCAGCACGACCTCGACCAGACGCCAGGCCTCCATCTGGAGAATGGGCCGCCCATCGATGCTCAGCGACCCGAACGAGGCCAGCTCCTGGTTGATCCGTTTGACCGTCTCAAACGACGGGGTGAAGAGGACGTGATGGATGTTGTGCGCCTTGCCCCGCTTGTAGAACAAGGTGTTCACTTCGGCTGTCAGGATGAAGTGCGCCCCCTCCTCGGCGGAGAACAGGCCGCTGCCGGTCGGTCTGAGAGTGTCTTCCAGCTCCTGGAGCCACAAGGGGTGGGTGAAATCACCGGTACCCAGCAAGCCGATTCCCTTGAGCTTGGCCCACTTCGCCAGTTCCTTCACCGAGAGGTCCTTGGAGCAGGCTCGGCTGTAGCGCGAGTGGATGTGAAAATCCGCGACGAACTCAGGCATGACTTCCTCGCTGCGCTCGACGGCGCGCGCTCATTCCTGCAGCCTCTTGAAGAACTGTTGAGCGCGCGCATAGTGGGTCGCCGCCCAGTAGATTCGCTGACAGGACGGGCACGCGTAGAACGCCTGCTGCGTCTGATACACGTACGGCGGCACGCGGTCCTTCACCGCCGACTTCTCGATGTCCTCAAGCTCCGCGTTGCACCGGTCGCAGCGCGAGAACATCTGCTCCTCATCGATCGACAAGCCGATCTCGCGCACCAGTTGTTTCATCTGGTCTTCCAACTGTTCTGAGGCGATGCGCACGACGCGAAACAGGCAGCTCCCCTTCACACGGCCGTTGCGCGTCAGCACGACGCGCCCTTGCTGATATGCCGTCCGATAGAGGGCGGTAAGAGGGACGGCGGGCATCATCGCCACGTCATGCCCCGCCAACCGGAGCCACCGCGCGAGTCGCTGGCACTCATCACTCACTAACAGCTTCATGTTGACGGTCCATCAGCGCCATGAATCGCTGAAAGAGGTAGCGCGCATCGTGCGGCCCCGGGGAGGCCTCCGGATGATACTGCATGCTAAAAATAGGTAGGTCCTTGTGACGCATGCCCTCCACCGTGTGGTCATTCAGATTGAGATGCGTTAACTCAACCCGTTTGTCCGGGATGGAGTCTACATCGACGGCAAATCCGTGGTTCTGAGCGGTAATCTCGACCTTGCCCGTCGTCAGATCTTTCACGGGATGGTTGCCGCCGTGGTGGCCGAACTTCAATTTGTACGTCTTGCCGCCGAATGCCAAGCCGAGCAGTTGGTGGCCGAGGCAGATCCCGAGCATCGGGACGCGTCCGATGAGCCCGCGGATTGTCTCGATCCCGTAGGTGACGGCCGCCGGATCTCCCGGCCCGTTGGACAGCACGACCCCGTCAGGTTTCATTGCCACGATGTCGGCCGCCGACATCGTGGCGGGCACCACATTGACGCAGCACCCGAGAGTGTTCAGTTGCCTGAGGATGTTGTGTTTCACCCCATAATCAATCACCACCACCTGGAAATTCGGAATTCGGAATTCGGAATTCGGAATGTGTTGTTTAAATTCCGCATTCTGCATTCCGCATTCCACATTGGGTTGCAAGGGCCATTCATACGGTTGCTCGCACGTCACATGCTGCACCAAATCGGCCCCCACCATGCTGGGAGCCGACCGGACCTTCTCCAGCACACGTGCCGGGTTTGGCTCGATCGTCGAGAGACCCCCGTTCATCGACCCTTGCCGACGCAACGTGAGGGTGAGGGCTCGCGTATCAATCCCATCGATCGCGACGATCCGGTGCTGCCTCAGATACGCCTCAAGCGCCATCTGGGCTCGGAAGTTGCTCGCCACGGGCGAGAGCTCGCGGAGGATAAAGCCTTCCGCCCACGGCCGGTGTGATTCCACATCCTCTTCGTTGACGCCGTAGTTGCCGATGTGCGGGTACGTCATGCAGACCAACTGGCCTTTGTAGGACGGATCGGTCAGAATTTCTTGGTAGCCGGTCAGCGAGGTGTTGAACACGACCTCCCCGAGCGTCTCTCCCTCCGCACCGATGGATCGACCACGGAAGGCCGTGCCGTTCTCTAACACGAGCCATGCGGGTCGTTCCGTCATGGTTCGACTCCGCTCACCATGATCCCTCGACGAATCGTTTTGGCCACACGGCCTGTGACGCGCTGCCCGGCAAATGGCGTGTTGGTCCCCTTCGACACAAAGCGTTTCGGATCCACGGTCCACTCAGCCTTCGGCTCGATGAGCGTGAGATTCGCCGGATGCCCTTTCGCGAGTCCATGTCCGTTGATGCCGGCGATCCGCGCCGGGTTGACGGCAAGCGCCTGGGCCAGCTGGCCCCACGACAGATGTCCGGGTTCGATCAAGGCCGTCACGCACACCCCGAGTGCCGTCTCCAATCCACTGATCCCAAATGGGGCCGAGTCAAAATCGGCCTCTTTCTCCCAATCCGTATGCGGCGCGTGATCCGTCGCAATGCAATCAATCGTGCCATCCTTCAGACCCTCGATGAGGGCCAGCCGATCGACTTCGCTGCGCAGCGGGGGGTTGACTTTGGCCTCGGTGCGGAAGCCTTCCACCGCCTCCTGGGTGAGCGCGAGATGGTGTGGGGTGACTTCACACGTGACATGAATGCCTCGGCGTTTGGCTTGGCGGATCAACTCCACCGACTCGGCGCACGAAACATGCGCCACATGAAGCCAGCCACCCGTCAAGGCGGCGAGCGCCAGATCGCGCGCCACGATGGTTGATTCGGAAGCGGCAGGAATCCCCCGCAACCCCAGGGTGGTTGACACCAGGCCTTCATGGATCACGCCGCCGGCACTTAACGTCGGGTCCTCCGCATGTTGGATCACCGGACGGCCGAACACCTTCGAGTATTCGAGGGCGCGCCGCATCAGCACGGGGTTGATCAACGGCTTGCCGTCATCAGAGAGCGCCGCGCAGCCGGCTTCGAACAATTCGCCGAAATCGGTCAGCTCCTGTCCCTGCTGGCCGCGCGTGAGCGCCCCGATCGGGTGGACATCCACCAGCCCCACGCGTTTGGCCTCCTGGACCACCCACTCAACAGCCCCACCGTGGTCGACCACTGGATCGGTGTTGGGCATCGGGCAGACGGCGACAAACCCCCCGCGAGCCGCAGCCTTCGATCCGGTTTCAATCGTCTCTTTATCTTCGCGTCCTGGCTGGCGGAAGTGCACATGCAGATCGACGAATCCTGGTAGGATCAGCGTGTCTTTCGCATCGAGCACGTCAATCCCATCGCGTACCTTCAAGGCAGCCCCTGCTTCGCCAAGGCTTCGCAGAGGCCTCTCCGAAGCTCGAAGAGCGGCGGAGGGTTGCACGTCGGCGATCAGGCCGTCCTCGATAAGGAGGTCGAACCGGCCGTCCCGCTTGGTGGCGGGATCGACGACGGTGCCTCCGAGGATCAGCAGCGAGTTCGCGTGGGTCATTCCTGATCCGACCCGTTGAGTTTGTTCGACGCCCCGGAGACGAGATACAGCGCGGCCATCCGCACGGCGACCCCGTTGGTCACTTGATCCAAAATGACCGAATGAGGACCGTCCGCCACGCTGGAGTCGATTTCCACTCCTCGATTAATCGGCCCAGGATGCATGATCAACACATCCGGCTTGGCGAGCTTGAGTCGGTCGCGGTCAATCCCATAGCGCAAGCGGTACTCGCGCAGGCTGGGGACCAGGGTCGCTTCCTGGCGTTCGTGCTGGATGCGCAGCAACATCAGGACGTCCGCGCTGCGAAGCGCCTCGACGACGTCACACGTAACGTGGACACCCAACTGCTCCATCTGTACCGGTATCAACGTCGGCGGCCCGCAGACCGTCACGCGCGCACCCAGCTTTGTCAACCCCCAGATGTTGGACCGCGCCACCCGCGAATGCGCCAGATCCCCGAGAATCGTCACGTTCAAGCCCTCAAGGCGTCCTTTCTTCTCCTGGATGGTCAGCAAATCGAGCAGGGCCTGGGTCGGGTGTTCATGTGCGCCGTCCCCCGCGTTGATCACCGAGGCGTGGGCCCGCCGCGCGATCATCTGCGGGACGCCGGCTGCGGCGTGGCGAATCACGATGATATCGACCTTGAGCGCTTCGAGATTCTTGATGGTATCGAGGATGGTCTCACCCTTCGTGATGCTCGAGGTGGAGGCAGCGATGTTGAGGATGTCGGCGGAGAGCCGCTTGGCGGCCAACTCGAAGGAGGTGCGCGTGCGGGTACTCGGCTCGAAGAACAGGTTTGCCACGGTCTTCCCACGCAGGGCGGGAACTTTCTTGATGGGACGAAGCGAAATTTCTCGGAATGACTCGGCGGTTGTCAGCACGAGACGGATTTCCTCAGCGGAGAGCTCCCGTAAGCCGAGCAAGTCTTTCTTCGTCCACTGCGCGGCCTGAACCCTCTCTGGCGTGATGACGGCGGTCTCAGCCATCGTTCGTGTCCTCCAGCATAACCTCGTCTGTGCCGTCCGTTTCCTGCAAGCGGACCTCGACCCGCTCGTTCAAGCTGGTCGGGATGTTTTTGCCGACGTAATCCGCGCGGATCGGCAACTCCCGGTGGCCGCGGTCCACCAAGACGGCCAATTGAATGGCCACGGGCCGGCCGAAATCAATGAGTGCGTCGAGGGCCGCGCGGATCGTGCGCCCCGTGAAGAGCACGTCGTCCACCAGCACAAGGCGCAGGTCGGTGATGTCGAAAGGGATGTCGGTGGCGTGCACGACGGGATTGGGCGCGATGCGGGAGAGATCGTCTCGATAGAGGGTGATATCCAGCGCCCCGACGGGGATCGCTTGCCCTTCGATGCGCTCAATGTCCTTCGCCAGGCGCTGCGCCAACACCACCCCCCTGGTGCGGATGCCGATCAAGGCAAGTTGCTGCGTACCCTTGTTGCGCTCGATGATCTCATGGGCGATACGCACCAGCGTTCGTCGGAGCGCCTCAGCGTCAAGCACCTGGGCTTTCTCGCGGACGACTCGAGAGGGGATAAAAACAGCTCCGATGTCCTCGGAGCTTGCATGGGTTGGTCGAGCAGGTTGTGCGGCCATCGTTCCCTTTCCCGTCTCTCAGGACGAGGTTTAAAGGTGACGAACGTGAAATGATTCTATCAAAGAAATGGCCTTCGGTCAAGCCGATTTTTCGGAAGTTTCCCGGAGGGTCTTGCGGGGAAGCAGCGACTCTTCTTCCCCCTCCACCGCGTCACCTGAGATTCCAGCGCAGATGCCGCGCTCGGAGGCGCGGACAAAGCTCGCGAGGTGTTTGACTTCCTCGGTGCGGCACTCGCGGTCGATGGCCTCCAGCGCATGCGAGACGTTCAGGCCGGAGCGGTAGAGCAGCTTGTAGGCGTGCTTAATATCCTCACGGATGCTCGGCGAGAATCCGGCCCTCCGCAAGCCCACCGCGTTGAGCCCCTGGATCACGCCAGGCCGCCCGCCGCACATCATGTATGGTGGCACGTCTTTATTCACCGCCGACAGGGCGCTGATGATCGCTAGTCTCCCCACCCTCGTGAACTGATGCAGTCCCACCATACCGGAGAGAAACGCCCCGTCTTCGATGACACAGTAGCCGGTCAGACTGGCCAGGTTCACCAGGATGACCTTGTTACCGATCTGGCAGTTGTGCGCCACATGGGCATTCGCCATGAAGAAGTTGTCGTCACCGATCACCGTGGCGGTTCCCTCTTTGGTGCCGCGGTGGATCGTGACGTATTCGCGGATCGTGTTTCGGCTGCCAATCTTCGTAAACGTCGCTCCGCCTTTGAACGCCAGGTCTTGCGGCAGGTGTCCGACCACGGCGCCCATGTGAATCTGGTTGTCATCGCTGATCGTCGTGCCCGGCCCCACGTAGACGTTCATCCACAGCCGGTTCCGCGCCCCGAGCACCGCGCCGTCTTCGATCACGCAGCCCGGCCCGATCTCGTTGCCCTCGCCGAGCTTTACGTTCTTGCCAATGACGGCACTGGGATGAATCGAGTTCATGAGTTGCGAGTTAAGAGTTTCGAGTTGAAAGCACGATGACAAATTCTCCTTTAGGAGCCCTGTGCTCTCCGCCAGAGGCGGATCCGCCTGTGGCGGAAAAGTGCGCGATCAATTCACTCACGAGGCCGCGGCGGACTTCCTCGAACATCTTGGTCAGCTCACGCGCACAAGCGGCTTGAACATCACCGATCGTACCTCGTATCTCGTGAAGCGTTTTAAGGAGGCGATGCGGCGACTCATAGATGACGACGGTGCGCTCTTCGTCTTTCAGCGCTTCCAGCCGCTTGCGCCGCTGCCCCGCCTTGGCGGGGAGAAACCCCTCAAACACAAACCGCTCCGTCGGCAGTCCGGACAGCACAAGCCCGCCGATCAGCGCAGTCGCGCCAGGAATCCACGACACCGCGATGCCGGCGTCAATCGCCTTGCGCACCAGGTACCAGCCAGGGTCCGACACCAACGGCGTTCCGCCGTCGGAGACCAGCGCAATCGACCGGCCGGACTTCAATTGTTCGATGAGCTGCGGCGTCCGCTGCCGCTCGTTGTGATCGTGCAAACTCGTCAGCGGCCTGCTGATGCCATAATGCGCGAGCAACTTCCCTGTCTGCCGCGTATCCTCGCACGCGATCACGTCAACGCCCTTGAGCGTCTCCACCGCCCTCGCCGACACGTCTTTCAAATTCCCAATCGGCGTGCCGACCACATACAGCGTCCCGCTCATCGTACCACGGGGAAGCCCCACCCGTGAGGGCGGGGAGGAACGGTGGTCAACCTGAAGGGAATCTTAGGAAGCCACGGCCGTGAGGCCGTGGTACGGGGTTCACCTTGCGCTCGCATCTTTCAGCAAGGATTCTAGCGTCGCCAGTGCAGTTTTCCCATACGGCTGGACTAACTTTTTCAGCAACGTCCGATCGATACGGTCGTAAGAAACTTTCAACGCGCCAGAGACGTCACCCAAATCCTTCGGGCCTCCCGCGAAAATCTTCATCGCGATAAAATCTTCAATACCGACTACGCGAATCTGAGTCCCCATAAACTCGGCCTCAATGGCCCGGGAGAACACGGCGTCCGTCATCCCCCGAATCGTCATCAGCAGATCAACTCGATTCCCAAAGCCGTCCTCGATATTCACCACAGCACCCACGGGATCGCGCGCGTCCCCTTTTCTATAGGAGGGCTTTAAACCGGCCTTGCGGAGATCCCCCGTCAACGCCTGAACATCCGCTTGGACGGCCTTCAAGGAAATCAAGGCATCCGCATCCATGCTCGCCCTGACAATGCCATGAAACGACGCGGCAAACGCACCGATAATCGCGTAGGGGATCTGCCGTTTATTCAACACGGTGATCACGTCCAGCAGCAGCAGTGCAGATTGCCCGGGGCCGGTGGCTTTCATCATCTCTCTACTATTCTTCTCTTCTTGCGCGAGGGCGATAGCCTAGAGCGATAGTCCAGCCCTGCTTGGTACATCCGATGAACCAGTTGGGAATGCTGAAGAAAGGCGACGAGCCTGGCTTCAGGCTTCATGCGCTTGCACAGCAAGACGATCTCTTCGCGGTCCCTCTTCAAAATCTGCGATGCCTGCATCTGATGCTCCTGTAAATTCCCAATCGGCGTGCCGACCACATACAGGTTTCCGCCCATCCATTCATCAGCCGCGTCGGTAAGGGAGGGGTTGAAGTTGGACTTCTTCGGCCGCCTGCTCAAACTCTGGGTCTTTGTGAACTAAGGTGGCGTGAAGCTGTTTCGCGGTTGCCAACACCCACGCATCGGTCAGCGACATCCGATACGCCCCTTTCATTCGTGCAGCTAAGGCAATGAGCTCGTCGCTGACGTCCACGCGAGCGATTGGGAGGTGTTGTAAGGAAGCCAGCAAAGTGGCTAAGCCATCTTCACCACGTGCCTGGTAGGCTTTGTAGCCCGCCTCCGTCACACTGATGAAGGACACGTAGAGTCGGACCTCGCCTCGTCGCCCCTTCGCCAACAAGATGCCTACGGCGTCTGCGCCGGGTTCGTCACCAGAAAACGTCAACAGCGCCGAGGTATCGAGAAGATAGCGAGGCTTATCGCCGCCTGTGGGTCCGCTGCTCACGCTCGAAGTCCTCCCGGCGATCTTTTATCAAACTCTCGGTGAGCCCCAGACCTTTGAACATCCCCCTGAAATGCTTGATCGGGTCATCGGGAACGGGAACAACGCGGATGCCCCCTCCGGTATCCACCCACACGAGTTTCATGTGAGCCTTCAAGCCGTATTTCTTTCGCAAGGCGGCAGGAATAGCCGTCTGCCCTCGTTCTGTCACTGTGGATTCCATTGTCGCTTCACCCCCTCAAAAGAGGATACATGCTAAAAACATATTTTTCAAGCTAAATAGTAATATTTACTTGTAACCAGGTTCCCCGGCAATCGACCTCCCCGACACATCCTTGAGGTTCCCAATCGGCGTCCCCACGACCCACAGCGTCCCGCTCATCCATCATGCGTGGGGTTGGAGATGTCTGCTTGCGGCTTTCGTGTTGAACCCATCTCAGGGAAGGCTCAGGAGCCGCCGAACGGCTTCGCGCACGTCTGACACGAGGTGGACGGAACGTCTGGCTTCCACGCGGGTGGCGAATTCGCCTGGATAGCGTAGGTTGACGGCGTAGGGTTCCAGGTACGTCAGATGCGGACGAAGTAAGTCGAGGGTAGCCTCGCGGCGCTTCGCAAGCTCCAACAGGTCGAGGAGGTCGTGCGTCTTGGGGAACGCGACGCGCTCACGCGTCAACAGGGCTTTCAAGTACTTCTCGGCGCACTGCTGCGCATGAAAGCAGACTGCGTCATGGACCGCGGGACGGCGTTTTCGGGCTAGTGTCTTAACGACCGCGAAATCCTGCTCTGCTTTCGCCACCCAGTCACGAACGTCTCGGCGGAGTTTCATACACGACCCGGCCCTTCTGGAGGATCTCTCGCGTAAAGGGGCAGAAGTAGGAGGTGAGTCGCTGCCGGACCTCGGTCGGCGTCCGTACGATCACGTCGAGCGGTGCGGGACGCTCCGGGAAGAGCGCCTGGACCATCCGCACCCGATCGCTCCACCGCCGCTTCGTCGGCATGACGATGAAGAGGTCAATATCGCTGTCTCGCGTGGGGCGACCGGAGGCATAGGAGCCAAAGAGGATAATCCGTTCGACCTTGGGGAATGCGGCAACGATCCGAGGAATGGAGCAACGCACAAACGCCCTCGCCTGCTTCGGCGTTGCGGTCGCCGCATATGCTCGCTTCCCCACAGACCTTCCGTTCCTCGTCTTCATATCAGTAAGAGTATAGCACCGTTTCCCACCTCATCCAACACGCGCCAGAATCAGGTTTCATGTCCCCGCATTGCCCACCGCCCTCGCCGACACGTCTTTCAAATTCCCAATCGGCGTCCCCACGATCCATAGCGTACCAGCCATTCATCTATTAGTGTGATGTCGCTCGCTGAGGGGCTCCTGGTCGATTTTTTGTTTTCTAGTCATTGCCCGAGATAGGCTCTTAACGCCATCGGATGAGGTGATTTCGTTAGAAACGTCCTCGAAGATGAGACCACCTTGGAATTTATGGTCTGGCTTCTCGACCTGTTCGCCCCTCGCGCCATACGCGATCCATACGGGTTGGGGGGACACGCGATCTCCTCGATGATTCCAAACGTAGGCAAGTTGAAATCTATCGGTCACCCCTGGGACCGATACTCCAGGAACCCGATCGAACAAGATTTTGTATTCAAGCCTAGCGGGCGATCTGACGTTCTCGATAAGAAGCTCCGCCCAATTCATCGACCTAGGTCGTTGAGGACCGATGACGTATGAGGTCATCCTGGCAGCGTCTGCTGTCGAATTGTCATCGACAATGGATGAAATCTTTCCCAAAACTGGTAATTTTAAACTGATCGTTTCAACAAAGGATTTTTGAACATCGAGAGCAACTTTTATCGATGAAGTTTTCTCTTCAGCACTCGCACGTATTTGAGGCGCACCCATGCGCTTCTGTAGAAAATTTATCAAATGAACTTCCCCAACCGTAAGTCCCGGGATAAGCAGTACCGCCGCCCATAGTTTCGACTCCCACCTATAGACGACCCATGCGATAATTACCGCTAAAATAAGGTTGATAGCTAGTGTCATTGGCAGGTGAATTCGAGGATGGTTTTGTAATCGGT